>JALEGB010000089.1 GCA_022760355.1 Neomegalonema sp.
GTCGATATCGAGGCTTGACGGTGAGCCACACCGCCTGCGCCTCGATATTCTAGCCGACAAGCCCCTAAACCGGGCTGACGGCGTCTGATGAAGGGGGTTCGACCCTAGCTCCAGCACTGGAAAAAGCCCGCGCGGCTGGTGGATTTGACGCCATGGCGCATGTTCATCAGCTGCGCGGATCGGCAGCTTCGCGAAAGCTTATGTGACGCTCTCGGCGAAGCGAGGCTTCTCTGTATGCTTAAGCCTCACGAAACTCCGAGAGCACTTTGACGTCCTGAAAAGTCTCGCCGTCCTCAAAGAGGCGCTCCCGGCGAATAACCTGGGCGACAAAATTATCTTTGCGGCTTTTGGCGATCTTTTTGAGACGCGCCATCCGTACGGTAAGATCTTCCTCGGTCGGAGCCACGCCGGCCTCAAAGTGAAGTAGAGCCGCGCTGACCTGTAGCAGTGGCGCACGCAGAGCCTCTCCATCTCGTGACACAGTCTCAATATAGCCATTTTGTCGCTCGTCGCTGTTGTAGAAACTCTCCGCCCCCAACGCGAAGCGCTCCGTCAAATCGCGCACAAACCGAACCGCCGTTTCCGGCGGCATAGATCGGCAGCCCAGAAAAAAGTCATCGCCACCGATATGGCCAATCGTCATATTGTTGCTACGGCAAGACTTTCTCAGCAATGAGGCAAACATCAATATTGCCCGATCACCAATTCTAAAACCAAAATAGTCATTAAACGGCTTAAAGTGATCAAAGTCAAAATACACCAAAGTTGATGAAACATCAACAGAGGCACGAGCATGATCAAGAAATGCGTTAACTCGGCGATTGCCCGGCAGGCGCGTCAGCGGATTTTCATCACGAGCCTGTTGAATTCTACGAGAATTGGCTACCGATAGCAGCGATATTGTTGTTATAAATCCGTAGTAGTAGCCATTTTTAGTTAGAACAAGACCAGAAGATCCGTCGCCTTCTCCTGCGCAATAGGCGATCATTTTATCAACATCGACATCAACTTCTAAATGATGACAAGGCTTAAAAAAGTTATTGACGGTCAGACCTACGGCGTCGTTTCGCAGTAAGCTCAGGCCGTAAGGCGACGCCAGGAAGCTTCGCAACTCCTCAAAATGGATCTGACCGATAGGTCGCTTATCCGCATCGACGATTGGGATGATGTTCGGCGCGTTCGGATCCGCCAGCCGCGCAATTGCTTGCGACATGGGCGATCCACACACCAAAGCAGGTATTGGCGTCAGCGCCGCTTCAATCTCCGATCGGTCATCGTCGCGCCGCAGCAGCTGATCAGCACGTTGCGGCGGCACTGACGCTTTCGGCGATATATCGTCAAACACCGTCGTCGGGCGGCCAATTAGAAACCCCTGCGCATAGTCACAACCGATGTCGCGACAAGCAAAGTAATCGGCTTCGTTCTCGACCCCTTCAATAATGACCTTGGCGCCCAGCATATGCGCCAACTCGACCAGGGTCGCCACAAAGAATCTCAGACGCGCATCGCCGCCAACGCCATCAACGAAATAGCGGTCAATCTTAACATAGTCGAAGCGATGCTGCGCCAACGCCTGAAGATCCGCAACGCCGACGCCAACATCATCGATGGCGATCACGAAGCCCGCGCTTCGAGCCTTTTCGATGAATTTCGACACCTCTGCATTCGCTGTGCGATCATGACGCTCCGATAGCTCAAGCGCTACGGAGGTCTCAGAAACGCCATGGCGCGCCAACATTGCACGCAGCTTTTCAACGAAGCCTTCAGGCCGATTGAGAATCCGCCCATCCACATTCAGGAATAGCAAGCCGCTCCGGAGCAGGCTGCGCGATTTATAAGCTGCGATCGCTTTTTCGACCTGCAGCAATTCAATCTCATGCAACACATGCTGGCTCGAGGCATAGTCTAAAACCGAATGCGCATCGCTGAACCCAAGCTCTTCCACGCCACGCATGAGAGCTTCGGTTGCAAACAGCCTCTGATCGTGCAGCGAGTAGATCGGCTGCAAGGAAGCCGTCAACACCTCTTCGGCACGCACGAGAAAGCGCGCATCAGGCGCCCTGTCCCGCGGCGGCGTCAGTTTGTGATTGAGCTGCCCTGACACGCCCGCCACTAAGCATACCCCTCGAGGTCAAAAAACACCTCGTTGACGCTACTCCGGCTTAGTTCCTATTCGGCTAATAGAAGCGGAAACGGCAGCCGCGTCGCATCGACATGGCGCTTCGGTTCGGCTGGACAGTAACTTCGCCGCCCGCTAGATCAGCGGTGGATACAGAGCGGCTTACGCGTTCGCGCGCGTATATCGAGATCTTGACATATTGGCGCGCCAAGCGACTAGATGCGGGGCGCTCGCGGCTATGTCCACCGCCCGCGCAACATGACGACGCCCTCCGCGCATAGTGCGGCGGCGATGTGAGGAGACTAAGGCTTATGGCGAGCCTCAATGATATTCGAGCGACCTTCCTCGACTTCTTTGAGAAAAACGATCACGAGATCGTCCCTTCCTCTTCACTGGTGCCGCGCAATGATCCGACGCTGCTGTTCACCAATGCCGGAATGGTTCAATTTAAAAATGTGTTCACCGGTGTTGAAACACGCCCTTATCAACGTGCGACAACTAGTCAGAAAGTCGTTCGAGCGGGCGGCAAGCACAATGATTTGGACAATGTCGGCTATACGGCGCGACATCACACCTTCTTTGAAATGCTCGGCAACTTTTCGTTTGGCGACTATTTTAAGGAACAAGCGATTCCGCTGGCTTGGGACCTGATCACTAAGGAGTACGGACTGCCTGCAGACAAGCTGCTCGTCACCGTCTACCATGAAGACGAGGATGCGGCGGCGATCTGGAAAAAGGTGGCGGGCCTGCCGGATGAGCGGATCATCCGCATCGCAACATCTGACAATTTTTGGTCAATGGGCGCGACAGGACCATGCGGCCCATGCTCAGAGATCTTTTTCGATCACGGACCACACATCCCTGGCGGCCCCCCAGGCAGCCCGGATGAAGATGGCGACCGGTTCATCGAAATCTGGAACCTCGTCTTCATGCAGTATGAACAGTATGATGACGGCCGCCGCGAGAACCTGCCGAAACCATCGATTGACACCGGCATGGGCCTCGAACGCGTCGGCGCCGTGCTTCAGGGCAAGCATGACAACTACGACACCGATCTGATGCGCGCGCTGATTGAGGCCGCCGCTGGCGCCGCCGGCACGGATCCGGATGGCCCCGGCAAAACACATCACCGCGTGATCGCGGACCATTTGCGTTCGAGCGCTTTTCTGATCGCTGACGGGGTGATGCCCTCGAACGAAGGTCGCGGCTATGTCCTGCGGCGGATTATGCGCCGGGCGATGCGGCATGCGCACTTGCTGGGCGCCGAAGAGCCGCTGATGTGGAAGCTGACCAAATCACTGGTCGCGCAGATGGGGCAGGCCTTCCCTGAGCTGGGGCGGGCTCAAGGCTTGATCGAAGAAACGCTGCGGCTGGAAGAAACCCGCTTCCGCAAAACGCTTGATCGCGGCCTTAAGCTGCTGGAGGACGAGCTTGGCAAAATCGGCGACGGTCAACCTCTGCCAGGCGACGCCGCCTTCAAACTATACGATACATACGGCTTCCCGCTGGATCTGACCCAGGATGCGCTGCGTGAAAAGGGCCGCAGCGTGGATGTGGCGGGCTTTGAAGGCGCGATGAACGAGCAAAAAGCGCGCGCCCGCGCCGCATGGAGCGGGTCGGGCGAGGCCGGCGAGAGCCCGATCTGGTTCGACTTGCGGGAAGAACATGGGCCGACCGAATTTCTCGGCTATGACACGCTTGCCGCCGAGGGCCGCATCTTGGCGCTTGTCGTCGATGGAAAAGCGCGCAAGCGATTGAAAAAAGGCGAAAAAGGCGGACTCGTCGCGAACCAGACTCCGTTCTACGCCGAATCCGGCGGCCAGCAGGCGGATCATGGCGCGCTCAAGACCGACAAAGGCGAAGCAACAATCACCGACGTGCGCAAACTCGCGGACGGCGTGTTTGTCCACATGATTGAAGTGACCAAGGGCGAAGTCCGCGTCGAACAATCCGCCGATTTCGCAGTGGCCCCAGGCCGCCGCAATCGAATCCGCGCCAATCACTCTGCGACCCACCTGCTGCATGAAGCCTTGCGCCGCGCGCTCGGCGACCATGTTGCGCAGCGCGGCTCGATGGTGGCGGCGGATCGCCTTCGCTTCGACTTTGCGCATGGCGCGGCGCCGAACGAAGATGAGCTGCGCACGGTCGAAACCGAGGTGAATGATTATATCCGCCAAAATGGCGAGGTGACCACGCGGGTCATGACGCCGGATGAAGCACAGGAGCTCGGCGCGCGCGCTCTGTTCGGCGAAAAATATGGCGACGAAGTGCGTGTCGTCGCGATGGGACAACGCATCGGCGACGCGATCAACGACGCGACTGCGCCGAAGGGCGGCGTCTACTCGCTCGAGCTTTGCGGCGGCACCCATGTGACGCGTACGGGCGAAATCGGTTTGCTCAAGATTGTGAACGAAAGCGCCTCCTCGGCGGGCGTGCGCCGGGTCGAGGCGGTGACCGGCGCGGACGCGTTCGACTATCTCGAAACACAGGATAAACGCCTGCGCAGCGTGGCTGGAACCCTGAAGGCGGCGCCGGAAGAGGCGCTGGCGCGGGTCGAAGGGCTCCTGGAAGAACGTCGTCAGCTACAAGGGCAGGTCGCAGATCTGCGGAAAAAGCTGGCGATGGCGGAAATGGGCGGCGGCGAGAGCGGCGGCGCCGCGGCCAAGGAGGTTCATGGCGTCAAGTTCTTCGCCCAAGCCTTGACTGACGTCTCGCCCAAGGATCTGCGCGGCCTGATCGACGAACATAAAAAGAGGCTTGGTTCGGGTGTTGTGCTGCTGATTGCCGATGCGGGGGGCAAAGCCGCCGCGGCGGCGGGCGTCACAGAAGATCTAACGGCCAAGATCTCGGCAGTGGACGTGGTCCGCGCCGCAGCTGAGGCGCTCGGCGGCAAAGGCGGCGGCGGCCGCCCTGATATGGCTCAGGCCGGCGGCGCAGATCCGTCAAAGTCGGGCGAGGCCATCACCGCGGCGGAGAAGGCGTTGGCCGACACGCTGACGGGCGCGACCGCCTAAAGCCATGACGGATATCGCTTTGCAGGGCGCTACTTTCCAGGACGCTGTCGCCGCGACGCCGCCCGTATATGACCAGCAGGCGGCGGATGATTGCCTTGAACGCTGCGCCCCGCCCACAGGGAACGCGCAAGCGCTTCTTGCCGGCGCAGCGGGCGGCGCGCCGTTTTTGCGCCGCACCGCAGAGCGCGAGGCCGAATGGCTCAACACAATCTGGGGCCGCCCCCTGGACGCGACGTGGTCCGAACTGCTGCGCGACACGAAAACCGCAGCGGCGGCGGATCTGCCGGAGCCCGAGGCGATGCGCATTTTGCGGGTCGCACGCCGGCGCGCCGCGCTGCTGATCGCCTTGGCCGATCTTGGGGCGGTCTGGGATCTCGATCAGACCACCACCGCCCTGACCGATTTCGCCGACGCTGCGCTGCAGGCCGCAATGGCGCGCCTGGTTGCACGCGAAGCCGCTACCGGGAAATTGCCGTCTTTATCGCCTGAGACGCCTGGTCTGTTCGCTTTGGCGATGGGCAAGATGGGCGCGCATGAGCTGAACTACTCGTCCGACATCGACCTGATCCTGCTGTTTGACCCGGAGCGTCTGGCCCCAGAGGATCAGGGGACGGCCAAAGAACGTTTTCCGCGCTTGGCGCGCCAGCTTGTAAAGCTGCTCTCTGAACTCACGGCGGACGGCTATGTCGCGCGCGTCGATCTGCGCCTGCGCCCAGATCCAGGCGCAACACCGGCCGTCCTTTCGACCGAAGCGGCCGAGCGCTACTATGAGGCTATGGGACGGACGTGGGAGCGAGCGGCCCATATCAAAGCGAGAGTATCCGCAGGCGACGCGGCCTCGGGCGCCGCTTATCTGGAGGCGCTGTCGCCTTTCGTATGGCGCCGGCATCTGGATTTCGCGGCGATCGAGGAAACCGCCGGCATTTTGGCTAAAATTCGCGAGGTGGAGGGCGGCGCAGAGGTCATGCTGCGGGGGCATGACGTCAAGCTCGGCGCCGGGGGCATTCGCGAGATAGAATTTTTCGCCCAAACACAACAGCTTGTTCTTGGCGGCCGCGATCGCTCCCTGCGCGCGCCCCGCACCCGCGACGCGCTCAAAGCGCTGGTGGCGGCAGGGCGGCTGGAGGAGGAGACGCGACAGAAGCTCGACGCCGCTTATGATCACCTCCGGCGGTTAGAGCATCGGCTGCAGATGATTGAGGATCGGCAGACCCATCGTGCGCCAGAAGACGACGCCGAATGCGAGCGTGTCGCAGCGCTGATGGGCGCGCCCGACTTTGCAACGCTGGAAGCCGAGACATTGGCGCATATGAACCAGGTGCGCGCCTCCAGCGCTTGGTTTGATCCGCGCCCGGCCGGCGGGGCTACTCGTCTTAGCCTTGAACCCGCATTGCGGGCGCTGCCGGATCCGGAGGCCGCCACGCGCCTCGTCGAAAGCTGGCAAAGCGGCCATTACCGCGCGCTGCGCTCAGAAAAGGCCCGCGCGAAGCTGGAGCGTCTCACGCCCGAACTCTTAAGCCGGATGGCCGCGGCCAGCGATCCGATGGGCGCGCTGATGCGGTTCGATCGGTTTATCCAGGGCCTGCCGGCCGGCGTGCAGCTGTTTTCGCTGTTCGAAGAAACGCCAGCGTTGCTCGATCTGATCACCGAAGTCGCCGCCGTCGCCCCACGCTTGGCGGAAACGTTAGCGCGACGCACAGCTGTATTCGACGCTGTCCTGGATCCAGACTTTTTCGATCCGCCGCCAGCGGAGACACGGCTTGCGACGGAGCTTGAGGCCGTGCTGGCCCCCCTGGACGATTACGAACACTGCTTGGACGCGACCCGGCGTTGGGCGGCGGAGCGGCGCTTTCAAACCGGCGTCGGGCTGTTGCGCGGCGTGATCGAGCCAACCGTCGCAGCCGCGGCCTATTCAGACATCGCCAGCGTCTGCATCGCGGCGTTGGCCCCGCGCGTGGTCGACGACATGCGCCGCCGCGCTGGCGGCCCGCCAGGGGACGGCGCCGCGGTGTTGGCGATGGGCAATCTGGGCTCGCGCGAAATGACCGCCAGCTCAGATGTTGATCTCATCGTCGTTTATGATGCGGATCACACCGCAGAATCTGACGGCCCGCGCCCCGTAGCGGCCCCGCAATATTATGCGCGTTTCACCCAAGCGCTGACCCTGGCCCTGACCGCCCCGACTTCCGAGGGCGCTCTGTATGAAGTGGATATGCGCCTGCGGCCCTCCGGCAAAGCCGGGCCGCTAGCGACGTCGCTGACGGCTTTTAAGCGCTATCAGCAAGAAGACGCCTGGGTGTGGGAGCATATGGCGTTGACCCGGTCTCGCGTCTTGGTCGGCTCAGATCGCTTGCGCGCTAGCCTGTCCGAGGCCGCCTGCGCCGCTCTCGCCAAGCCCCGAACCGCCGGGGAAGTGCTCACCGCTGCTGCTGAGATGCGTCAACGGTTGGATCAAGCGCATACGGCCGACCTCAACCGGCTTTGGGCCCTAAAACACGGCCATGGCGGGTTGATCGATGTTGAGTTCATCGCGCAGGCCGGCCAGCTCGCGGCTGGCGTCGCCGAGATTGGCGTTTCGACAGCGGCGGGTCTGGCCAGGCTCGGCGACGCGAATTTTCTCACACGCGATGATGCGGATCAGCTGACAGAAGCGTACGGGCTGCTGTTCGCGCTCCATCAGATGCGCCGCGTCGCCATGGAGCCGCCCTTCGATGTTGAAGCGGCGGGACCTGGCGTCAAACGGATCTTGGCCCGCGCCGCAGGCGCCGATGATTTTAGCGCGATTGAACCACGGCTTGAGGCGGCGAAGAAAACCGTCCGCGCCGCCTTTGACGCCTATATCGGTCATCGGTAGCGGGGCCGGACGGTTGTTCCTGTTTACTTGAGCAACCGGCTGACGATCTCCTTACTATCCCGCGAAAGCCCATCCGCCGCCGCAATCCGCTCCAGCTCCGCCCGCATCATTTCCTGACGCCGATCACAGAACCAGCGCCAGGTCTCAAACGCGGTCAGAACCTTCGCCGTCGTCTGCGGGTTGACCGCGTCCAGCTTGAGCAGCCAGTCCGCTACGAAACGATATCCCGCCCCATCGATGCGGTGGAAATTGACGAGATTGCCCATCGCGAAAGCGCCGATCAGAGCGCGGAATTTATTTGGGTTTCGCCATTCGAAAGCGGGATGGCGGGTCAGCTCATCCACAATCTCCAACGTGCTGTCGATCGGGCTGGTCGCTTGCACGCTGAACCATTTACCCAACACCAGCGGATCATTGCGCCAGCGCTCATAGAACCGACCCAGCGCGTCAAACCGCTGCGGCGCGTCATTCGCCACCAAAACAGACAACGCCGCCAGCTCATCCGTCATATTGCTGGCGTCGGTGAATTGCTTAAACGCCGCTTCATAGGCCGGCGCATCGCCAATCTGCGCCAAATAGGCGAGGGCGCAGTTCGCCAGTTGCCGCCGCCCCGCGTGCTCCGGCGCCGGATCGTACGGGCCGGCGACCAACATCTCGCCGCGCGTCTCCTCCAGCAGGGCGCGATGCCGAAGCGCAAAACTCCGGCGCACATGCGTCCGCGCGGCATGGATCGCATCGGGATCAACGGCGCGCAGCCCTTCGCGACCAGCATCCGCACGCTCATGGGTTGCGTCCGCAAGCTCCTCATTACGCGGCATCTGGATGATCTGAGCTCGGAACGCCGGCTCCAATTTTGGATCGGCCAACGCGCTCGCCAGAGAGTCGAACAGGAAATCGACCGACCGCGGCGCGCGCCCCTCGGAAATGTCGGCGGCCACCCCAAGAATGAGATCCAGCGCCAGCGCGTGTTTGGCGTCATAGCGGTTAAACTGATCGCGATCATGGGCGAGCAGGAACGCATGTTGCTCGGCGCTCACGGCGCGCTCGGCGATAACTGGCGCGGAGAAGGCGCGATTGAAGCTAAGATGCGGCTGACTGCTCAGCCCGGAAAGTTGAAGCGTCTCGGTTTCCGCTGTCATCTCCAGCAGCCAGCCCCGCGCCGTGACGTGAAGCGACGCGCTCGTGCTCGGGGTCTGCGTCAGCTCCTGGCCATCCTCGTCAAGCAGGCCAAACACGATCGGCATGTGCAAAGGGGCCTTGACAGGCTGTCCCGGCGTCGGCGGGGTGTGTTGCGTGAGCTGCAGCTGATAGACGCCGGCGGCTGGATCAAAGCTCTCTTCGACTTTGACGCGCGGGGTCCCCGCCTGCCGCCACCACAGGCCAAATTGGGTCAGATCGCGGCCGCTCGCATCGATAAAACACTGCAAAAACTGCTCGATCGTACAGGCCTGACCATCATGGCGCTCAAAATACAGGTCGAGCGCCGCCCGATATCCGTCTGGCCCAAGCAAGCTGTGCAGCATGCGTACAATTTCGGCGCCCTTTTCATAGACAGTTGCCGTGTAGAAGTTATTGATTTCGGAGTATTGCTCCGGCCGCGCCGGATGGGCGAGGGGACCGGCGTCCTCCCGGAACTGCGAGTTGCGCAACGCAATGACGCTGTCGATCCGCTCAACGGCCTCTGACCGCTCTTCCTCAGTGAAGCGTTGATCTCGGAATACGGTGAGCCCCTCTTTCAAGCAAAGCTGAAACCAATCCCGGCATGTAATCCGGTTTCCGGTCCAGTTATGAAAATACTCATGGGCGACAATGCTTTCGATATTGGCGAAGTCTTTGTCGGTTGCAGTTTTCTCGCTGGCCAGAACATACTTAGAATTGAAAATGTTCAGCCCTTTATTCTCCATCGCCCCCATGTTGAAATCATCGACGGCGACGATCATGAAACGATCGAGATCATACTCGCGGCCATAGGCGCGCTCATCCCACGCCATGGAGCGCTTCAGGCTGTCGAGCGCATAAGCCGTTTTGCCCACATCGCCTTGGCGCGTGTAGAGCTGTAGCAGCACGTCACGCCCCGACGCCGTGGTGAACCGATCCTCATCCACCGCCAGATCCCCGGCGACCAACGCAAACAAATAGGACGGCTTCGGAAACGGATCGCGCCAGACGACAAAATGCCGGCCATCCGGCAAGTCGCCTTCGTCGATCGGATCTCCGTTTGACAACAGAACCGGGAAGCGCGCTTTGTCCGCCTCCACCCGCACCTCAAAACGCGCCATGACGTCGGGGCGATCCGGATAATAGGTGATCTTCCGGAAGCCCTGCGCCTCGCATTGGGTGCAGAACATGTCCCGCGACATGTAAAGCCCCTCAAGCGCAACATTCGTCTTCGGGTTAATCTCAGTCTCACACACCCACTCAAACGCGGTATCCGGCAACAAATCAGCCGGCGCGACCAACCGCTCCTGGTCAATCTGCAGTTGATCGCCCGTAATCGCCGCGCCATCGATCTGCGCCGAAATAAATTTCAGCTTGCGGCCGTCCAGCACGAGGTCCGCTTTTTCCCCGGCGTCGGGATTGCGCCGCAGGGAGAGCGTCGCGCGAACCCGTGTCGCCGTTTCGTCCAGCGCGAACTCGAGCCGCACCGCATCCACCAACCAGGGCGGGGGCGTATATTCAGCCAATTTCACCAGGGGAAGTGCAACGGCGTCATCGGGACGTAGAGCAGACATGAGGGCGCGCCTTTCAATGGATCGGACTTATGAGGTCAGAGCCCGAGCGCAAAATGTCAATCTCATGATTAAGATGGAATGTTGACAACCAACCGTCGCTTGCGCCCCGCCCTTGAGTGCGGGAGAACGCGCTCACTGGTGGATTACGGGTGGGCGATGCATGAGCGAGAGTAACGCAAATGGCGGCGGGGCGAGCGAAGCCGCGCTAAAATTAGGGCCGCGCGGTCAATGGCCGCTGTGGATGGCGGCGGCGGTGCTCGCCTTCGGCCTGATCCGCACGCTGATCCTCACCTTCAATCTAGCGCCGCTGCATTTCGACGAAGCCCAGTATTGGAGCTACGGCGAGGCCCTGGATCTCGGCTACTATTCCAAACCGCCGATGACCGCTTGGCTGATCCGCTTATCCACTGAGCTGTTCGGCGATACGGCCTTTGGCGTCCGATTCTTCGTTCCATGGCTGCACGGGCTGATCGCCTGGTTCATCTTCCTGACCGGTTGCCGCCTATTTGATGGGCGCACCGGCTTCTGGGCCGGGCTCGCCTACCTGACGTTGCCGGCCGTTTCCGTTTCCTCCAACGTCATGTCGACCGATCCGCCGATGATGGCGGCATGGGCCGCAGCGCTTTACGCGTTGGTGCGAGCGTTACAGAGCGACTCGCGCGGGCGGTCCGCGCTGATTTGGTGGGCGTCCGTTGGCGTCGCCATCGGCCTCGGGCTCAACTCAAAATACACCATCATCGCCTTCGTTGGCGGCTGCGCCGGCTATGCGCTGTTCTCCCGCGAAGGCCGCCTCACGCGCGCCAGCTTGATCGGCCCAGGCCTCGCCATTCTCGCCGCGCTGCTCGTATGGGCCCCCAACCTATGGTGGAACGCGCAGAATGACTTCGCCTCCATCAGCCATGTCGCTGACAATGCGAAAATGGGGCGGGGGCCAAGCCTGAACCCGGGCAAAATGGCCGAATTCATCGGCGCGCAGATCGCGATTTTTGGTCCAATCCTGTTCATTGCCGTAGCAGTGATGCTGGCGCGGGACGGGCTGCGCGGCGCCTGGGCGCACCGGCTGCTGCTCTGGCTCGGCCTGCCTCTGCTCGGCGCAATGGTGGTCCAAGCCTTGCTTTCTCGGGCGCATCCCAACTGGGCCGCGCCGGCCTATATTGCGCTGACCCTGGCGACGGTGTCCTGGCTGCTCGACCATGCGCAACGGCGTTGGGTGCTCGGTTCGGCGGCGTTCGGGGCGCTGGTGCTTGTCGGGTTCACGGCGCTGGGGCTGGCCTATCGCGAAAGCCCGACCACTCTCACGCGCACCTACGATCCGTTCAAGAAAACCCGGCCAGAGGCGCTAATCTGCGCCAAGGCGCTGCCCCATCTTCGGGCTGAAGAAAAGTTCGCCAGCAACTCGCGACGACTGCTTGCGGTCTGCATGTTCATGGCGAAGCGGGGAATGGAGGACATCCGGATTGAGGCTCACGGCAAGCCGGGCAACCACTACCAACTCGCCGCGCCGCTTGTCGTCGGAGAAAAGGGCGAGATGCTCTATATCGTCGATACGGATAAGCCCGAGGACTATCTGCGCAAGTTTGCGACATCCGAAATCCTCGAGCGCGGCGTTATTGAAACGCATGGCGGCGGGTCCAAACGCCGCTTCGCCCGTTATTCGATCTCACGCGTGTCGGGCTTTTTGGGGTTTGATCGCAAATGACGAACGTCGCCTTCCGCGAAGCAACACGACAAGACCTTGAGGCGATTATTGGTCTGCTTGCCGATGATGAGCTTGGCCGCACGCGCGAGGTCGTCTCGGATCCGCCGGACCAAGCCTATCTGGATGGTTTCGCTGCGCTCGGCGCCGATCCCAATCAGCTGCTGGCCGTCGCCCAGCGCGATGGCGCCGTGATCGGCGTGCTGCAGATCACGTTCATTCCCGGCATCAGCCATCGCGGCGCATGGCGCGGCCAAATTGAAGGCGTCCGCATCGCCCAGAGCTTGCGCGGCCAGGGGCTCGGCGCGAAATTCATTGAATGGGCGGTGACACAATGCGCAGAGCGCGGCTGCGCCATCGTGCAACTGACCTCCAACAAATCCAGAGCGGAGGCGCATCGCTTTTACGGCCAGCTCGGCTTCGAAAACTCCCATGAAGGGTTTAAGCTCACCCTGCGCTGACCCGATGAACTCAGGGGGAGACGAATGGGCTTTTTCACCAGATGGCGTTTGCGTAGCCGGATCCGGCGCGCTGTGGCGCTCCGCAAGCGGCTCCGCCGCAAATATGGGGCCCGGTCGACCTACACGGCGGAGCAGGTAAAAACCGCCGCTCGTCGCAATCATCGCGACCATGACATGATGCTTTGGGCCTATGCGATCCATTGCGGCCCGGCGAGCTTCGCCTCGGCCGGGCTGGGCGGCGACTATCACGAGCTGCGCAGCCAAGTTGACCAGCTGTTCTCATCGCGCTCGCTCGGGCTGGCGAAGAGCGAGGGCTTAACGGATACGCAAGCTGTCGAATTCAGCGGCACGGCCGACGGTGTTGCGGACTTCGGCGGCGGTGATGGCGGCGATGGGGGAGGGGGCGGCGACTAGAGCTTGTTGAGTCTCTGTTTAGCCACGCTCAAAGCAGGGGGCCGGCGTCCAGATCATCGGCGGCGAGCGGCTCGGCCGGGCGGCGCAATGCGTAGCGGGTGGCCCAGACCAGCTTCTCCTCCGCGCGGGTGATGGCCACATAGGCTAAGCGTCGCCACAGCGGGGCGCCCGCCTCCACCCGCCCCGCCCGCGCGGCGGCGAACAGATCCGGCGCGAACACCTGGACCGTCGGCCATTGCGAGCCCTGCGCCTTGTGAACCGTACAGGCCGCGCCATGGACGAACACCGCGCCCTGGCGCGCGGCGGTGGGAATGAACGGCTCCTCCTCGCCCGGTTTCTCAATCTGAATGATCGCCGCGGCGCTCATTTTAGGGGAGGGCGCGCCGGCCACATAGATGCGCGCAAAACCCGGTTTCTTGCCGGGCCCCAGCCAGAAGGCCTGCGCGCCTTTCACCAGCCCGGCCTGTTCCAGATCCACGCGCTTGTCGCGATTTTTCGCCGCCAGCTCGACCCCGTCGCAGATCAGCGGCTCCCCCGGCGCCAACGCGTCGTCCCCCAGCCCATGGGCGGCGCGGAAGGCGGCGATCAGGCGAATGCGCGTGCTGTTGCGCCAGACCAGCACCGGCGAGCGAGCCATCAGATCCGCATTCACCCGCGGTTCGATCACCACCCGCTCATCCTCGGCGGCGATCCGCTCAATCATCCGCTCAAAGGCTTGGAACTCGATATCATCCTGCAGAGCGTAGGCCAGATCGATGATCGGATTGCCCTTCGCCTGACGGTGGACGCGGCTGAGCGCATGCCGATCTGCCGCGGGCAGCTTCTCGAACGCCATCTCGCCGGATTGCCCCACCGGCGCCAGCTGGGCTGGGTCGCCGAACAGGATGACGACGGAGAAAACCTCCTGCAGATCATCGAGAGCGCGCTCATCCAGCATTGAGGCCTCGTCCACGAGACCGATCGACAGCGCCTCGTCCCGCCGTTTCCAGCCGGTGATGAAGTCCGCCCCGCGCAGGCCGACGGAAGCCAGCGCCGCCGCGGAGGATTTGGTGCGCTGATAGAAGGCGAGGGCGCGGTCCAGCGCGTCCGCCGAAACCCCCGCCACCCCGTCCGGCCGGTCATTGGCGGCGGGATCGCTGAGCCATTCCGCCAGCGCCTCATAGTCCGGGTCATAGAGCGGGGAATACAGGATCCGGTGGATCGTCGTCGCCGCCACGCCGCGGGTGCGCAGGACGCTGGCGGCTTTGTTGGTGGGGGCGACAACCGCGAAGGTCACCGCCTTTTTCGCGCTCTTTTTCCGCGAGTCGAATTCCTGCACGATCTGCGTGGCGCCGCAGCCGATCAGCTGATCCACGAGCCAAGCGAGCAGATGGGTCTTGCCGCTGCCCGCCTTGCCGAGCACCGCAACGGTCTTTCCCTCTTGCTCGCCCTTGAGTTTCTTGGCGTTTCCAGCCGCAAGATTCACGCCGGCCCGGCTGAGCGCGTCGGCGATAAGGCCAATGGCGGCGGCCTGGTCTTCGGAAAATTCGGGCGGGATGAGGGCCTGCGCGCCGCCATCATCTGAAGGTTCGGTCGTCATGGCGACCTTGTACGCAGGATTGGCGCGGCGCCGCCAGGAGGAAACGCCGCGCAGTCGTTATTTACCGTTAGCCGGCAGGCTGGGCGTCGGGCGCGGCGCTTGAGGCGCGGCGTTCGGACATAAACTGATCAAACTCAGCCTGGTCCTTCGCCTTGCGCAGCCGCTGCATAAATTCCTCAAACGCTTCACGCTCTTCTTCCAGCCGGCGCATCGTTTCGTCGCGATAGGCGTCGAACGCGCTGTTGCCGCTGCCGCCGCGCGCGCTGTAGCCGCGTCCACGGAAGGCGCTCCGGCGCCATTTGCCTCTACATCCCATTCTTCCACTCCATATCATGTAGCCGAGCACGGCGAGCCCGATGGGAACAAAGACGATAAAACCGACGACCATCGTCGCGATCCAAGCGCCTTTGCCGTACTCGTCGAGGGTCGCTTCGACCCGGCCCAGCCATTCCCAAACGCCGGATCCGAATGTCCGGCCGTGTGCGGTTTCCGTGCTCATCCTGTGCTTCGCATGGCGGACATGCGCTCCCTTTCACGCGGGCAGGGGGCCCGCTGCGTCTTCAATGTGAATGTAAATAACATTCACATTAAGGCAAATGGTTTTTCACTCGGGCCGCTTCAAGGCCCGCGAATTCTAATTTTACGGGGAACGCGCGGCGAACCGTCGGTCGCTCAGCGTCGCCACAGTTCGAGCAGCGATTCTTCGGTTTCCGGCTTGAGGGCCTTTCCGGCGCCAAGACGGGTCAGAAACTCCTGCCGCGCTTTGCGGCCGAGCAATCGCTCATCACCGCGCAGTTTCGGCGCTGGTTGCAGCAGATGGTCGGCCTGCACCGCAATCTCAACCACCCAGCTTCCGTCGATACGACACGCGACGCCAATTTCGCGCACCGTGCGGCCGCGAACGAGCTTGAACTCTCGGCAGGCCTGGCCCGACGCCGTCGCGTAGGTTCCGATCGGGGTCCAGCGGACCAACCCGTCGCGCCGGCTCTTGCCGCTCGGGGTGGTGGAAAGAGCCTGGCCGAGGGGGCTTGTCGCGGGCGCAACGCCCAACGTGATATGGCGCGGAGGCGGGGCGTCGCTCGACAGGAACGCCAGGGCGCACAGCGCGCCAAGGCAGAAAAACGCAGTCGCCGCGACCATCCGCTGGGTTCGCGGCGGCAGTCGGCGCCGGAAGGGCGCCGGAGAGACGGGCTTCCATGACGAATCAGCCACAAGCCGCTTGAGCCGCGCCCCCGCAACGCCGTCATCCGGCGTCGGGTAGGCCTCTATCAGCTGCGCCGTCAACCCATGCAGCTCTTCGATCAACAGGGCGATCTCCAGCTCCGATGTCGCGCGGTTCTGAAGCTCTTGCCGCGCCTGTTCCGTAAGCACGCCGTCAACCAGCGCTCCGGCGCTGCGAAACGAGCCGATGCTAAGATCTTCGACATTGATCAGCGACGTTTCATCAATGTCGCGCCGACGCATATCGAGCAGGTCCCGACGCGCCTCGGCCAGAAGATCCGCGGTTTCCGACGTTGATAGGGAGAGGATGGCTGCAATCGCGACATAGGATTTACCGTCGACGCAGGCGAGAATGAGCGCGCCGCGCGCAAGTGGTTGGAGCTGCTTGAAATGGGTGCGCAGACGCTCCGGGCTCAAGGCGGCTTCGGTGGTGTCCAAGGCGGCGGGGAGCCCGTCGCCGTCGGCCTCCACAATCGCCGCGTCGTTCGCCTGTCGCCAAACCGCGCAAGCGATTCGGTACAGCCAAGCATCGAGCGGGAGATGCGCGCTCGAATATTGGCGTCGTTGCGCCACGGCGCGCAGCAGCGTGGTTTGCGCAAAATCATCGCCGTCGTCTGGCGTCTCGGCGAGCGCTTGGGCGAAGCGACGCAGCTGCGGCGTCAGGGCGCGTAGACGCTGTTCGAATTCTTCAGTGGCGCTCATGGTCGGGCTCGTCTGCCGAAACGGCGGCGGCATGGTAAAACCTCGCCACTATTGCGGCGCCCTCGGGGCTGAGGGGCGTGAATTTTTCGTTAAGCTTTCAGATGCGGCGAGGCGGCGCGGTTGACAGGAGCGTTGCAGGCCCAAATATGAGATTGCAAGTCATTCGCAAATTCATGGAGCCGTGCGTTTATGCGCAAGACATCGCCGAGACCGTTGATGGAGGGCCGCCAGCTCAAACGGCGCGCCCTGTTGCGAGGCGGCGCCGCGCTGTTCGCACTCGGCGGGCCGCTTAGCGGATGTATGCAAACCGCGCCCAAAAGGGGCGCAAAGCTGATAGCGGCGACGACCGGCATGGTCGCCGATGCGGTTCGGGTGGCGCTGGGCCGCGACGCGGCGGAGGCTGAGGCGGAGGGTAAAGCGTTTGAACTGTCGGCGCTGATGGGCGCAGGCGTGGATCCGCACAGCTATCGCGAAACCCGCGCTGACGTGGCGACGCTGCTGAAAGCCGACGCCGTGTTCTGGAACGGTCTGTTTCTGGAAGCGCAATTGGAGCCGCTGCTGCTCAAGCTGGCGAAGGACAAAACCGTCGTGGCGTTGGGGGAGGCGACGCCGACAGCGAAGCGGCGCGCGCATGATGATTACGCCGGCCGCTATGATCCGCATGTCTGGATGGACCCATCGCTATGGCGCTATGCGGTGCGCGCCGCGGCGGACGCAATCACGAAGTTGGCGCCGGAGCGAGCGTCGCGGGTAAAGGCGAACACAGCCGCTTATCTGGATGAGCTGAGCGCGCTGGACGCCTACGCAAAACGCGTGCTCGCAAGCGTTTCGTCAACGCGTCGGGTGTTGATCACCGCGCATGACGCCTTTGGCTATTTCGGCGCGGCTTACGGCTATGAAGTGGTCGGGATCCAAGGGGTCTCCACGGAGAGCGAGGCGGGATTGGCGCGGATTCGGAGCCTGGTGGATCTGATTGTCTCGCGCGGCGTCGGCGCTGTGTTTGTTGAGAGCTCGGTCAGCCGGCGCAATGTCGACGCGCTGTTGGAAGGCGCGCGCGCGCGCGGCGCCAAGGTTGCAGTGGGCGCAGAGCTGTTCTCGGACGCGATGGGCGCGCCAGGGACCTATGAAGGAACCTATTTGGGCATGATCGATCACAACGTGACCTCGATTACACGCGCGCTGGGGGGCGAAGCGCCGGCGCGCGGTCGGCTCGGCAAGTTGGGAGAGAAATCATGACGCCTGCTGAGCTCAAACTCGCGGCGTTCGACGGCGAGGCGACCGGGGTGGCGCCAGACCCCGCCGAAATCGCGCTCGCGGCGGAGGGCGTCACCGTCGCCTATGGCAAGAAGCCGGCGCTGCTTGGCGCAGGTTTCGCCGCGCGGCGAGGGCGGCGGCTGGCGATTATGGGGCCGAACGGGGCTGGTAAATCGACATTGCTGAAAGCGGCGCTGGGCCTCATTCCCAGATTATCGGGCGAAACGCGCCTATTCGGCGCGCCGGTTTCGCGTCGCAAGGCGTTGGCGCGCGCGGTCGCCTATGTTCCGCAGCGCGCGGCGGTGGATTGGGACTTCCCGGCGAGCGTTCTGGACGTTGCGTTGATGGGGCTCCATCGCGAAATTGGCTGGGCCCGCGCGCCGCGGTCTCGGCATCGGGACGCGGCGATGGGCTATCTGGCGCAGCTGGGGATGGAGGCGTTTGCGGATCGGCCGATCGGGCAACTCTCCGGCGGGCAGCAGCAGCGGGTGTTTCTGGCGCGGGCGCTTGCGCAGAACGCGCCGATCATCGCGCTGGACGAGCCGTTCGCCGGCGTGGACGCGGCAACAGAGCGGCGCATTGTTGATCTGCTCGCATCCCTTACAGCCGAAGGGCGGACGATCATCGCCGTTCACCACGATCTCACGACAGCGCGGGGCTATTTTGACGACGCGGTTCTGTTGAATTGCACTGTGATCTCGCGCGGGCCGATTGAGGAGGCGCTGAGCCGCGATGCGTTGGGCCGGGCTTATGGCGGGCGTCTGGCGGACACGCAGCTTGATGCGGCCACAGGTTAGGCGGCGGTGATGGACGGCGCGTTCTGGGCTGAGTTCGGCAAGGCGCTGCTGCTGCAGGCCGGATGGAACGCCGCAGTGGTTTGCCTCGGCGCAGCGGCGCTGGGCGCGGGCGCGGGCGTCGTGGGCGTGTTTGCGCTGCTGCGTGGCCGGGCGATGATGAGCGACGCGATCAGCCATGCGACCCTGCCGGGCGTCGCGGCGGCGTTTCTTCTGGTCAGCGCCTGGGGCGGCGACGCGCGGGCCTTGCCGGCAATGCTGATTGGCGGCAGCGTTTCCGCGGCGCTTGGCGTGTTAGCTGTTCAATGGATCTCCGCGCGCACCCGGCTTGGCGAAGACGCCGCGATCGGCACCGTGCTTTCAAGCTTTTTCGCAGTCGGCGTCGCGCTGTTGACCGTGATTCAACAGCTGCCGCTGGCCGGCCAAGCGGGGGTTGAGCGGCTGCTGATCGGCTCCGCCGCAGGGATGCTGGATGGGGAGCGGGAGACGATCATGATCGTCGCCGGCGTTCTATGCGTCATCGCGATTGCGCTGACCCGCGAGTTCGCCGCGATCGCCTTTGACCCGGCCTATGCGGCGAGCTTGGGATGGCCGGTGCGCGCGTTGGATCTGCTCCTGATGGCGCTGCTGTTGGCGATTGTTGTAATTGGCCTCACGACGGTAGGGCTCGTGCTGATCATCGCGTTGGCGATTGCGCCGCCGGCGACAGCGCGGTTCTGGTGCGACCGGGCCCGGCCGATGGCCTTGATCTCCGGCGGTGTCGGCGCTGTGGGCTGCTATGTCGGCGCAGCGCTGTCGGCGAGCGGCGACAATCTTCCGACCGGGGCGGTGATCGTGCTTTGTTTGGCGGCTGTCTTCGCGCTGTCTTTGCTTCTATCTCCGCAGCGCGGGATCGTCGCTGCGTTGCTGCGGCGGCGCCGGCTCCAGAACCGAGTTCATTTGCGGCAGGGGCTGCTGGCCGTGGCGCGGAGCGAACCGATTTTCGACGCCCGCACCGTGCGGATTCTCTGCGCCGCCGGATATTTGCGCGGCGACGGCGCCCCGACCGAGGCAGGCGCTGTTGCTGCGAAGCAGATGGCGCGGGATCAAGCGCTGTGGAACCTCTATCGAGACCTGCATCCCGAAGAGGCTTTCGCGCTCGCCGATTGGTCTTTGCGCCCGATCGATGAGGTGCTGCCGCCGGATCTTGTCGCCGGACTGATGGAGCAACTCGCCCAAGCGCGGCGCGGCGGGATCGGGGCGGCCTGATGTTCTGGGTCAATGATTTTCCCTCGCTCCTGCTCGGGTCCCTCGCGGCCGCGGTTTGTGGTCTGTGGGGCAATTTCCTGATTTTACGGCGTCAATCGCTGCTGGGCGATGCGATCAGCCATGTTGTGTTGCCCGGCATTGTCGTGGGGTTTCTTGTCGTAGGGGGCGCCGCGACGGCGACGGCGTTGCAGTTTGCGACGCTGATCGGCGCGTTGCTCGCGGCGTTGGCGGCCGTTGCGCTGATTGAGCTGATCCGGCGCACCGGATTGATCGAAAGCGGCGCCGCGATGGGCGTCGTTTTTACCGCGATGTTCGCCGCCGGCGTGCTGTTGTTGGAGCAGACTGACGCGTCAAAGGTGCATATCGATGTTGAACATGCGCTGATGGGGGGGCTTGAGCGGGTGGTCTGGACGGCTGCGCTGAGCGGTCCGGGAAGCCTCGCCGCTTTGGCCGACGCGCCCGCAGAAATCTGGCGCATCGCGCTGGTCTACCTCTTTAGCGCGATCTTGGTTGTGGTCTTCCTGAAGGAGCTGCGGATGGTCAGCTTCGATCCGGCCTTCGCGGAGGCGTCCGGCGTCCCGGCGCGATGGGTCGGTTTCGCGATCGCAGCAATGACCGCGCTTGCAGCGGTCGCGGCGTTTGATGCGGTCGGGTCCATTCTGGTGATCGCCATGTTTGTGTGTCCGGCCGCAACAGCTCGGGTGCTGACGGATCGGCTCGCCCGTCAGATTTGGCTTAGTCAGCTCGTCGCCATTATCGGCGCTGTCGGCGGCTACATGCTGGCCGCGTTCGCGGCGCCGGCTTTGGGTTTGGAGCGTGGGGTGTCCGCGGCGGCGATGATTGCGGTGACGGCCGGCTTGATTCAGGCTGTCGCAATGATTGCGACGGCCAAGCGTCGTCAGTAAATCGTCTTCTTCATATGGGCCGGATAGGTCGCATTATACTCATCCCCATCAAATGGCTCTGGGGCGAGCGCTTCCAGAATTTCGCCGCTGGTTGGCAGGGATTTGCGATCGACGATACTGGCTTGGTCCCAAAGCCGGGAGCGCGCCAACGCCTTCTGGCACTGAAAGTAAGCGCGATCGACTGTGATTTTGAGAACACTGCTAGGCGGTTTTCCGTGTAGCGCGAACCGCTCCAACAGGGTCGGATCCGTCAAAATTTCAGCGCTGCCGTTGATCCGCATTGTCTCGCCCACGCCGGGTATCAGGAACAGCAGCGCGATGCGTGGGTCATGGACGAGGTTGCGGAGCGTATCAATCCGATTATTGCCGCGACGATCCGGAAGAAACAGCGTCTTGGGATCTTCGACCGTCACCACCGGCGCCGGATCGCCGCGCGGGGTGCAATCCATGCCTTCCGGCCCGCAGCTGGCGACCACCACAAAAGGCGACGCTTCGATCAAGGCGCGGTACTGCGCGGTGACATGGTCGACTTCTTTCCAGAGCGACCGCTCATTCGCCGCGCCATAATGGGCCTCGAGTTCGGCGATGGTTTCGATTTTCACATCACGCTCCGATATAATTATGCTCGGGTCGGCGCCGCGCTATACCGCCGCACCACCCGAGGGGCGGGGCCGAGTTTGGTCAGGATTTCATAACCGATCGCGCCAACGCGTTGCGCCATGGCGTCGATCCGCAATTCTGATGGCCCGGTTGGGCGGTTATCCAGAAACATCGCGCGATCGCCGATGCTCGGTGTGGACCCCAGTTTCGAAATATCGAGAACAGTCAGGTCCATTGAGACGCGGCCGACGATAGGCGCTGGCGCGTCGCCGATATAAGCGACGCCATTATTCGACAGCGCCCGCGGCAGCCCGTCCGCGTAACCGATCGCGACAGTAGCCAGCCGCGTCGCGTCCTGCGCGCGCCATGTTCCATTGTATCCGACTTTCGCGCCCGGCGCAGCGTCCCAGATACGGAGGATCGGCGCGGAGAGACTTACCACCGGGGCGGCGGCGTCAAAGGGCGCGCCGCCATAGAGCCCTATGCCCGGTCGCGCGAGATCATAGTGATAGGCGGCGTCCGCCAAGAGCCCGCCGGTTGCGGCCAAGCTGGCCTCAAGCTGCCGAAATTTTGGCCGCAGCACCGCCAACGCTTGATCAAAGGCGTCCCGCTGCGCCGAGTTTTGCGGATCATTCGGCGTGTCGGCGGATGCAAGATGCGACATGACCAGAAATCGCGCGCCGTTCGGCAGGTCATCCGCTGTGATTGCAGCCGCTTCCTCCAGCGTGACGCCCAGGCGATTCATGCCTGTTTCGAGCTGCAATGCGGCGATCGGCGGGCGGCTGACGTCGCCTATCCGCCAAAAAGCGGTCCAGGCGCGCCACCCTTTCAGCGAATGCAGCACCGGCGTAATGCGCGGCCCGGGCGCGTCGCAGGCGGCCAGGCCACGCGGGTCGGGCGGGAAACCGTTCATGACAAAGATGCGCCGGTTGCGCAGGTCCTGCCCCGGCGCGGCGCCGTTGATCAAATGCTGCGACAACGCTTCGGCCTCGCTCAGGGCGGCGACGAAATAGTCGCGGCATCCAGCGGCGTCGAGGGCGGCGGCGATCGGGGCCGCGCCCAAGCCATATGCGTCGGCTTTCAAAACTGCGCCGACGCGGCCTTTTGTAAGTGCGCCGAGCGCGCGCCAATTCTGGACGACAGCGCTGAGGTTGATCTCCATCTCGGCGCCGTCCGCGCGGAGCGCGTCATTCGAGTTGAGGATGTCGATCCTCCTTCGCCAAATCGCCAAAGCGAGTGAAACTGCTGTCAAACGCCAACTCTACGTTCCCAATCGGGCCGTGGCGTTGTTTACCGATAATGACTTCCGCCTTACCGTATACAGCCTCCATTTCATCTTTCCATGCGGCGTGTTCGGGCGACCCTTCGCGCGGCTCTCGCCGGCCGACATAGTATTCTTCGCGATAGACGAACATGACCGCATCCGCATCCTGCTCAATCGAGCCTGACTCACGCAGATCCGAGAGCTGCGGCCGTTTATCGTCCCGCTCCTCCACCTTCCGCGAAAGCTGGCTGAGCGCAATCACCGGAATGTTGAGCTCCTTCGCGATCGCCTTGAGACCTTGAGTGATTTCAGATACTTCCTGCACCCGGTTGTCGCCGGATTTCGCAGAGCCGCGGCAGAGCTGCAAGTAGTCGACGATCAAAAGATCGAGACCATGTTGCCGTTTCAGCCGGCGCGCCCTCGCCGCTACGGTTGAGATTGGCATTGCGGGCGTGTCATCGATATAGAGCGGCGCCCTCTCAAGCTGTTGCGCCACTTCGGCGAGTTGCCGGAACTCGTCTTCGCTCAGCTCGCCGCGCTGAATGCGATAGCTGTCAATTTCTGCTTCGGTCGCCAGGATCCTGCCTGCAAGCTGCTCGGCGGACATCTCCAGCGAGAAGAAGCCGACACGGCCGCCAGAGATGGCGATTTTATGCCCCTGCTCATCCTCACCCTCCTCAAAGGCGGAGGCGATGTTGTAGGCGAGGTTGGTTACGAGAGCGGTCTTGCCCATGGAGGGGCGGCCGGCGAGGATCAAAAGATCCGAGTTTCGAAATCCGCCCAATTTGCTGTCGAGGTCTCGCAGGCCGGACGAGATGCCGGCGAGGCCGCCATCTCGCTGATAGGCTGCGTTCGCCGTGTTGATAGCCTCGAAGATGGACTTCGAAAAGGGCTGGAAGCCCCCTTCAGAGCGGCCGCTTTCCGCCAGACTGAAGAGCTGCTCCTCAGCGTTGGAGATTTGATCCAGCGGATTGCTGTCGTCAGTAATATCAAGCGCGCGCTTCGCGACGGTCTCGCCGATTTCGGCAAGCTGCCGCTTGAGCGCCAAGTCATAAATGGTCTGCGCATATTCTTTGACGCCAAAAATATCGATGGCGGCTTCGGTCAGGTTATACAGATATTGCGCCCCGCCGAGCTCTTTGAGGCCCAGGTCATTCGCGAGGCTGTTTTTGATCGTTATGGGCGACGCAATGCGCCGCTCAGCGATCCGCCGGGTGATTGTTTCGTAAATCCGTTCGTGAACCGGGTCGAAAAAATGCTCCGGCAAAAGGAATGACACCTGATCCGCGCCGTCATTGTTGATCATCAGCGCGCCGAGCAGCGCCTGTTCGATCTCGATGTCGTGCGGCAGACTGCGCCCGGTTGGCTGTTCGCCGTCCAGCATATGCGTGCTCCCTCTCGCTTTCGACGCTGGCGTCAGCGTCCGCTCTCTCCGACGGGAAGGGCTAACAAATGTTAGCAGGCAGTACTAGACTTGACAGCCAGTATTCAGTTCGACCCCCATGTATTTGGTTGTGTGGATATTTTATTCCCGCAGGGATTATTTGGATTTATATGGGGATTATTTGTGATTTGGCTGTGGATTAAAATGAGAGTTGTGGCGGCCACGCTTGAACTGATCGGAGCTCTAAAAAAGAAAATCAGGATTCGATAGGATCAGCAGCACAAAACCGGCAAAAAAAAAGCCGCGCTGCAAGGCGCGGCTTTCCTGTATGACGGACGGCGCGAAATTAGTCGCGCTTTTCAGCGTCGCTTTCTTCGGAGCTGTCTGCCGAAGCTTCTGCTTCTTCGCCATCAGCGGCTTCAGCATCGTCCTCATCGTCTTCAAATTTGCCGACATCTTCGAACAGCGCTGCGACGTCGAGATCTTCCGCGGCTTCTTCTTCAGCCCGCAGCTCAGCAATCGACTTGCCTGACGCTTGAATTTCGGCTTCTTCCTCAGTCCGAGCGACGTTCAACTTAATCAGCGCCGTGACCTCTGGGTGCAGCAGAACCCGAACTTCGTGCAGGCCAAGCTCTTTGACCGGCTTCGCCAGTTCGAACTGCCGACGATCAATGTTGAAGCCGTTCGCCTCAGCCGCCTCAGCCGCGTCACGCACGGTGACGGAGCCGTAGAGGTTGCCCGCTTCCGATGCGGAGCGGATAACGACGAAACTTTGATCGTTGAGTTTCTCAGCGACCGCGTCAGCTTCTTTCTTCAGCTCCAGGTTGCGCGCCTCAAGCTGCGCGCGCTGGGCTTCGAAATGCTTTAGATTGGCCGCAGTAGCGCGAAGCGCTTTGCCCTGCGGCAGCAAAAAGTTGCGGGCGTAGCCGTCCTTCACCCGGACGACGTCTCCCATCTGGCCGAGCTTCTCGACCCGTTGAAGCAGAACCACTTCCATTGGTCTGGTCTCCTTAGCTCAGCACGTAAGGCAGCAGGGCCAGGAAGCGCGCACGCTTGATGGCGCGAGCCAGTTCGCGTTGTTTCTTGGCGCTAACGGCGGTGATGCGCGATGGGACGATCTTGCCGCGCTCGGAGATGTAGCGCTGCAGCAGCTTCACATCCTTGTAGTCAATGCGCGGCGCATTTTCGCCCGAGAATGGGCAGGTTTTCCGACGGCGGAAAAAGGGGCGTCGAGTGGCGGCCATTGCCAGCTCCTGAATTAGTGGCGCAGCTTTTCAGCGCGCGAATGTGATGAGGATTACTCGCTGGCGGCAGGTTCGCTGGCGCGCTCTTGCTCCGGACGCTCGCTGCGTTCGCCGCGGTCTCGGTCGCCGCGCTCGCCGCGATCCCGGTCGCCGCGCTCGCCCCGATCTCGATCTCCACGCTCGCCGCGATCCCGATCGCCACGGTCGCCCCGATCCCGACGGTCGCCGCGTCCTCGGCGGTCATCACGGCTGTTCTTCGCCGCCATGATCGCGCTTGGTCCTTCCTCATGCTCGTCAACGCTGAAGGTGACGAAGCGCATCACGTCATCGTGGAACCGCTCGCGGCGTTCAAGCTCGGCGATCGCCGCCGGCGCGGCGTCCAGCCGTAGAAAGCCGTAATGGCCTTTGCGGTTCTTGTTGATTTTGTAAGCGAGAGAGCGGAGGCCCCAATATTCGCTGTTCACCACCGCGCCGCCCTGCTCAGCGACAATCGTGGTCATTTCTTCGATCAGAGCTTCGGCTTGCGCGTTGGACAAGTCCTGACGCGCAATGAAGATATGCTCGTAAAGCGGCATATAATCCTCAACAATGCAACACGCTTCGCCGCGCAACCGTCCGTGCTGGCGGCGCAGGCCGGGCCAGAACGCTCCCTGGTCACGCTCGAGAGGCGGTCGGGTCAAAAAATGGGAGAGGCCGCACAATGGGCGCCCTGATCCTGTGACGCAAGAAAAAAAGCATGAACATCGGTAGGTAATTCAACGTTTCTCTCGCCGCGGGCCGCGAAAAGCAAGGAAGGGACGCTTGACGCGTCGCGCGGCGGTTGATCAACAGGCGCGAAATCTGCGCGGCGGCGGCTGCGCTCCGGTACGGCGGTGGCGGCGCGAAAGCGCGCCGTAATAGTGAAAAGGGCGGAAGAATGCGCGCGGCGGTGTTTCCAGGACAAGGCAGTCAAGCGGTTGGCATGGGGCGAGCTCTAGCGGAGGCGTCGTCGGAGGCGCGCGCCGTATTCGATGAAGTTGATGAGGCGCTCGGCGAAAAGCTGAGCGATCTGATCTGGAACGGCCCCGAGGACGCGCTGACCCTGACTGAGAACGCCCAACCAGCGCTGATGGCCGTCTCCTTGGCTGCGATGCGCAGCATTGAGGCGCGCGGCGTGAAATTGGCGGACTTCGCGTCCTGCGTCGCTGGGCACTCGTTGGGCGAATATTCGGCGCTGGCGGCGTCCGGCGCGCTGGCGATCGGCGATGCGGCCAAGCTGCTGCGCCTGCGCGGCAAAGCGATGCAGGCCGCCGCGCCGGTTGGTTCCGGCGCGATGGCGGCGTTGCTGGGTCTCGATATCGAGACTGCGGAGGCGGTTGCGGCGGAAGCGGCGCAAGGCGAGGTGTGCGAAGCCGCAAACGACAATGCGCCGGGGCAGGTTGTGATTTCAGGCCATAAGACGGCGATTGACCGGGCGTTGCCGATCGCCAAGGAAAAAGGCGCGAAGCGGGCGATGGCGCTTTCGGTGTCGGCGCCGTTCCATTGCGCGCTGATGCAGCCTGCGGCCGAGGCGATGGAAGCAGCGCTTGCTGAAACGACGATCTTAGCGCCGGTTGTTCCTGTAATCGCCAATGTGACGGCGACGGCGGTGCAAGATCCGGATGAGATCCGCAAACTGCTGGTCGCGCAGGTCACTGGACGCGTGCGCTGGCGGGAAAGCATTGCGTCGATGGCGAAGGACGGCGTGACTGAGCTGGTCGAAATTGGCGCAGGCAAGGTTCTGTCGGGTATGGCGCGTCGGATTGACGCCGGCTTGGTCGGCCGACCTATCGGCGCGCCGGAAGATGTCGAGGCGTTTGCAGCCGCGCTCGGTTGAGCGCGACGGACCCGGCCCGATTTTAAGGAGTAACTGAATGTTTGATTTGACGGGAAAACGCGCGCTGATCACGGGCGCGACGGGCGGCATCGGCGGCGCGATCGCCCGCGCCCTGCATCACTCCGGCGCGTCGGTGGCGCTGTCTGGCACCCGTGAAGCGCCTTTGACGGCGCTGGCGTCGGAACTTGGCGAGCGCGCTGTCGCCACGCCCTGCAATTTGAGTGATCGCGAAGCGGTCGACGGGCTCGGCGACCGCGCGGCGGAGGCGCTTGGCGGACCGATCGAGATCCTTGTGAACAACGCCGGCGTCACCCAGGACACGCTCGCGATGCGGATGACGGATGAGCAATGGGACAAGGTGATTGAAATCAACCTCACCTCCAGCTTCCGTCTTGCGCGCAGCCTGATGCGCGGAATGATGAAGGCGCGTTGGGGCCGGATTATCGGCATCACCTCGATCGTCGGCGTCACCGGCAACCCGGGCCAGGCGAACTATGCCGCGTCGAAAGCAGGCATGATCGGTATGAGCAAGTCGCTGGCCGCCGAACTCGCCAGCCGCGGCATCACCGTGAACTGTGTTGCGCCAGGCTTCATCGCCACCGCGATGACGGATGAGCTGAATGACGCGCAGAAGGAAAAGCTGAACGCGTCCATTCCCGCTGGGCGCATGGGCTCGTCCGAAGACATCGCAGCGGCGGCGCTGTATTTGGCGTCAAATGAAGCGGCGTATGTGACCGGTCAAACGCTGCATGTGAATGGCGGTATGGCGATGGTTTAAGAGGGCGCCGCAGCAGTTTCGGCAGCTGCGGCAAAATCAGAGTCAATCGAGGCCGATTTGCATTTGCGCCTGTCGGGCGATGTGTTAAGCGGGCGCGCATTCGAGTAAGCGGCGCTTAGGAGACATCGGTCGCCTGCAGCGAACTCGGCTCCACGCATTGACAGATCGCCCGACGGCCTTATGAGGCGGTGTTAGTGTTACGAAGTTTGCGGCGCAGTTTGCGTCGATGGCAATGACAAGGATTGGACGACAATGAGCGACATCGCGGCGCGGGTGAAGAAGATCGTGGCCGAGCATCTCGGCGTTGAAGAAGCTAAAGTGGTTGAGGACGCGAGCTTCATCGACGATCTCGGCGCAGACTCGCTGGACACGGTTGAGCTCACCATGTCGTTCGAAGAAGAGTTCGGCGTTGAGATCCCAGACGACGCGGCTGAGACCATTCAGACCGTTGGCCACGCGATCGACTTCATCTCGAAGAAGTCGGCCTAAGGTTGAGGCGGCGCGGCCGATACGCCGCGCCTTTCGCGAAAGCGCGTAGGGGGTCAGCCCTATCGCTGGCGGAAAGCGCCGTTTTTTGGCGGGGCGAACTGTTGCACAAAAGCGCCGCACCGCGGCGCTTTTTTTGTTTTTGGGTCGGCCAGCTGCTAAATCCCCGAAGTTGGACCGAAGTGACGCAGCTATGAAGGCGGGGCGCTTGCGCGGGTTGTCGCCTTACACGCGCCATGTCATTTCGAGTTGAAATAGGGAATACGCTCTCACCTTAAGCGCTCTGATCACGGGGCGGCTGAGGGGGAGGCCGGCGAAAGGCTCCGCGTCAGCGGATGCGCCGCAGGAGGAAGAGTATGCGTCGGGTTGTGGTGACTGGACTTGGATTGGTGAGCCCGCTTGCTTGCGGTGTGGAGGCGAGCTGGTCGCGGTTGATCGCCGGCGAGTCAGGCGCTGGTCCGATTACCGCTTTCGAGGCGTCGGACCTGCCGTGCCGCATCGCGAACTTCGTCCCGCGCGACGGCGACAATGCGTTTATCCCAGATGAATGGATCGATAAGCGTGAGCAGCGCCGGAATGACACTTTCATCCTGTACGCGCTGGCCGCGGCGGAGCAGGCGTTGGCGGACGCAAACTGGAAGCCCGGCAAAGATGAAGATGAGGCTCTGCTGCGCACCGGAGTTCTTGTCGGCTCCGGCATCGGCGGCCTGCCCTATATCGAAGAAACCGCGATCACGATGCATGAGCGGGGGCCGCGCAAAGTGTCGCCCTTCTTTATTCCCGGCAGCCTGATCAACCTCTGTTCGGGGCAGATCAGCATCAAGCATGGCTTTAAGGGCCCGAACCACTCGGTGGTCACGGCTTGCTCGACCGGCGCCCACGCGATTGGCGACGCCACGCGGCTCATCCAGCGCGGTGAGGCGGAAGTTATGGTCGCCGGCGGCGCGGAGGCGGCGATCTGTCGTTTGGGCATCGCCGGCTTCGCGGCCTGCAAAGCGTTGTCGACCAATTTCAATGATGAGCCGACCCGCGCCTCACGGCCTTATGACAAAGCGCGGGACGGGTTCGTGATGGGCGAGGGCGCTGGGGTTCTCATCCTTGAGGAGCTGGAGCATGCGCGGGCGCGGGGCGCGAAGATCTATGCCGAAGTCCTGGGCTACGGCCTGTCAGGCGACGCCTATCACGTAACCTCGCCGGCGCCGGATGGCGATGGCGGGTTCCGTTCGATGAGCGCGGCGCTGGCGGATGCGAAGCTCGAGGCGGGCGCGATCGACTATATCAACGCGCACGGCACATCGACGCCAATGGGCGATGAGATCGAACTGAAGGCCGTTGCGCGCCTGCTGGGCGACGCTGGCTCGCAGGCGACCATGTCGTCAACGAAGTCGGCGATTGGCCATTTGCTGGGCGCGGCCGGCGCCGTTGAGGCGATCTTCTGCATCCTCGCTTTGCGCGACAGCATCGCGCCGGCGACGTTGAACCTCGAGGACCCGTCGGTTGAGACCACAATCGATTTGGCGCCTCTTAAGCCGGTTGAGCGTAAGATCAAAACAGCGCTGTCGAACTCATTCGGCTTCGGCGGCACCAACGCCTCGCTTGTGATCGGTGAAGCGCCGTCGGTATAGATGGCTCAGAACGGCCGACGCTGTAGGGAGCGTCGGGGCCAACGACATATGAGGGAGTTGAGGATGGCGACGCTGGCGAACCTGGCCGTAGGGGCGGCTCTAGCGCAAGCGGGGGGGAGGCCATGAGCCGGGATCGTCGCCGTCCGGATGCTGACAATTTCGAAGCCTATGAGGAAGAAACGTCCTTGAATGGCTATTCGCCAGGCGTCGCGGGCCGTCGTCGTCGGCGGCGGAGCTGGCTGTCGGTGCTGCTGAGTCTGTTTGCGCTCGCGATACTCGCTGCTGGCGGCGCGGCCTTTGGCGCGAAGTATTTGTTCGAGGGGCCCGGCCCATTGGAGGCCGAGCGTATCATCGAGATTCGCAGCGGCTCGTCGCTTATTTCGATCGCGACGCAGCTGGAGCGTGAGGGCGTAATTGTAAACGGCCTTCTGTTCCGCGCAGCCGCCCGTATTCAGGGGGTGCAGGCGCGCGTTCAGGCCGGAGATTATGCGATCCCGGCCGGCGCATCGATGCGTGATGTGCTGACGATGGTGACGACCGGCCAAGCGATCGATTATCGGATCACTGTCGCTGAGGGGAAATCGGTCGCTGAAGCCATTCAACTCGTTAAGGCTCACAAAGTCCTGGTCGGCGATGTTGAGAAGATCCCGGCTGAGGGCATGATCGCGCCCGAAACCTATTTCGTGCGTCGGGGCGAGAAACGACAAGCCGTGATCGACCGCATGGTCGCCGCGCAACAAAAGGCGCTGGAGGAGCTGTGGGCGAAGCGCGCCGGAGGCCTGCCGATCAAAACAGCTGAGGAAGCGCTTATCCTTGCGTCGATCGTCGAGAAGGAGACTGGCGTTGCGGGCGAGCGCAAATTGGTGGCCTCGGTGTTCGTCAACCGGCTACGCAAAGGTATGCGGCTTCAGTCCGATCCGACGGTCATTTACGGAATCACCAAAGGGGTTGCGCCGCTCGGCCGGGGGTTGCGGCGGAGTGAGCTGAAAGGGAAGACCGCCTACAACACCTATGTGATCCCGGCGCTTCCGCCAACACCGATCGCTAATCCGGGGCGCAAGGCGCTGGAAGCGACGCTGAACCCGGCGAGCAGTGACTTTTATTATTTCGTGGCGGATGGCACCGGGGGCCATGTCTTCTCAAGAACGTTGGCTGAGCATAACGCCAATGTGCGCAAATGGCGCCGGATCGAAGCGGAACGCGCGCGGGCGCGTAAGGCTGCCGGAAAGTAACGCCCGCTCGTGACATATGCGTTGGGCAGCCGTCGCAGCATCTGCTGCTACGGCGCCCGCAAGACGAATTCGATCCGCCGGTTAATTCGGTAGGCCTCGGGCGAATCCGCCGGATCAATTGGCGCGAACGCGGCGCGACCAGCGGCGATCAGCCGCTCCGCGGGCACGCCGCGACCGGCCAGATACCGCGCCACCGCGGCGGCTCGAGCTGTCGAGAGCTCCCAGTTAGAGGGGAAAGTCTCGTTCGAGATCGGGCGCTTGTCGGTGTGACCTTCGATCATCAACAGCCAAGGGGTATCAGGGTTCCGGCGCAGATCGTCGATGAGCGTCGTTGCGATCCGGTCCAGCGCTGCTTTGCCGCGCCCGCTCAGCTCCGCGTCGCCGGAGGAAAACGCAACGCTGGCGGAGAGGGACAGGCGGTCGGGAATCGCGCGTTGCGGACTAACGGACTTCAGGCGATCTGCGACGCGACCACGGAGGACAGCCACGTCGGGCGAGCTCTTTGCGGGGATCGTTGCGGTGGCCAGCGCCGCGGCCGCTTTGCGTTCCGCGGCGCGTTGTCCCTCACGGGCGGCCGCCAGTTGCTTCTCGAGATCCGCCACTTGTGCGCTCAGCTCGGCGATTTTTTTGTCGTCGCTGCGGCGAAGCTCCGCGCGGGGCGGCGTAGTTGTGCGAGGGGCGCTGGTCGCTGCGGCTTTTGGCGTAAAAACGGGCGGCGCCGATGGCGGCTTGGCGGACTTCTTCGCGGCCGCCAACGCCTTTTCCGCCTCGGCGAGGCGGGCTTCAAGCGCATCAATTTTCTTCTTGGCGTCGCCCAGGGCGGTAATGCGCTCGCCCGCCAAGCGCGTCGCCGCGGAGACAGCTTCATCACGTTCCGCGCGCAGCGTTTTTTCGGCGGCGCGCGCAGCGGCCAGCTGCTTCAGCGCGTCGTCGCGCGCCTTCGCGGCGGCGGTCAGCGCGTTCTTCGCATCCTTGACCGCCGCCTTGGCTGCGATCAGGTCCTTGTCGCGCGTCGCCATGGCGGCTTGAGCGGACTTCGCAGCGCGCGCGTCGCGCGTCGCAGCTTTCACCGCTGCGTCTTTCTCCTTGGCGAGTTCAGCTGCGCGCGCTTCGGCCGCCTTAAGCTGCTTGCGCGCGTCGGCCAGCGCTTTCATCGCGTCGCCGTGCGCCTTTTGCGCTTCGGAGGCTTTGGTTAGCGCGTCGTCTTTCGATGCAACCGCTTTGACCAATGAGACCTTAACGGCTTCCAGCTCGTCCTTCAGCTTGGCCGCGGCGACGGTCGCAGCCTTGCTGGCGTTGAGCGCTTCGTCTCGTTGCTTCTGCGCGAGCTTCAGGGCGGCGTCCGCGGCCTTACGGGCTGATTGGGCGTCCGCCAGCGCTTTGGCGCGCGCGATCTCCGCTTTTTTGTCCGGCGCGGCGGATTTGGCTGCCGCCAATGCGGCCTGGAGCGACTTGATCTCTCGATCCGCTGCTTGCTGCGCCTTTCCGGCGGTTTCGGCCTTTGTCTCAATGGCGGCTTTCGCCGTCTCCAGCGCTTTCAGCTTCTTACGCGTCGCGCTGGCCGCCTCGGCGGCTTGTTCGAGCTCCGTGCTGGCGGCGTCAAGCTTGGTCTCCAGCGCCGCGATGCGCTTGTCCGCCGCGGCGAGGCTGGTCGGCGCGCGGCGCGCATCGGCGGCGCGCAACGGGACTTTCTCGATCTCCGGCAGCGCTTGATAGAATGCGGCTTTGCGGGCGAGCGGGGCGGCGCTCAGCCAGCCCGTGAAGGTCGGAAGGCTCGGCAGCCCGGCGAACACCGCGTCCCGCTGTTTTTCATCAAGCTTGGCGAGTTGCGCCAGCATCTCCTCGGGTTTAGCCGGCGCAGAGCTTACCATGGTCGCGGCGACCGTTGGCCGTTTCTCAGGGCGAAGCGCCGCCTCCTCCAATGTCGATTTGGCGGGTTCAGGCCGCTTCTTCGCGTCTGCGTCGCTGGGGCCGAGCGTCTCGACGCCGCCGGGAATGCGGCCAATCCAGGCGCGCCGCTCTTCAATCGAGAGGCCATTGAACCATTCGCGGAAGCCGCTCAACTCGGGCAGCTTGTCAAACACCTCCCCGCGTCGGGCTTTTGGCAGCGCGTCCAGCCGCGCCTTCAGCCCTTCGGCGCCGTCTTTGTCCCCGCTCGAGAGCGCTGCGCGGGCGCGATCAAGCTCTTGTTGCCGCGCCTTCAGGCTGGCCTTGAGGTCATCGGTGCTGTTCTGCAAATCGAGGACTTCTTCACGAATGTCAGCGATCCGCCGTTCCTCAGCGTCGCGGCTGCTCCACCAGGCCGATGTCGCCCACCAGCCAAGGCCGAGCAGCAGCAGCACCGGCGCAAGGGACAGGATAAAGCAGCGTACGCAGAAGCCTCGCCGCAACTCTTCGGCATATTCCTCCCGCGCTTGGGGTTCGGCGGCGGGGGCGGGGGCAGTGTCTGGGGCCGAGGCGTCCGTCGACGCGTCGACCGGCGGTTCTTCGCCTTTTGGATCGCTCATACTGACCTCCAATAATCCGGCATGTTGTCGGGGCGCTGGCGTTGCTATTGCTGGCGGCGCGCTGCGGCTGGCCCCGCCTGGCGAACAGACGCCATGGCCCTTTGCTGATCTCTTGGGTTCGGCGCCCGCACAATCGTGTCAAGGCTCAAGCGGCGAGATCCTGGCCTCATCGCCGCAACGCGCTTATATTGTCGCCGGAAGCAAGCGTCGCGCGCGTCGAGCCGTGACATGTGCGCCAGCTGCGTGTGTCGACGCTAAGGTCGGCATTGTGTGGCTGGCGAGAAGAAAAAGTGGCGGGAGCCCCAAAATATGAGCATCGCGCATTTGGACCCGGCGCGCTCGCCGCGCGCCACGGCGAAAAAGATGGAACCGGCGATCGGCGATCCGATCTGGCGGGAGCTGGTTGATGCGGCGCGGAAGTTGGCTCTGGCGGAACCGGCGATGGCCAGCCTCGTTCACTCCGTGATCCTCTCGCACAAAAGCTTTGAGGAGGCGTTGGCCTATCGGCTGGCGCAAAAGCTGGCGAGCGAGGACATGTCGCAACTGGCTGTGCGCGATCTAGCCCTACAAGCTATGGCCGAGGATGAAGAGATCGGCGCGGCGGCGCGTGCTGACGCGGTGGCCGTGTTTGAGCGCGACCCGGCTTGCACCAGCTTCTTGCAAGCTCTGCTGTATCTGAAAGGTTTCTTGGCGCTGTGCTCCTGGCGGATTGCGTCCTGGTATTGGCGTCAGCGCCGCTTTGACATTGCCCGGCTGCTGCAAATGCGGATCAGCGAAGCGTTTGGCGTCGATATCCATCCCGGCGCAAAGATTGGCTGCGGCGTCATGTTCGACCATGCGACAGGCATTGTGATCGGCGAAACAGCCGTCGTCGGCGACAATGTCTCGATGCTGCACGGCGTCACACTGGGCGGCACCGGCAAGGAAACGGGCGATCGCCATCCAAAGGTTGGCGACAACGTGCTGATCGGCGCAAACGCGTCGATCCTTGGCAACATCACCATCGGCTCCTGCGCGCGGATCGGCGCAGGTTCGGTGGTGTTGCGCTCGGTGCCGCCATGCAAAACTTACGCAGGCGTCCCGGCGGTGGAGCGGGGCGAGGCCGGCTGCGACGAGCCGGCGCGCACTATGGATCACCGAATTGCGGGCTTCTGCGACGGGTTGCCTGCGGATTATGAGCCGCCGGAATGCTGATGGACGGCCTAAGCAAGTCGTCGCCAATCGGCCGGCTTGCTTAGGAAGTTGTAACCGACCGCGCGGTAGCGTGGCGCACGGAGCAGAAGTCCTTCGTCGCATAAGGTCGGTTCGAAATGATGGATCTCTTGACGCCAGAGGCGTTTTCCAAAGCAGTGCGCGCAAGACGGCTGCAAATGGGGCTGACGCAGCGTGAGCTGGCGCTGGCCGCCGGGCTCGGCCGAATAGCGGTGCTGCGCTTGGAGAATGAGCCTCATAAAGTCCAACTGCAGACGGCGTTGCGCGTCGCCCGCATGTTGCAGCTCGATCTGGCGATCTCGCCGGCGCCTGTCGCTCTGCCGACGGTGGCGGCCTATGAGCCTGTGACCTTCGAGGGCGTCGAGGCGTGAAACTGATATTTGAGGATCGTGTCGTCGCATCAGTGACGACCGATGCTGAGGGGCGTCCGGCCGCGATCGAGTATGATCCGCGATGGCTGCAGACGCCCGGCGCATTCCCCATTGCCCGCGCGTTGCCGCTGCGGGAGGGGCCGTTTGGCGGCCCTGCGGTCGCGCAGTGGGCTCGGATGCTGTCCTTGGAAGGCGCTGGCGCGTTCGAGGCGCCGCTGGCGGATGTCGTATGCGCGCCGCTATTTGGCGCGCTGACCTTGAGCGGCGCAGCCCAGTCGACCGAAGATGAAGGACCCGCCGAGCTTGCGCTTGAGCGTGAAATCACTGAGCCGGCGGGCGACGTTGGCGCTGAGGCGGAGATCGGCGAGGGCGCCATTGAAAAGGCCGCCTTTGTGCGGTCATTGGCGAAATTGTGCGACGTTGCCGCGACGCCTTGGCGCGCCGAGGCGAATGACGAAATACGCCGGATTTGGCTGCGTCGCGCTGATCGCGCTCGTTTGGGGGACGACGCCGCGCACAGAGTTGTGCGCCTGCCGCTTGAGATTATCGCATTCGGCGCGGCGCCGGTGCGTTCGGCGACGATATTTAAGCGGCTCGACGGCGTCCTGGACGCGCAAGCCCGATTAGCCTTGTTCGATCGGCTCGCCTTTGCGGATGCGCTGGGAGTCGATGCGCCGGCGACGGCTGTGAGGCTGGACGGCGTGCCACGGCTCGCGCCCATTGGCTCTGATTGGACCGGGGTCGCCGCCAATGGTCGGGTTCGCAAAGAGCGGCCGGAGGGTTTCGCGGCATGGGCGGGCTTCGCGCAGAAGGCCGGGCTAAATAAGACGTTCGCGCCGCGGCGGGCTGCGGCGGTTGCGGCCGAAATGCGTCAGCAGGGGCTTGAGGCGGTGCGCGAGGCGGCTGAGGCCTGCGCGGCCTTGCGCGGGCCGATCCTGGAGTTTCATCGCCGCCGGCTCGAGGAGCGGATAGATCGCATGTTGGCGATCGGCGTGGGCTGAGCGCGCGAGCGACGCAGCGCTTGCGCCGGGCTCAATCGTCGCCAAACCGCCGTTCGCGCCAATTTGGGCGTTTCGCGCCTTCCTCAACATCGAATCGTTCGCCCGAAAACAGCTTTTTGAAGGGCCCGGGCGCCAACGCCGACAAGGGGTTCACATCGACCTTTGGCTTGGCGACGGGGCCGCGGATCTTGAACGAAACGCCGAGCAGACCGTCGCCGACGAACAGCTGAATGACGGGAATTTCTGACAGAAGTCCCTGAACGATGTTGGCTGGCGTCAGCGTGCCCGCCAAATCGAGAGACCGTTTGTCGCGGTTGATATCGCCTTTGAAGCTGATTCCGAGCGAGGGCCCCGCCGCGACGCCCTCGCTAATTTTCACCGCGCGCGGCGTCATTTCAAACGGAACGCTGACGCGGGTGAAGCTGGTTCCGCCGGTGCCCATACGGTCGAAAATGCCAAATACGGTGGCGACAGAAAGAACTTGGGCCAGGATTGGCGCATCTTTCAACACCACGTCTCGCACACGCAGCTCTCCCCGCGCGCGCGCGCCTCGAACCACGCCGAAGAAGGCCAGCCGCCCGCCGGAGGCGCCGGAGTACAATCCAAGCGCGCGTAGCGCCGCGCCTGCATCGTCGGTCGAAACAAGGAAGCGTTCGCCCTTCGCGCCTTCGAGGGCGAGTTCCCCCTTTAATCGGGCGCGCCCCGCTTGGGCTGTAAAGGTGGCTGCGACGCGGCCGTCGGCGACACGCTCCCCGGTGGCCTTCGCTTTTTCGACCGCGCCGCTTTTGCCGACATAGAGCTTGTCGAACTCGAAGGAGAAAGCCAGCGGCGTTGCTTTTTCGCTGACGGCGGCGGCGGCGGGCGCGCCGCCATCTTTGAACAACCCGCTGAGATCCAACTTTGGTCCGCCGCCGCGCAGCTCCAGGCCGCCGCCCTTGCGCGGTTTGCCGGACAATGAGAATTCGGTGCGTTTTCCGATGGTGATCTTTCGCAACGCCAACGCGCTGAGACGACCGCTTCGCGTGGTGCTGAATTCGCCATCCACAGAAAGATCGCCCAACCGCGCTTTGACGCCGTCGATCAATATCCCGCCGCGGCTGAGAGCCTGCGCCTGCGCGCGAGCGTCGCCGCGAACGCCTTTTGGTTTACGCCATCCCAGGGCGGGGATTGCAATCTCGGCGTTTGCGGCGTCCGCATGGATGGCGAAGACGGGGGTCTTTGCATCGAGCGCCGCCTGGATTGACACGGCGACGGCCCCGCTGCGTACGAAGCGGCCGAGGGAGAACAGGCGCTCCGCATCGCGATGCGTCAGCCGTGTTGCGAGCTTAAGAACGCTCGAACCGCCAGCCTTGGTGAACGCCTCTCGAAGATCGATCCGGACGCCCAACCCGGCGTAGCGCGCGGCGCCTGCGATCGTGAGCGCATCTCCTGACGCGGTGACGCGCAGCTTTTTCGCAGTCGCGGTTTTGCCGAGTTGCGCTAATCGCGCGCGAACGTTCAGCAAATCGCCCGCGACCTCGATCTTCACATCCTCTTTGGGCAGGGACTTGGCCAGTGGGAAGGCCATACTGCCGGTCGCCGCGAAGTTGCCGCTGATCCCGCTCAGATCGCGGCCGTAGGCCGAAATGAGCTTCAAGGGCGGTTGATCAAGTAAGGTGAGAAGGTCTCGAATTTCGCCGGTCGCCTTGAGTTCGGTTTCCGACGGCGGATATTCGGGTTTGAAACTGGTGATGGCGAATTTTGAACCGCCGACTTTAATTCGGCCGCCGCCAGGCGCGGCGACAAAGCCGTCCGTCGCCGTGATGTCGAGCCTGTCCAGGCCAACGACGCCGGAGCCTGCGCCCTCGCGGATGGGGGGCATGCCGACCATGTAGCGCGCGGTCAGCCCGTCAAAGTCAAATTTCAGCTCGAATTGTTCCGGATTTTTCAATCCGCCCGAGCGATATGACATCCGCGCGTTTGTGATCCGGCCGGCCGTAATGTTTTCGATCACCCAGGCGCGCCCGTCGGCCGATAGCGTTTTCGGCCAAAGCCGCGCGAAATCGGCGGCCTTAAAGGCGCCGAGCTCAAGTTGCAGCTGGTAGTCCGCCTCGGCGACGCTTTTCGCGAAATCCGTGTGGCCGGAGCCTTTCACGGTGACGCCGCCGACATCGATCAGAAAGCCGCGCGCACGGGCCCCTTTATCTCCGACCGAGAAGGAAAAGTCCGCCAGAGCGCGTTTGAGCCGCAGCTTTTCAGTGAAGAACTGCGGGGCCGTCCATTCGCCGGAGTGCGCCGCCATACGGACGGAGATTTCTTTGGCGGCGCCGCTCGGATCGCGCACCACGTCAATCGCCACATCTCCCTCGAGCGAGAGGCTTGGGGCGGCGATCGAGATATCCTTCAGGCGCACCGATTCTGCGGCTGGGTCAATCTGGATGCGCGCTTCGGCCCGGTCGATCGGCGCCGCTTTTGCGCCATCGATGCGCAAGCCCGCCTTTCGCAGCGCCAGTTTGCCGTTGATGGGCGAAATCGCGCCGCTGCTCAGATCCAGTTCAAACTGCGCCGTCGCTTCGAGGACGCCATCCAGCGGCGATAGCGGCGCAAGCGCGGGATCTTGGGCGACGAGGCTGCTGATATCGACGCCAGGGGAGCCGAGCGTGATCTGCGCCCGATCTGAGCCGCGCGGCAGGATCGCGTCCATGGTGAGCGGCAGCGGATCGCCTTCGGCTTTCAGACGCAACCCGCCGGCCAGCTTCAGACCATATCCGGCGTCATTTTTAAGAACGCGAACATCGACATTCGAGAAATTCCAGACGCGGCCAGCGAGCGAATCGACGAAAATCAACGAGGAGCCGCGCAAACGCACTTCTTGGAGCGTCGCGAGCAACGGCGGCGCGTCTTTGCCGGAGAGAATGTCTAACAAGCGCCCGGCCGCAGGCGCTTCGATCGGCGGCGACGGCGTTGTTTCAGGCCGCGCAGGCGCGGCCAGCCGCCGGGCCGCAGGGGTCGGCAGGGCGCCGCCGCCCGGATGGCGCACCGCCAGCGAAATCTCCCCATCGGCAGCGCGAGACACGACCGCTTCGACGCCGCGCAGCTCGATCCGACGAATGCGCAGCTCCTCGCTAAGCGCCGCAGCTCTGTCCAATGTGAGCATCGCCGCGGGAGCTGCGAGAACGGCGGCGCCGCGATCATCTTTGAGCGCGACGTTCAGGAAAGCCACGCCCAGGCTGCCCGCGGCGCCCTGAAAGTCGATCGCCGCTGATCCCAGCGACAGCGACCAGCCCCCAAGCCGAGCGTTGATTTTCGTTTCAACGTCGCGCGCCACGCTGGGCAGCGCGATCGGCCCCCAGGAGAGGCGAAGGGTGAGACCGACGCTCAAGATCGTCGCGCCGGTAAGGGCGAAAGACAGCAGAGCAATCATGCAACGTGTCAGAAATCCGATCATCGGCAGCTCACTTTAGGGGCGCGCGTCGGGGGGCCGAAGGCGCGATGGACGCCAAATTTATGCGGCGCGGGCTGCGCCCAAGGGAATGAATCGCGCCGCCTTGTCTGTCTAACCATAAACTTCGCGGGCCGCGACCCCTTGGCGCGCTGGCGGCGTGAGCAATCGGCCATATTTCTCCTGATCGTTGCCAGTGACGACGCGGGCGGTACGCTAGCCTTGCAGTACACTGCGATTGCGCCGACTGTTCGGCCCCTGAGTGATGGAGTATCTATGAACGCCTCTGCCTCGAATGATCCAAGCTCCGCCGCCAACCGCGAGAACAACGCCTCGGCGGCCATCGAGGTTGGCGCGCCTTTCCCTGATTTTGATCTCCCCCGAGATGGCGGCGAACGCGTGCGGCTCAGCGATCTCGCAGGGCGGAAAGCGGTGATCTATTTCTACCCGAAGGACGACACCAAAGGCTGCACTGTCCAAGCAGAAGATTTTACCGCTCAAGCGGACGATTTCTCAGCCGCCAACATCGCATTGTACGGTGTTTCCAAAGATTCCGTCGCGAAGCACGACAAATTTATCGCGAAGCGCGAACTTCGGCTGCCGCTTCTCTCGGATGAGGAGAGCGATCTGTGCGAGCGATGTGGCGTCTGGGTTCAGAAGTCTATGTATGGCAAAAAATACATGGGCATCGAGCGGACAACCTTTCTGATCGATGAGCAGGGCGTGGTCCGCCAGATTTGGCGCAAGGTGAAAGCTTCCGCTGGCCATGCGCAGGCGACGCTGGAGGCGGCCAAGGCCTTGAACGGCGGCTGAACCCCCGTCGCGCGCCAAGGGCGATTTGAGAGGCGGTATGTTGAGAGGCGATATGTGACGCCGTCTAATTTCAAATCGCTCAGGGCGAAGACGCATCAGGCCGGGGGGCGCCGCGTTTTCGTCGTCGCGGTGTGGTCGCGCTTCAACCGTTGCGGTTGTAAGTGACGTCGCGCCATCTGTTTCCTCTTGGCTCGATTGCGCGCGAGAGGGAATTTCAGGCCTCGACAGGAAGGCCGAGCCGCGCATTCCGCCGGCCAGAACGAGAGAGAAATCCGCGCGGCGCAGCCCGCGGGCAATGATCGGAGCCCGATGCCGACCCATTCCGAAAAACGACATGTGCCCTACACGCCGGCGCAGATGTATGATCTCGTTTCAGATATTGAGCGGTACCCTGAGTTTATTCCCTGGACGGCAGGCGTTCGTATTCGCAGCCGGAAACCGTTGCAGGACGGTCCAGGCGAGATGGTCGACGCTGATATGATCGTGTCCTTTCGCGTGTTTCGGGAGCGATTTGGCAGCCGGGTCACGCTCTCGCCGGACCTCAAACAGATCGATGTCGCCTATCTCGATGGTCCGTTTAAGCATATGCGGAACCGCTGGCGGTTTACGCCCCATGAGGATGGCGGCGCAATCATCGATTTCTTCGTTGATTTCGAGTTTCGCAGCTGGGCCTTGCAGCAATTGATCGGCGTCGTGTTCGATCAAGCGATGCGGCGGGTGGTCAAAGCCTTCGAAGAGCGCGCCGAGGCGCTTTACGGCGCCGAGGCGCGCGGGCGAGACGCCGCCAGCTGACGAGACGCCGTCAGATGGTTCGGGGCTCAGCCCAGTGTTTCGTGGGCGAATTCCAGCGCGGTAAGCACGCTGAGCCGCCGAATTTCCGCCCGGGAGCGCTCGCCGAAGCGGCGCTCAAGGGTTTTGGCCGATGTCTGCCGCGCCGCGCCGAAATAGACCAGCCCGACCGGCTTGGCTTCAGACGCGCCAGGGCCGGCGACTCCGGTGACGCTCACAGCAAAATCAGCGCGGGAGCAAGCCACGGCGCCCAGCGCCATCGCTTCGGCGACCTGCGCGGAAACAGCCCCATAATGCTGGATAAGCGCCGCCTCGATTTTAAGCTCTTCCGCCTTCGCCTCGTTCGAATAGGTCGCCCAGCCCCGCTCAAACACCGCTGAGGAGCCGGGGATCTCGGTGATCGCGGCGGCGATCAAACCGGCGGTGCAGCTTTCGGCCGTCGCAATCATCTCGTTGCGCGCGATCAGCCGGTCCATCAGGATCTGCGCGGCGTCGGCAATGCGGCGCTCTAACGCTTCGGCGGAGAGGGTCGTCACATCCGTATTCATCACGGCCTCCAAGGGGGCTGTCGCCAGGGGCGGTCAGGAGAAGAGGAGGGTGGCTGTCGCTAAAGCAGCGATCCCTTCGCGACGCCCGGTGAAGCCTAACTTCTCCGTTGTTGTGGCTTTAATCGAAACACGCTCCATCGGCAGCGCCAAGATTTCGGCGACCCGTCCGCGCATTGCTTCGGCGTAGGGCGTGATTTTGGGTCGTTCGCAGATCAACGTAATGTCGACATTCATGAGCCGCGCGCCGTGAGAAGCGGCGAGAGCAAGCGCGTGGGCTAGAAATTGGTCGGACGAGGCTGCGCGCCATTGCGGATCGCTTGGCGGGAAGTGTCGACCAATATCGCCGAGCGCGCCAGCCCCCAGGATCGCGTCTGTCAATGCGTGCAGCCCGACATCGCCGTCAGAGTGCGCTTGCACGCCCTGATCATGCGGAACGCGGACGCCGCACAGCATAAGGTGGTCCGTCGATCCGTCGGCGTTCGGGCCGAAAGCGTGCACGTCGAAGCCTTGGCCGACGCGAATGTCGGGGATGAGGGAGGGGACCTCAGTCATATTCTCTTTTTCCTGCGCCGCCCAATGTTCGGCGAAATCGAAATCCTCCGGCCGCGTCAATTTGATGTTCTCAGGCGCGCCGAGGGTCAATTTTGTCGTGATCCCCGCACGACGGGCGATCTCCGCGTCATCCGTCAAGGCCGCGCCGGCGAAGTGACGATGGGCGGCGAGGATCGGTTCGAAGTGAAAGCCTTGCGGCGTCTGCGCCCGCCACAGCCCGTCTCGGGGCAAAAGGTCGCCGCAGGCGCCGTCCGTCGTCTCGCGCCGCAGCGTATCCACCAGGGGCGCGGCGGCGCAGGCGCCTTGCGCGCTCTCCAGGGCGGCCAGCACGCGTTGGATCACGCCCGTCGAGACAAACGGTCGCGCGCCGTCATGGATCAGAACCAGCTTCGGCGCCGTTGCGGCCAGCGCTTCGAGCGCAAGGCGCACGCTGTCCTGGCGCTCGCCGCCGCCAAAGACCGGATCATTTAACCGGCTGCGGATCGCTTCGGGCAGCCGCTCAATTTCTGCGACGTAAAGCGATTGATCATCTGGGTGTATCGATACTTGCAGCCGATCCACTGCGGGAACGGAGGCGAACGCCAGCAATGAACGCAGCAGCGCCGAGCGGCCCGCGACGGGGCGATACTGCTTTGGAAGGCCGGCGCCGGCGCGGCTGCCACGGCCCGCCGCAAGAACTAGCGCAACACAGCTCATCCCATCCTCAACCATAAAATGCTCGCAAAGCCGAAACGGCTTGCTTGCATGGCGACGCGAAAGCCTGTAGCGACGGGCGCTGCACAAGGATTAGGCACAATGGTACAGCCGCTGATCATTGGTTCGCATCAATTCGACACGCCAGTGTTCCTGGCGCCCATGGCTGGGATTACGGACGCGCCCTTCCGTGCGCAAGTCCGACATTTCGGCGCGGCGCTGGTCTGCTCGGAAATGGTCGCATCGATCGGCTTCGCAACCCATCAGGCCGACGTGCGCGCCAAAGCTGAAATCGAGGCGACGGACGGCGTCGCCGCGGTCCAGATCGCGGGGCGTGAGCCTGAGCCGATTGTGGAGGCTGCGAAGGCGGCTGAGGCCGGCGGCGCCGCAATAATCGATCTGAATTTTGGGTGCCCGGCGAAGAAGGTCACGAATGGCGCAGCGGGGGCGGCGCTGATGCGGGAGCCGGAGCGCGCGCTGAAAATCGTCGAGGAAACGGCGCGCGCCGTCGCCGTTCCGGTCACCGTAAAAATGCGGCTGGGCTGGAATGCGGATTGTTTGAACGCCGCGGCGCTGATCAAAGGCGCGGCGGAGGTCGGCGCGCAGGCTGCGACCGTGCATGGCCGCACCCGCGCCCAAGCCTACAAAGGCGCGGCGGATTGGACGGCGATTGGAGAAGTCGTCGCTGAAGCGCCAATTCCCGTGATTGCGAATGGCGATATCGACAGCCCAGCGGCGGCCCGGCGGGCGCTGGCGCTGTCCGGCGCCGCCGGCGTTATGATTGGCCGCGGCGCCCAGGGGGCGCCTTGGCTGCTGGCGCAAATCACAGCGGATCTGGAGGGGCGCCCCTTTACCCCGCCCACGCCGGCGGAGCAGCTGCGTCTCGCCGTCGCGCATTATGAGGCGATGCTGAGCCGCTACGGCGTCGCCCTTGGGCTGCGCGCTGCGCGCAAGCACTTAAGCTGGCGCGTGCTTCACGCCGCCGCTGGCGCGGCTTGGGGGGATGCGGCGCGGGCGCGCTTGGTGCGCATCGATGCGCCCGAGACCGCCAAGAAACTGCTGCTGTCAATCGCCGATCGGCTGGAGGCCAGCGAGATCATTGAAATTGGGAGCCTGGCGGCGTGAGCATAGAGCCGGGCCCGACGAGGGAAGGAGCCGTTGCGATGACATCCAAATCCGTGGGGGTCGCCCATCAGCGCCCGGCGGCGCCGTCCGCATCGGCGCGTGCTTCGAAAGAGCCGCGAAGCGCGCCTGCTGAGGCGTTGTGGGCGGCGTTGCCGACGCCTTGTCTCGCGGTTGATGAGAATGATCGATTTGTCGCCGCAAACCCGCGGGCGGAACTGTTCCTGACGCAAAGCGCGCACACTCTGCGGCGAATGTCGTTGGATCAGATGTTCGGGCCCGGCAGTCGGGTGGCGGACGCCGTGCGACAGGTGCGCCGCGGCGCGCTTTCCCTCAGCGAATATGGGGCGCCGGTGAGCTTCTGTGGCGGCGAGCCCGTTGTCGTCGATTTTCAGGCCGCGCCGGTGTTTGATGAGCCGGGGCTTGTTCTGCTTTCTTTCCAGCCGCGTTCAGTCGCCCTGGCGATGGATCGGTCACTGGCGAATCAAGGCTCGACCCGCAGCCTGACCGGTCTCTCGGCAATGTTGGCACACGAAATTAAGAACCCGCTCTCGGGTATATCGGGTGCGGCTCAGCTGCTGGAGATGACTCTGGGCGAGGGGGAGGCGGAGCTCCTCCAACTGATTCAGGAGGAGGTGGACCGCATTCGCGCGCTGGTTGAGCGGATGGACGCGTTTGGCGATGCGCGGCCGGGCGAGCGCGAGGCGGTGAATATTCATGACGTGCTCGACCAAGCGAAGCGTTCGGCGCGGGCTGGGTTCGCAAGGCATGTTCGGATTCGGGAGGAATATGACCCGTCATTACCCCCCGTTCCGGCGGATCGCGGTCAATTACTGCAGGCGATCAGCAACTTGGTGAAGAACGCCGCCGAAGCCGCACCGCGTCAAGGGGGGGAGATCGTCCTGAAAACGGCGTTTCGCCCCGGCGTTCAGATCGCGTTGGCGGGCGGCGCGCGCGAACGTCTGCCGCTTGAGGTGATCGTCGCCGACAACGGCCCCGGCGTTCCGGAAGATTTGATCGATCACATCTTCGAACCATTCGTAACATCGAAAGCTGCGGGCAGCGGGCTCGGTTTGCCGCTCGTGGCGAAGATCGTTGGCGATCACGGCGGTGTTGTTGAGTACCGCCGCCAGAATGAACAAACGGAGTTCCGCATCCTTCTCCCGGTTTGGACGGCGTTTACGGATGCGGCCGCCAATAAGTCGGCGAAAAAGCAGCCGACGGAGCGAGGAAGCAAAGAATGATCACAGGCACGGTGCTGCTCGCTGACGATGATCGCGCGATACGGACGGTGCTTAGTCAGGCGCTGACCCGCGCCGGCGCGCGCGTGCGCTCAACTGGCGCCGCTTCGACTTTGTGGCGTTGGATTGAGGAAGGGGTGGGCGACGCGGTGCTCACCGATGTCATGATGCCGGATGGCGACGCGTTGGATTTGCTTCCGGCGATCAAAAAGCGGCGTCCGGATCTGCCTGTCGTGGTGATGAGCGCGCAGAACACGGTGATGACGGCGATCCGCGCCGCACAGGCCGGAGCGTACGAGTATATTCCGAAGCCTTTTGATTTGCGCGAGGTCGTCAATACGCTCGGCCGGGCGCTATCGAGCAATGAGCCGAGCGAAGAGGACGCCGAAAGCGGCGTTGAGGAGGCTTCGGTCTGCCAGATTGATCAGCTGCCGCTGATCGGACGGTCGCCTGCGATGCAACAGGTGTATCGGGTGATGGCCCGCCTGATGCATACGGATCTGACCGTCATGATCTCTGGCGAGTCGGGAACAGGTAAGGAGCTGGTCGCCCGCGCGCTGCATAATTACGGCCGGCGCAAGTCGGGTCCGTTCGTTGCGGTCAATATGGCGGCGATTCCCAAAGAGCTGATTGAATCCGAGCTGTTCGGTCATGAAAAGGGCGCGTTCACCGGCGCAACGGAACGGGCGCGCGGCAAATTCGAGATTGCGCAGGGCGGGACTCTATTTCTCGACGAGATCGGCGATATGCCGGCGGAGGCGCAGACACGGCTGTTGCGCGTGCTGCAAGAGGGGGAGTTCGTCACGGTTGGCGGTCGCAAGCCGATCAAAACCGATGTCCGGATCATCGCGGCGACTCACCAGGATTTGCGGCGACTGATCCGTGAAGGGCTGTTCCGCGAGGATCTCTACTACCGGATCAACGTTGTCCCAATTCGACTGCCCGCGCTGCGGGAGCGGGCGGACGATGTGCCTGATCTGGCGCGCGCCTTTCTTCGCAAAGCGCAGGATGACGGGCTGCCGGCCAAATCGATTTCGCGTGACGCGCTCGATCTGCTGCGCGCGCAGCCTTGGCCTGGGAATGTGCGCGAGCTTGAAAATCTGGTGCGCCGCCTGGCGGCGCTGTGTCCTGAGGATTTGATTGATGCGCGGGCTGTTGGCGACGAGCTGTCAGCGGCGCCCTTAGATGAGCCGGCGATCGGGGCCAATCAGGAGGCTGAAACCCTGTCGGCATCCGTTGAGCGGCATGTCGCAAAGCTGTTTCAGCGTTATGAGCCCGGCGCGCCGCCGCCTGGATTGTATGATCGGATCCTACAGGAGCTTGAACTACCGTTGATTACGCTCACTCTGAGCGCCGCGCAGGGCAACCAGGTCCGCGCCGCCGAAATTCTCGGGATCAACCGAAACACCCTGCGGAAAAAAATTCGCGAGCTTGACATTCAAGTCACACGCGGCAAAAAGCTGATGTAGCAAGGCAACAGGTTCGACGCCACGCCGCGAATTCAGTCGATTGACGCTGATCCGCTCCGTCGAGCCGGGTCAGCCGCAATCGTCGCGACGCCGGAGGACCGCGCCGCGCCTTTGGGCGGCCCTAATGGGCTTATTGCAGCGAGGTCAGGGTGACTCACGACGACGAGGCTGGCGCGAGCCCCTCCGGTCCAGAACGCCCGAACACTGGGGCGACTGGCGGCAATCAGCCGATGGCGACGGGTTCGACGCCAACCGCCGAGGCTGGGGCGCCCTCAGACGCGCACCGGCCCACAACGCGGAACACGCCCAAACGGCGCGCGGACGCGCTGATGACGCAGGCGCGGAATGCGGCGCGAAGCACAGCCGCCGCCGCCGCGGTCGGCGTGCGCAGCGCCAAAGAAGCGGCGCATAGAGCTGCGCGCGCCGGGCGCAGCGCGCTTGCCGCCGCCAAGTCGCGCGCCGCGGGGCGAAAGCCGGCGGGACCGCCGCCGGAAGAGCAGCGGCTGCCATGGATCTTGCGAGTCGCGCCGACGCGCCCATCCGCGCTGCTGGTGGGCGCTCTGGCGGTGGCGGGCCCCATCCTCGCCATTCTGACTTATGCGACGCTGTCCAGCGCGGATCAGAAAACCGTTTCATCGCTCTGGTTCAAGCTGCTGATTCTTGCGGATATTTGCTACCTGGTTGGGCTGATGGCCTTGGTCGGGCTGCAAATCGCGCGGCTGGTGATCGCCCGGCGCGCCGGCTCCGCCGGCTCACGGCTGCATGCGCGCATGGTGGCGATCTTTATCGGCGTCGCCGCCGCGCCGACGGTGCTGGTGGCCGTCTTCTTCTTCTTCATTATCCAGCTGGGGGTGAACGCCTGGTTCAGTGATCAGGTTGGATTTCTTGTGCGCAGCTCCGGCGCCGCGGCGAAAGCGTATGAGCGAGAGGTGTTGCAGGCGACGGTTGGCCAATCCTTCGCTGTCGCGAAAACACTGAATGATTCAGTCGGTTCTGTTTCCGGCCCGCGCGATCCGCGGTTCGCGCGGCTGTTGGACGAAGCGGCGTCGGCCCGTGGGTTTACGCATGTCTATGTGTTGGACTCAAAGGGCAAAATTCTTGCGCGAGGGTTGGATAGTTTTCGGTTCAACTTTGTGCCGCCGTCCAAAAAGGAGCTGGCGACGGCGATTGGCGGCAAACCAGTCGTGCGCAAGGACGTTGTTATTGGCGAGATGCGCGCGTTGCTGCGGCTGGAGAGTTTCTATGGCGCGGTGCTCTATGTCTCGCGCCCTGTGGACAGCTCGGTGCTCGAAACGCGCACCCGGACCAAGGCGGTCGTGGCCAGTTACGAACGGCTTGAGGATGAGCGGGACGCCTTCATGGCTCAGTTCGCAGCGCTCTATCTCGGCTTTGCGCTGCTGGTCTTGATCGCCGCCATTTATCTCGGCCTGTGGTTCGCTGAACGTCTGGCGCGGCCGATCGGCCGGCTGGCGGCGGCGGCCCAGCGGGTGCGCGCTGGCGATCTGGTGGTTCGGGTGAAAGAAGAGCGGGGCGATGACGAGCTCGCGCTGCTCAGCCGCGTGTTCAACCGGATGACCGAAGAAGTCCAGCGCAAACAGGAAGCGCTGAAGAGCGCCAGCGCGGAGTCCGAACAGCGGCGGTTATTCAGCGAAGCGGTGCTTTCGGGGGTTTCAGCCGGCGTGGTTGGTCTGGATGCGGATGGGCGGATCCGGATGATGAACGAGCCCGCGGCGCGGCTGTTGAGCCTTGATCCGGAGGCCGCGACCGGCCGCATGCTGACGGAAGCGGCGCCGGAATTTAAGCAGCTTTATCAAGACGCCTGCTATGATCCGGCGAATGGCGTCGAGCGCGAAGTCAGAATTTTGCGGGATGGCGAAGAACTTGAGCTGATGGCGCGGATCACCAACCAGCGCCAGGCCCGCCGCAAGCATGGCAATGGCGGATTTGTGGTGACGCTTGACGATGTTACTGAGCTGGTGTCAGCCCAGCGTCTGGCGGCTTGGGGGGATGTTGCGCGCCGCATCGCCCATGAAATTAAGAACCCGCTGACCCCGATCCAGCTCGCCGCCGAGCGGCTGAAGCGAAAATATCGAGATCGGCTTGGCGACGAGAATGAGGCGTTTGAGCGCTATACGGAGACAATCGTCCGACAAACGGCGGAGATCGGGCGCATGGTCGATGCGTTTTCCCGCTTCGCCAAGATGCCAACGCCGACGATCGGCGAGGAATCAATTTTTGAAGTGGTGCGTCAGGCGATCACTCTTCAGGAAGAGGGGCGGACCAATATCAAGTACGCCTTCGACGCGAGCGACGATGCTCAGGCCCTGCATGTTCGCGTCGATCGCGGTCAAATCCACCAAGCGCTCACGAACCTCCTTCAAAACGCCGCTGACGCGATCGAATCGCGGGTCGAGCACGACGCGTCGGCCGGCGTCGACGGGGCGCCGGCGCAAATCCGCATCTCGCTGGCGCGGCGGGGCAATATGGCGTCGATTACGATCTCCGATAATGGCTGCGGCCTGCCGGCGCGGGATCGACGACGCTTGCTCGAGCCGTATGTGACGACGCGGGACAAGGGCACAGGCCTCGGGCTCGCGATTGTTTCGAAGATCGTTGAGGAGCATCATGGCGCTTTCGAACTCGGCGATGCGGAGCCTTTCGCTGCGCATGAAAAGCCGGGCGCGGCGGCTCGGATCACACTGCCGCTTTCACCAACAACAATTGACAAGTTGGGCGACGCGGCGGGCGAGGGCCGTGCGGAACAAAAGGCGGATGCTGAGATCGCGGGCGCGTGAGCGCTGCGGATGCGCGAATTGAGTTAGGCTAACAGCCGGACAGGCGGGCGGTTCGGTAAAATAAAACGGAGGTTGAGGAGCGGTCATGGCGGACGTCTTAATCGTAGACGATGAACCGGATATTCGCACGCTTCTGGGCGATATCCTCACCGATGAAGGGCATGGCTGCCGCATGGCCGACACCGCCGATACGGCGCTCGGCGAAATCGCGAAGCAGCGGCCGGATTTGATCGTGCTCGATATCTGGCTGCAGGGCAGTCGGATGGACGGCATCGAGGTGCTGAAGACCGTCAAGCGCGATGATCCGGATTTGCCAGTGTTGATCATCTCTGGTCATGGCAACATCGAAGTCGCGGTCGCGGCCATTAAACAGGGCGCGTATGACTTCATCGAAAAGCCGTTCAAGCTCGATCAACTGCTCGTTGCGGTTGGCCGTGCTCTTGAGGCCTCGCGCCTGCGCCGCGAAGTGTCCGATCTACGGGCGCGCGACCGGCGTGAAGTGGAGCTGATCGGCAAATCGGCGTCCATTATTCAATTGCGCCAGTCGTTGCTGCGTGTGTCGCCGACGAACAGCCGGGTCCTGTTCACCGGCCCTCCAGGGTCGGGCAAAGAGGTCGCGGCGCGCTTTCTACACGCCAATTCGAAGCGCGCCGACCATCCGTTCATCGTGGTGAATTCAGCCGCCATTGAACCGTCGCAGATGGAGCGTTCGCTGTTTGGCGAGGAGCGGGACGGCGCAGTGACCCCTGGGTTGTTGGAGCGCGCGCATGGCGGCACGCTGTTCTTTGACGAAGTATCCGACATGCCGGCCGGGACGCAGTCCAAGATCCTGCGCGTACTCGTCGATCAAACCTTCACCCGTGTGGGCGGCGTGAGCACCGTTCGGGTCGATCTTCGCATCGTATCGGCCACGACCGCTGACCTGTCCGGCGCCATCGCGGCAGGCCGGTTCCGAGAGGATCTCTATCACCGCCTGAATGTTGTGCCGATTGAAACCCCGGCGCTGGCGGAGCGGCGAGAAGATGTGCCGGATCTGATCCAGTATTTTGTCGAGCGGCTGAATACCGAACAGGGGCTGCCAACCCGGAAGTTCGGGCAGGACGCGATGGCGGCGCTACAGGCGTTTGCATGGCCTGGCAATGTGCGGCAGCTGAAAAACATCGTCGAGCGGATGTTGATTTTGGGCGGCGCCGAGCAGGACGGCTCGCCGAAAACAGACGCGATCACTGCGGATGATTTGCCGCCTGAAATCACCGGCAGCGACTCCTCCAGCGGCGGCGTTCTGGATATCTCGCTGGTCGGCTTGCCGTTGCGGGATGCGCGCGAAGCGTTCGAACGTGAATATCTGATTGCGCAGATCAACCGGTTTGGCGGCAATATCTCGCGGACAGCGGAGTTTGTGGGCATGGAGCGCTCGGCGCTTCACCGTAAGCTCAAGTCGCTCGGCGTGGCGACTGCGAACCGGCGCGGCGGGCGTATCGCGCGGCTGTCGGACGAGTTGGCGGACGGAACGTAGCAGGGCCGCATGCGGATCATCATTTGCGGAGCTGGCCAAGTCGGCTATCAAATTGCGCGGCGGTTGGCGTCGGAAAATAACGACGTCGCCATCCTGGATGTCAGCGCCGAGCTTGTGTCGAAAGCTGCGGATGCGCTCGATATCCGCGGCGTCGCCGGCCACGCCGCGCATCCTGATACGTTGGAGCGCGCTGGCGCTCGCGACGCCGACATGCTGATCGCGGCGACCTACTCGGACGAAGTCAACATGGTCGCCTGCCAGATCGCGCATTCGATCTTTGAGGTGCCGCGTAAGATCGCCAGGGTTCGGGCTCAGGAATATTTGAAGCCGCAATGGAGCGATATTTTCCGCCGCGACCATATGCCGATCGATGTCGTCATCTCGCCTGAAATCGAAGTGGCGGGGGTCGTTATTCGGCGGCTCGCCGCGCCGGCCGCCTTCGACAGCACGCCGTTTTTGGATGGAAAGGTCGAAGCGGTCGGCGCCAAGGTCTCGCAAGAATGTCCGGTCGCCAATACGCCGATGCGGCAACTTGCCCAGCTGTTTCCTGATCTAAGGGCGCGGGTGGTCGCTTTTGTTCGGGACGGCCATCTGCGCAGCGCCGCGCCGGAAGATCAGCTGTTCCCTGGCGATGAGGCCTATATCGTTGTTGACACCCGGCATGTGCGCCGCGCGCTTGAGCTTTTCGGGCAGGCCTCGGATGCGGCGGGCCGGGTTGTGTTGGTCGGCGCGGGAAATATTGGCGTTCAGGTTGCGGTTCAGCTCGAGAAAACGGACACGCGCTCGAAATTGGTGGAGGCCGACAGGTCTCGGGCTGAGAAAGCGGCTGAGCAGTTGGAGCGCACAATTGTGCTCCATGGCGATGGGCTGTCGGCCGAAGTTCTCTCCGAAGCGAACGTACAGGATGCGCATGCGGTCGTTTCGCTGACGCAAGATGACAAGGTGAATGTTCTGTGCGCGGCCTTGGCGAAGCAAATGGGATGTCAGCGGGCGTTGGCGTTGACCAATGATCCGAGTCTTGCGCCACTTGCGGGTCCGCTTGGCATCGACGCCTTCGTCAATCCGCGGGCCACGACGGTCTCAACCATTCTGCGGCATGTGCGTCGGGGGCGAATTCGGGCGCTGCATACGCTGCGAGACGGGGAGGGGGAGCTTTTCGAGGCTCAGGTTCTCGCAACCTCGCCGATCGCAGGGAAAAGAGTGCGCGAATTGGAATTACCGAGCGGCGCGACGATTGGAGCGGTGTTGTCGAATGGTCAGGTCGCGACGCCGGATGCGGATACGATGATCGAGGCGGGCGACACCGTTGTCATGTTCAGCATCAAGCGGGATTTGAAACAGGTTGAGGCGCTGTTCCGGGTCGGCTTGGAGTTCTTCTAGCGCGATTTGAAGTTGGATGGCGCCATCTAACGGCTCGCAAATCGCGACCAAACAGAGACTGCGGGCGCTCGCACCCGTCGGCGGACGCGTCCATAGCGGGGCTGGCGACGGCAAATTTAAAATAGTTTCGATGGCGCTGTGGGCGTGCTACGACGCCGCGTGTGGGTCGGGGCGAGAAGAGCGGAAAAGCGTTCTCAATGTCGCCTAGTCAGTCGCAGGTCGCGCAAAAGGCGCTGTGTTTCGCTGAGCGCCGTCGCGCTCAGGCGAACTTGAGCTGCAGTGCAAAATTTCACAGGACTTTTTTGTGTGGCGCCATAGTGTCGACGCGAGCACGAATATTGATGAATGGGCGACGTCTCCATACACCATGTTCGCCTCACCTTCAGGGGCTGAGAGAGCTGCAAACCCCACAAGGCGGAAGCGCGCCAAATAGAAGCTGCGTCCAATACGCGTGAACTAAAACAAAAAACAGGATCACCCGCGATGTCGAATGACCGCCAAAACCTGCAAGATGTGTTTCTTAACCACATTCGAAAACATAAGGTGCCAGTCACTGTATTTCTGGTGAATGGGGTGAAGCTCCAGGGAATATTGACTTGGTTCGATAATTTTTGTGTTTTGCTGCGTCGAGATGGTCAGTCTCAACTGGTTTATAAGCATGCGATTTCGACGATTATGCCAGCCCAACCAATCAACCTTTATGATCAAGAAGACCCAAGCTGATCGGATGCGCGATATGCTGTTTGCGATGCCTGTATGAGTGGCGATTACTGGGAGGCCGCTGAGGGCGGCCCAAAAGCGTTTGTACTGCACCCAGAACTGACGAAGCGGCGTGAGCCTTCACGTCGCGCAGCGGAGGGGCGGCTCGCAGAAGCGGTCGGTTTGGCGGAGGCGCTAAAGCTCGACATTGTCGTCTCCGAGATCGTCCCCGTGGTCGAGCCGCGCGCGGCCACCTTGATGGGGCCAGGGCGGGTCGAGGATCTGGGAATGCGCCTCGCCGACGAAAAAGCGGAGCTTGCGATCGTCGACGCGCCGCTGACGCCCATTCAGCAGCGAAACTTGGAGCGCGCCTGGAAGGTCAAGGTCCTGGACCGTACGGCGTTGATCCTGGAAATCTTTGGCGACCGCGCGCAGACGCGCGAAGGCGTGTTGCAGGTCGAGCTGGCGCATTTGGAGTTCCAGAAAAGCCGGCTGGTCCGCAGTTGGACGCACCTTGAACGGCAACGGGGCGGCGCGGGCTTTATGGGCGGGCCCGGCGAAACTCAGATTGAGGCTGATAAACGGGTTATCTCGGAGAAAATCGTACGGCTGCGCCGCAAGCTGGCGAAAGTCGCGCAGACCCGAGAGCTGCATCGGGCGGCCCGAAAGAAGGCGCCGCACCCGATTGTTGCGCTGGTGGGCTATACGAACGCCGGTAAATCCACCTTGTTCAACCGATTGACGGAGTCTGATGCACTCGCGAAGGACATGCTGTTCGCGACGCTGGATCCCAGTATGCGCGGCGTTCGCCTGCCACGTGGGAAGGAAGTTATCTTTTCCGACACGGTGGGCTTCATTTCCGATCTTCCGACGCAGTTGGTCGCAGCTTTCCGGGCGACTCTTGAGGAAGTTTTGGAGGCGGATCTGATCGTCCATGTGCGCGATATCGCGGATGATGAGAGTGAAGCGCAGCGGCTGGATGTTATTGACGTGCTGACCGAATTGGGCGTCGAAGAAGAAGCGCTGGTGAATTTGCTCGAGGCGCGGAATAAAATCGATTTGCTGGAGGCCGAGGCGCGCACCGCGACGCTGAACGAAGCGATGCGGGACGAGAACGCGATCTGTTTGTCGGCCCAGTCGGGTGAAGGCGTCGATGCGTTGCTCGCCGAGATCGAAACGCGGCTGGAGCAGGGCGCGAGCGAGTATGAGCTGGTGCTCAGTCCCAGCGCCGGCGCCGCGCAGGCGTGGCTGCACTCCGAAGGCTGCGTCCTGGCGCGCACAGATAGCGAAGGCGAAGTGCGCTTCCGGCTCAAAATGAATAATCTGCAGCTTGGGCGGTTTGAAAAGCGATTTGGCGCGCGCTTATCGCCGGCGCGCGCCGCTGCGGCTGAATAAGGAGCATGGCCGCGTCGCTCGAAACGGCTTCGTTCGCACCATAATTTCGATTATCGAACCGCGGCTGACGTGCTTTCTGACCGTCAAACCGCCGTTGAACGGATTGATCGATGTCTCTGCCGGCAGACCTCGTTGGCGCTCAGCCGCAACCCGACCCAGCCTATCGCCGCTTTGTCAGCGCCGTGAAGCAGTCCGTCGGGCGGATGCGGGCTGGGCGGATTCATCATGTCGCGCCGCGGCGGCCGCGCTACAAAAGCTATTGGGCGATTTTCGCGCATGTGCAAATGGGATGGTCCGCCGAAGATCATCTGATCTTGTGCAATATCGATATGCCTAATCTTGTCGCTTTCGCGCGCCCGCATATTGCCGTCGCGGCCGTGCTTGAGGAGCTCGCCAATCAAACGCACGTTATCGCGAGCCAGGCCTATTCATTCGTGGAGTCGCCTGAGATGGCGACGGCGCTGACAACCGAGCACGGGTATCACGCTTTGCCGGCGCGCCTGCTGGATGCGCCAGCGCAGGAGGAGGATCTTGCGCGCCTCCCGCACGGCTATCAGGACGAGATAGCGTACTGGCGCCCCGACAGCCTCGGAGAGATCTTATTCAACCACTGGGATTGAGCATGGTGGCACATGCTTAAACGCCCTTCCCCATCCTACCACCCATCAGCCTTTTAGATGTTCGAGCGCGGGCGTTGTGCGGTTCGGATCAATCTCGTAGATCTCGGCGTCGACAACCTCCGCAACGACGAACGGGTCCCGGTTAATCCGAGCCTCTAGCGCAGCGCGGCTCTCTTCGGTGGCGATAATGGCGCCGCCGCCGACATCTAGCGACCCAACGCAGTGGAAGACGCCATCCGAAAAACCCTCCGCAATCCAGGCGTTGTGAGCGGCCATATGCTCGGGCGCGTCAGCTTTGTGCTTCGAGAACTTTAGAAAAACGACGAACATCTTACTCTTTCATTTGGCTAGCTTGGTTGATCTTGAGGCAAGGCCGGCTGGTCGATGGAGTCGAGCCAGCGCTCCAATGCGGCGACTTCCGTTTCTACGAAGGCGGGATCACGAAAAGCCATCGCCAGAGCCGTGACGCCTTGGGAGCGTCCGAGCAGATGGAGCGCAAGGGCTTCCGCCCCCTGCGTACGCCCAAGGCTGCGAAATTGTTCTGCGAGCCAATCGCGAAACAGGCCGAAGATTTGGCGCGCGCTGTTTTGGGCGACATGCTCGAGCTTCGCGAGTTCGGCGCAGAGCGTGCCAACTGGGCAGCCATGGGCCATGATTTTCGCTTGATTAACAATGAGGATCTGAATGAAAGCGCGGATCCGATCTTTGGGTTCCGGGAAGGCCGACGCCCATTGGTCCAACATCATCCGAGTGTTCGCCATGCGGCGCTCAACGACGGCGTCCAGCAGGTCATCTTTCTTTTTGAAATGATGGTAGAAGTTGCCGCGCGAGATCCCGACCGCTTGCGCGATATCTGCGAAAGATGTCGCTTCGAACCCCCGCTCATAGAACAGTTGATCCGCCCTCTCGATGATATGTTGGCGTGTTGAGACCTTGCCCACCTGCTCGCTCCTTCTTCCGCCGCTAAATTAGGACGCTCGACCTATTTCGGCAAGGCGAAATAGGACAAGTGACCTAGTTTTTGCTTCAGAGACGCCCTCCCCTGTCGCCCCGCGATGCTTTACGCAGGGGCGGATGGTTCGATGGAGGGTGACAGATGAAATCCCAACGGTTGCAGCAGAGCGATGCGCGCCTTCGCGAGGACGCGACAACCGCCGAGGCCGGGCTTTCGCGGCTGACTGAGATTATGCAGCGGCTGCGGGACCCCGATGGCGGCTGTCCTTGGGATGTGGTCCAGACCCATACCAGCATCGCCCCTTATGCAATTGATGAGGCCTACGAGGTCGTCGACGCGATTGAACGCAATGATATGCCCGATCTTTGCGAAGAGCTGGGGGATCTGCAGCTTCAGGTCGTCTATCACGCCGAAATGGCGGCGGAGCGTGGCGACTTTGATCTGACGGATGTCATGCGCGCCGTTTGCGAAAAAATGATCCGCCGGCACCCGCATGTGTTCGGCGACGCGAAGGAAGCGCCCGATTGGGAGAGCATCAAGGCTGAAGAGCGCCGGCTGAAAGCGGCGCAGCGGCCGAAGGATGAGCCTGCGCCGCAAAGCGCGCTCGACGGCGCTCCGGTAACGCTGCCGGCGCTGGATAAGGCGGTGGAGCTGCAAAAACGGGCGGCGAAAGTCGGGTTTGACTGGCCCGACATTGAGCCGGTGTTGGCCAAGGTGGCGGAAGAAAGTGCGGAGCTCGCCGAAGCGCGGCGTGAGCTGGCTGCGTTGGAGGCGCAGGCCGATCGCGCTGAGCGTGCGGCGAAGCGGGACGCCGTGACCGAAGAATTTGGCGATCTCCTGTTTGTCATGGCCAATCTGGCTCGATGGATGAAGATCGATCCGGAGGAGGCGCTGCGCCGAGCCAACTTGAAGTTTGAGCGCCGGTTCCGGGCGGTTGAGGCGTCGCTCGCAGCCGAGGGGAAGCGCCCGGAGCAGGTTGATCTGGCGGAGATGGACCGGCACTGGGATGCGGAGAAGGCGCGCGAGAGGGCGCGCAAGCAAGCTACCGCGGGTGAGTGACGCTAAGTCTCGCGTCAAAGCCCTTGCGTCCGCCGATCTCTAGTTGATCTTCCCGCGGACCTTCGTATTGTCCGGCCACGCCCGGCGGGCGGCGCCCGACCCACCGAAGCGACCCCGACCCACCGAAGCGACAAGGTCAATTGCGGACGAGGAGCCGGGCGATATGACCGAGAGCGATATTCTGGCCCGCTGCGAGGCGCGAGGCTTGCGGATGACGGAGCAGCGCCGGGTTGTGGCGCGGGCTTTGTCGCAGGCGACGGATCATCCGGACGCTGAGGAGCTGCATCGCCGCGCGGCTGAAATTGATCCGAACATTTCGATGGCGACCGTTTATCGAACGGTTCGGTTGTTTGAAGAAAACGGCATTATAGAGCGGCATGAATTCCGGGATGGTCGCGCACGTTATGAAGATGCGGAGCGGGATCATCACGATCACCTGATCGATCTACGGTCGGGCGAAGTGATCGAGTTCGTTGACGCCGAAATCGAGCGGCTGCAGAAGGAAGTCGCAAAACGGTTGGGCTATCGCCTGGTCGACCACCGACTTGAACTCTATGCCGTGAAGCTCGAGGAGCCGACGACTGATGCGGCGGCGGACGAGCCTGACAAGTAATCAGATCCTACAATCTTCGCGCTGGCTGATAGAGCGGCGCTGACAATAAAAGTGGAGACCGCTGATGAGCGCGATCGTCGATATTACCGCCCGTGAAATTCTTGATAGTCGCGGCAACCCGACTGTTGAGGCGGATGTTGTGCTGGAAGATGGCAGCCTGGGGCGCGCGGCGGTGCCGTCAGGCGCGTCAACCGGCGCTTATGAGGCTGTTGAGCGCCGGGACGGCGACGCGCGCTATGGCGGCAAAGGCGTTATGGGCGCCGTCGAGGCGGTCAATGGCGAACTGTTTGACGCCGTCGCCGGGATGGATGCGACGGAGCAGACGCTCATCGACGCGATGATGATCGAGCTGGATGGCACGCCGAACAAATCCCGCCTTGGCGCCAACGCCATCCTGGCGGTTTCGCTGGCGGTTGCGAAAGCGGCTGCCGAAACCGTTGGCCTGCCGCTCTACCGTTATCTCGGCGGCGTCTCGGCGCGTGTGATGCCGGTCCCGATGATGAACATCATCAATGGCGGCGCCCATGCCGACAACCCGATTGATATCCAAGAGTTCATGGTCATGCCGGTCGGCGCGGAGTCGGTGGCGGACTCGATCCGCATCGGCGCGGAGATCTTCCAGACGCTGAAGAAAGAGCTGAAGGCGGCCGGTCACAACACCAATGTCGGCGATGAAGGCGGATTTGCTCCGGGGCTCGGCGCGACCACCGAGGCGCTGGACTTCATTATGAAGGCGACTGAGGCGGCGGGCTACAAACCAGGCGACGACATTCTGATTGCGTTGGATTCAGCGTCGACCGAGTTCTACAAGGATGGCGCTTACCATCTTGCTGGCGAAAACAAAGTTTTGAACGCGGTAGAGCTGACCGCCTATTACAAAGAACTCGCTGCTAAATACCCGATCGTTTCGATCGAAGATGGTCTCGCCGAGGATGACTGGGACGGTTGGACCCACATGACCCAAGAGATCGGCGCAAACTGTCAGCTGGTTGGCGATGATCTGTTCGTCACCAATCCGGAGCGTCTTGCGCGCGGGATCGAGCAAGGCGCCGGCAACGCCATCCTGATCAAGGTCAACCAAATCGGATCGTTGACGGAGACTTTGGCCGCAGTCGATCTGGCGCATCGCAGCGGTTATCGGGCGGTGATGTCCCACCGTTCCGGCGAAACTGAAGATGCGACCATCGCAGATCTCGCGGTCGCGACCGGCTGCGGTCAGATCAAAACGGGGTCGCTGTCGCGTTCGGATCGGTTGGCGAAATACAACCAGCTCATTCGCATTGAGCAAGAGCTTGGCGACACTGCGATCTATCCGGGCCGCTCGGCGCTTAATATCGGCTAAGCGCCGCCATCGAAAAATGGGAGCGCGGCGGAGGCGGCGCTCCCCTGCCCCGCCAATCTTGCAAGTCGTCGAGGCGTTTACGGTAGGCTAACCCTGATGCGGCAGCTTCGCTGGAGCAGGCCGCGCGGGGCGGCGATTGTTTCGGGGAAATTATGCGTTCAGCCACTCTTAGCCTGACGACGCTTACGGCCATCGCCTGCGGATTTGTTTATACAATCGGTCAGATCTCGGTGGATTACGCCGAGCAAAGCAAGCTGCGTGAAGATGTGGCGCGGCGGGGTGAGATCGTTGATCGGCTCAAGGCGGATCGGGACCGGCTGCAGGATCGCATCGCTCGGCTTACCGGCCCGGAAATCGATGTCGAGCTATTGGACGAGCATCTGCGCCGCGCCTTGGGCGTCGGCCGCGCTGACGAAGTGCTGCTGCTGCCGCCCAAGCGCTAGGGCGCGAATTCCTAAATCTGGCTCATTCAGTCTCTAAACGTCTGTTTTGTCGTACTTTTTGGCCGCCAGATGGGCCCATCCAATTTCAAATCGCTGTGGGCGCAAGCCGATCTATGCTGATCGCCTCGCGCCGTTCCCATGATCAGGCGCGGCTGACCAGCGCGTGCCGTTTTTTGCCTGCCGACAGTTTCAGCGCGCCATCGGCGAAGCGGCTTTCGGCGATCTGTTCGCCTGGGTCGCCGACCGTCTCCCCCTCGATCTTCGCGCCGCCTTCGGCGATCAGCCGCTTGGCCTCCTTGCCTGATTTCGCGAGCCCGGCCTTCACAAACAGCTGCGCCGCCGCAATGGAGCCATTGTCGAAATCGCTGTCAGCAAGCTCATGGCGGGGCAGATCAGCGCCGGCCCCGCCTGCTTCGAAGGTCTCCCGCGCCGTCTTCTCCGCCGCCGCGGCCGCCTCAGCGCCATGGGCGAGCGTTGTGACCTCATTCGCCAGCCGGATCTTCGCGTCGTTGATTTCAGAGCCTTGCAGCGCCCCAAGCCGCTCACATTCCTCAATCGGCAGTTCGGTGAACAATTTCAGGAACTTGCCGACATCGGCGTCAGAGGTGTTGCGCCAGAACTGCCAGAAATCATACGGGCTCAGCAGTTCGGCGTCCAACCAGATCGCGCCCTGGGCGGTTTTGCCCATCTTTGAGCCGTCTGATTTGGTGAGCAACGGCGTGGTCAGGCCGAACAGTTCGACCTGCTCAACCCGGCGGCCGAGATCCGTGCCGTTGACGATGTTGCCCCATTGATCCGATCCGCCGATCTGCAGCCGGCAGCCGTAGCGCCGGTTCAGCTCCACGAAATCATAGGCTTGCAACAGCATGTAGTTGAACTCGAGGAAGCTGAGCGGCTGCTCGCGATCAAGCCGGAGACGCACGCTGTCGAATGTCAGCATCCGGTTGACGGAGAAATGGCGGCCGTAATCGCGCAGAAACTCGATATAGTTGATCTGATCGAGCCAATCGGCGTTATCGACCATGATCGCATCAGTTGGGCCGTCTCCGAAGCTCAGATATTTCTCGAATACCCGGCGAATGCCCGCTTTGTTCGCCTCAATATCGGCCGGCGTCAGCATTTTACGCGCTTCGTCCTTACCGGACGGATCGCCGATCTTGGTTGTGCCGCCGCCCATCACGACGATCGGCTTGTGGCCGCATTTCTGCAGCCAGCGCAGCATCATGATCTGAACCAGGCTGCCGACATGCAGAGACTTTGCAGTCAGATCGAAGCCGATATAGCCCGGCGTTACGCCTTCCGAGAGCGTTTCATCCAGCGCGGCCAGATCGGTCGCGGCTTGATAATAGCCGCGCTCTTCAAATGTGCGCAGAAACTCGGATGTGGGGCGGAACGCGTCTTCAGCGGCCATTTCGCCAAGCCTTCTTTTATTCGCATGTCGCCGCGGGGATCGCAGCGATGGGCGTGTCTATAGGCGCCGCGGAAGCGGTCGGCTAGTCTCTGGCGCAGATTCGGTTGGAGGCGGCGATGAGCGACGCGCAAATGCGTTGGGTTTTAGGGTTTATGTCCGGCACATCGCTGGATGGGGTCGATGCGGCGGTGCTTCAAACCGATGGCGAGGCGATTGCGGGCTTTGGTCCGACCTCTTATCGCGCCTATACGCCGCAGGAGCATGAGTCGTTGCAACAGGCCTTGGTTCAGGCGGCGAAAACGCCGCTGACGGTGGCCATGGACCCAACCTGTTGGCGGGCCGAGGCGCAGCTGGTGGCGCAGGCGCATTTGGACTGTGCAGCCCAGCTGCGCAGCGGCGGCGCATCATTTGATCTGGCGGGCTTTCACGGCCAAACGCTGCTGCATCGCCCTGATGACGGCGCGACGCTGCAAATCGGCGATGCTCGAGGTCTCGCTGACGGGATCGGCGCCTCGGTCGTGCATGATTTTCGCTCGGCGGATATTGCGGCGGGCGGGCAAGGCGCGCCATTCGCGTCGTTTTATCATTTCGCCCTCGCCCGCTTCGCTCGGCTCGACGCGCCGTGCGCCTTTCTGAATATGGGCGGCGTCGGCAATGTCACCTTCGTCGATCCTTCCGCGGATCGGCCGGAAGCGCCCGGCGCGCTGTTGGCGTTCGATACGGGCCCGGCAAACGCGCCGGTTGACGATTTTGTCCGAGCGCGCGGCGCCGGGGCGTATGATAAGGACGGCGCATTGGCGCAACGCGGTCGGCTTGATGGGGCTCTGGTTTCCCGTTGGGTCGCGCAGTCCCCCTATCTCGCCGCTCCTGCGCCGAAATCTCTGGATCGGAACGATTTCGCCGGCGTCCTTGCGGATCTTGACGATCACACCACCGAAGATGGCGCGGCGACGTTGGTGGATTTCGCCGCCGCCTGCGTTGCGGAAGCGGTCCGGTTTGCGCCGCAAGCGCCGTCGCGATGGTTCGTGTGCGGCGGCGGCCGGCGCAATCAGGCGTTGATGGCGCGGCTCGGCGCCCGGCTGGGCGCGCCCGTCCTGCCTGTGGAGGCGATCGGAGTGGATGGCGACTTTGTGGAGGCGCAAGCTTTTGCGTATTTGGCGGCGCGTTCGGTTCGCGGCCTGCCTCTTTCCGCGCCAGGAACCACGGGATGCCCCCTTCCCGTCTCTGGCGGCCGTCTGATCGAGCCTGCGGGCGGGTGACCGATGCGCCGATCGTTCTGTTCCTTAGCAGCTTTTTCATCGAAGGACGGCTGCGTATGTCCTCCGCCGTGGGGCTGGGCGCGCATCTGATGGCGCTCCGCGGTTAAAAAATGTGGAATTTTACCGACATGCGGGATAGGCGTCGGCTCGAGATTCGCGTCCGAGCTATCTGGGAGTGTTGGCATTATGAAACTTCAATTGTTCAGTCGCGCGCATGCAAGCGCGCTGGTGGCGTGGGTGCTGGCGGCGACATTGTGCGGCGGCGCTATTGCGCAATCAACTTACCGGGATAAGTCGCTCTCCGACGCGCCAATCATGCATTTCTCGGACAAAGATCCGGCGATGAATGATGCGATGCGGCGCGCCCATGCAAGCCTAAGCGTGTTTCAGAAGCTGATGGCCGAGGATCCGAAGGGCGTCGCCTTGGTGAAGGTCGCGCTGCCGGTTCCGTCCCGCGGCACGGTCTATAAATGGATGTTGCTGGTGGACTGGAATGGGGGCAATCCGAAAGGGCGGTTCTTGCAGGGCTCGCCAACGCTGGGCATTAAAGCCGGCGACGCGTACGCCGCAAAGTCTGCGCAGATTGTGGATTGGACTTTCCTGGAAAGACCGTTGGACAGCGGTAAGATCCACGGGGACTTCACCACGCGGGTTATGCTCACGCGCGATCCGGGCGCGCTCGGGCCCGATTATCCAAAGCGTCATCAACCTTTGCCGAAACCCTGATAGATCGCAGCGACTGAACTTAGGAGGCGCCGACAATGGTTGATTTCTTAAAACTGTTTGGACGCAGCGCCGTGTTTGCGGTGACAGTTTTGTTGAGCGTTGCGGGCGCTCCGGCGCAGGCGGAAGATCCGAACATTCGCTACGTACGCACGGATGACCCGGAAATGAACGCGGCGATTGCGGCCGCGCGCAAGAGCCTGCCGGCAATGAAGGCGCTGGTTGCGAAGCATCCAAAAGCGCGGCCGTTTGTGAAAGTCGCCATCGCGCATAGCGCCGGAAAGGAGCACATTTGGATGTTCTTTGAGGGGGTGCGCGAAGGCATGTATGTTGGCGTCATTGCCAACAACGGGAAAATGATCCCTCAAAAAGTGGGCGACTATTTCAAAGCTAAGCCGGAATGGATCTCTGATTGGATGTTGATGGCCCCGCCTGAGCGGACTGGCGCCATTTACGGCGCGTTTACGCTGCGCGTGCTGTTTAAGCGCCATCCTGATGCAGCCCCCGCGGCCTACAAAGCGCGCCTGCAGCCTTTGCCGAAGTAACGGCGCGCGGCGCGATGCGCGCTTGATCGATGTCGCGGCGACTGGGCGGTTTTGTTCGGCGCGACACTCACTATAATGAGGGGCGAGAGCGGCCCTCCCGCGCCGCTGAAACGGACTGCTATGACCGATACAGCATCGACCCCCGCTTCCGATGACGATCGCCCGGCCGAACAAGCGCCGCGGCTGCGCCACCCTGAAAAAGCTCATAAGCCGGACAACGCGTCCCCGCGAAAGCCCTCTTGGATCCGTGTGAAAGCGCCGAGCAGCGCTGGATATGTGGGAACGCGTGAGGTGATCAAAACCCATGGGCTGTCGACCGTTTGTCAGGAGGCCGGTTGTCCCAATGTTGGCGAGTGCTGGGATAAAGGCCACGCCACGATGATGATCATGGGCGAGATCTGCACGCGCGGCTGCAGCTTCTGCAATATCGCCACGGGTCGGCCAGATGCGCTCGACCCTTTCGAGCCTGGGCGGGTGGCCTTGGCGGTGCAGAAGCTCGGGCTCAACCATGTTGTGATCACGTCGGTTGATCGTGACGATCTGGATGATGGCGGCGCGGAGCATATCGCGCAAACGATCCGAGCGGTGCGGCACCGCGCGCCTGAGGCGACGATTGAAGTCCTGACGCCTGACTTCCTGAAAAAGGACCGGGCGCTCGAGATCGTGGTGGAGGCGCGGCCGGACGTGTTTAACCACAATTTGGAAACCGTGCCTGGCCTGTATCCGGAAGTGCGCCCTGGCGCGCGCTACTATCACTCGCTGCGGCTGCTGGAGCGCGTGAAGGAAATTGACCCCACGATGTTCACAAAGTCGGGGCTCATGGTCGGTCTTGGCGAAACCCGGCAAGCGGTGTTGCAGGTCATGGATGATATGCGCGTCGCCGATATCGATTTTTTGACGATCGGGCAGTATCTGCAGCCGACGCCCAAGCATCACGCCGTGGCGCGGTATGTCGAGCCGTCGGAGTTTTCTGAGTATGAGCGGCTGGCCTACACAAAGGGCTTTTTAATGGTGTCGGCGACTCCGCTTACCCGTTCCTCCTACCATGCGGGCGATGATTTTGAGCGGATGCGGGCGGCGCGGGACGCGAAGCATGCCGCAAAGTGAAGCGTCCTCGGCGCCGGCTGGGAGTTTGACAGCTGGCGCGGAGATGGTGTTGCGGACCGCCGATCCGGCGGAGAAGGCGGCCAGAAGCCGCGCGCTCGCCGCCGCGTGGTTTGCCGGCGCGTTGGAGATCGGCGAGCCGGCGTCGCCGCCATTGCAGCCCGCCCGTCCGGAGCGTCCGGAGCTGATCGATCCGCGTAAGATGCCGAAGCGGCGGCCTGGCTCGGCGAAGGGTCGGATTGCGATGCTGCATGCGATTGCGCATATCGAATTGAACGCGATTGATCTGCATTGGGACATCGTCGCGCGTTTTCGGCACATTCCCTTTCCGCGCGGCTTTTATGATGATTGGGTCAAGGCCGCGGACGAAGAGTCGAAACACTTCCAATTGTTGACCAGTCGGCTCAGCGCTTTTGGCGCATCCTACGGCGACCTGCCTGCGCATGCGGGCATGTGGCGCTCAGCAGAGGCGACTGTAGATGACATTCTGGGTCGTCTAGCTGTAGTTCCGATGGTGCTCGAAGCCCGTGGCCTCGACGTAACGCCAAATATGATTCAACTATTTCGCGATGTTGCTGATCCCGATACGGCGGAAGCGCTAGAGACTATATATGCCGAAGAGGTCGGACATGTCGCATATGGTGCAAAATGGTTCCATTTTCTCTGTGGGAGACATGAGCGTGATCCAAAAGAGACGTTCCACGACCTCGTGCGTCGGTATTTTGACGGGGCATTAAAACCGCCATTTAATGATGAGAAACGCGCGGAGGCCGGGCTTCCATTGGAATTTTATTGGCCATTAGTTGAGGACTAGTCCAACTTCAGTGATCATATACTGGCGGATCCCGTTCAGTTCGTTTTCGGCCTCAAGTAAAATCGTCCTTGATTGGGCGTGTGGGAGCCGGTAGGACCCTGCGCGGGCGACCGCGGTCTGGGAAATGCATAGCCATCGCGTCGTGGGGGTGTTGTTTCGTGTCGGGCGTCGGTGAGCGTTTCGTTGCCCCGTACGTCTTCGCCTTGGCCGACTCTGGGGACGGATGCCGTCTAAGATGATGTCTCGTGTGCGAGAATTCTTTGACCGATATTTTCCTGAGCGCGAGCTTTATGTGCGCAGTCAGGGAGCGGTCCGCTATGTCACGCTAACCACGCGTGCGCAGCTGTTTATTTTGTCCGCTGTGACCGGCGTCCTGGTGTGGGCGATCACCTTCACCGCGCTGTCCTTTATGTCCGATACCGTCATCGCCAGCCGCGATCAGGAGCTGGTGGAGGTCACCTCGGAGTATAAGGATCGGATCAAACTGCTTGAAGGCCGCTATGCGCGCCTCGCAGCGGAGCTTTCGGATAGCGAACGGCGCTTGGATGAGGCGATCAAACGCTTGCGCGACACCAGCACCGGCCGAACTGGATCGTCGGCTGTCGAGGATGTGTTGCAAGGCCGAATTGAAGCCAGCGCCCGCCGGTTGGCTGATGTGACCTCAGAACGGGATAAGGCCCAAAAAAGCCTCGAAGAAATGAAGCGCCGGAAGCTGGAAATCGAGCGACGGCTTACCGCCGTGCAGCGGACGGCGGACGAACGCCAAGCCGCGTTTGACGATTTCACCAGCACCTTTAAGGACGCGGTGTCCGAGCGCGATAAAGCGCGCGAAACGGTGCTGCGGCTTTCGAAAGAGGTCGAGACGCTGGCGAAGGACATGGAGGCCATTCGCGCCCACCAGAAGCGTATCCTTGAGCAGATTGAGGAAGCGACCCAAGCCAGCTTGGCGCATCTCGAAAAGATCCTAAAGAAAACCGGCGTCGACGTAGATCGTCTGCTCAAAAATATTGAACGGACATACAGCGGCAAAGGCGGCCCCTTCATTCCAATCGCTTACCGCGTGCCCGACGCGGCGCGGGGCTTTCCGTTGGATGAGGCGGCTGTAGCGCGGATTCTTGACCGTTTGCAGCGGGCGAGCGCCGTGAAAATCGCTTTGGAGCGCCTGCCTCTGCGCCAGCCTGTGCGTAAGGCGCGCCGATCCTCCGGTTTTGGGCCGCGGAAACACCCGATCACAGGCCGCTGGGCGCTGCATGCCGGGCTTGACTTCGCCGCGCGAACAGGCACGCCTATCTATGCGCCAGTCTCCGGAACGGTCAGTTTTGCCGGATGGCAGGGCGGCTATGGTAGAGTACTTAAAATCAAGCACGCCTTCGGCTACACGACGGTATATGCTCACACCAGCGCGATCCTGGTGTCAAAAGGGCAAAGTGTGACGGCCGGGCAGCTAGTTGCGAAAATCGGGAGTACGGGCCGCAGCACCGGGCCGCATCTCCATTATGAAATTCGCCGAAACAACAAACCGCTCAACCCGTGGCGATTTATCAAGGCTGGACACGATGTTTTCTAAGAGCAAGATCAACGATCCGATCGACCCGTCGGCCCAGGAGTTTCCAGAGCCGCACGCAACGCATGCTTCGCACGCCGCGCCGCGGCATGAAAGCACTGGCGCAGCGCCTTCGATGGGCCGCCAGCCGAAACCTGCGCCGTCGATCATTTCGTCGGACCTGGTGATCAAGGGCAACCTCGAAACCACGGGCGACATGCAAATCGAAGGCACGATTGAAGGCGACATTCGCTCGCACCTGCTGACGATCGGTCAGAATGCGCTCGTTCGCGGCGAGATCGTCGCCGACGACGTCGTCGTGAACGGTCGCGTGGTTGGCCGTCTGCGCGCCCAGAAAATTCGCCTGTCCTCGACGGCCCGCGTTGAAGGCGACATTCTGCACAAGAACATTGCGATCGAATCCGGCGCGCAGTTCGAGGGCTCCGTACAGCGGTCGGAAGATCCGATCAGCCAGACGGGCTCGCAGCCGCGTAAGATCGCCGCTCCTGGCGCTGCGACCATGAGCGTCGGCTCGGGCGAGAACAGCTAATCGCTGGACGTCCGCGGTCTGAGATTGAGCGTCGCCTTCACCGAAGGCGGCGCTTTTTTTCAGGCGTGACACAACCCTGGAACGTCACATCCAGCGGATCGGCTTGAGAGATCTTGCATGGGCGTGGGGGAGACAGTCGCGGCGTGGTTCGACATGTTAACGCCCGATCTGGATGGCGTTTATAGTACTGGCGGCCTAATTGGCCGCGTCGTCACTCTTGACCTTCTGCGCAAGGGCCGCAGCCATGAAGGGATCGAGCGCGCCATCCAGCACGCCGCCCGTATCCGAGGTCTCCACGCTCGTGCGCAAGTCCTTGACCATCTGGTAGGGCTGAAGGACGTAGGAGCGGATCTGATGGCCCCAGCCGATCTCCGTCTTCGCGTCATGCTCCGCCTGGGTCGCCTCCTCCCGCTTCTTCAGCTCTAAGTCATAGAGACGCGCCCGCAAGGCCTTCATCGCAATGTCGCGGTTCTGATGCTGAGACTTTTCAGATGAGGTCACGACAATCCCGGTTGGGATATGCGTGATTCGGACAGCGGAGTCCGTAGTGTTGACGTGCTGTCCCCCGGCGCCGGACGAGCGATAGGTGTCGATCCTGATATCCTTGTCCTGAATATCGATCTCGATATTGTCGTCGATAACCGGATACGCCCAGACGGAGCTGAAGGAAGTGTGCCGTCGGGCTTGGCTGTCATAGGGCGAGATCCGAACGAGACGATGAACGCCGCTCTCGGTCTTCAGCCAGCCATAAGCATTGTCGCCGCGGATTTGATAGGTCGCTGATTTCAAGCCCGCCTCTTCGCCGGGCGTCTCGCTCATCAGCTCCACCTTGTAGCCGCGTTTTTCCGCCCAGCGCACATACATACGGGCCAGCATCGATGCCCAATCGCAAGACTCAGTGCCGCCGGCGCCGGAGTGGATTTCAAGAAAAGCGTCATTGCCGTCCGCTTCGCCGGAGAGCAGCGCTTCAATTTCGGCGGTCGCGGCAAGCTTGCGCAGATCGACAAGCGCGGCCTCAGCCTCGGCCACGACTTCGGCGTCATCCTCCGCCTCACCCATTTCGATCAGCTCGACATTGTCCCGCAGGCCGTTTTCCAAGCGTCGATAGCTGTCGATGGCGTCAGCGAGCTTTTGGCGGTCGCGCATCACGGATTGAGCTTTGGCTGGATCGTTCCAAAGATCCGGATCTTCCGAGCGTGCGTTGAGCTCTTCGAGGCGCAGTTCCGCATCGTCCCAACCGATACGCGCTCGCAGCAGGGTCAGGGACTTTTCTATCTCTTCGGCGATCGACGCCGTCTCCGCGCGCATCGGACGCGTGCTCCTCTCTCCAACAAAGCCAAACGCGGCGCGCCGCGGACCCAAAGGATGGCTCTGCGGCGCGCTGCGTTCAAGCGGCATGGTTTAAGCTGGTTATGATTGGTCAGTAAAGGCCGCCGCTGGAGCCGTCATCAATGCTGAGATCGGTGGGCGGCTTAGGTTTATCAGGTTCGCCGCCTGGCTTGGCCCCGTCAGCGCCCGGCGTGGTTGGAGCATCAGCGCCAACTGGGGTTGGGATCGTCGCGTCGGGGTCGACAGCGCCATCGGTTGGCGTGGTGCGTATTTTGCCTTTTCCAAGCGTGCCGGCGATGCCGCCTTTGGGACAGGTTCCAACATAGGGCGCCTCGGAGGCGCGGAACGCTTCCCAGATATATTGCGACCCTTTGTAACCATCAGGAACGACGCAACCGGTCTCGCGGTCGATTTTGACCATGGCTGCGCCGCTCGGCTTGCGGAACTCGCCGCCATCCGCGCCAACCCGGCCAATCTTCGCCGCGCCCTTCATGAACTCAACGAACACCGGCGCGCAAAGCTTGCCGCCGGACATGTTCTTGCCCATTGGCTTTGGTTTGTCGAAGCCAATGAAGCAGCCCATCACAAGGTCAGGCGTAAAGCCGATGAACCAAGCGTCGAGGCCGTCATTGGTGGTGCCGGTCTTGCCCGCTACGGCAAACGGCAGGGCTTTGCCGATTTTTGATGCGGTGCCGCGAACGGTGACGCCTTCCATCATGGACACGACCTGGAAGGCGGTGATTGGGTCCATCACCTGTTCGCCCTCATCGGGAACGTAGGGCTCTTGTTTCCCGTCCCATTTCGCCGCCTTACAGCCGAGGCAAATTCGGTCGTCGTGGCGGAATATGGTGACGCCAAACCGGTCCTGAATACGATCAATCAGCGTTGGTTCAATCCGCTTGCCGCCATTGACGAACATTGCGTAGGAAGCGGTCATCTTAAGCAGCGTCGTTTCGCCCGCGCCAAGCGCGTAGGAGAAAAGCGGCGGCATGTTGTCATAAACGCCGAACCGGACTGCGTATTTTGCGATTGTCTCCAGCCCGACATCCTGCGCGATCCGAACGGTCATCAAGTTATGCGACTTTTCGATCCCCCACCGGAAGGGAACCGGGCCGTAGAAGCGGCCGGAATAGTTGCGCGGCTTCCAGAATTTGCCGTCGCCTTGCGGGATGGCGAGCGGGGCGTCGAGAACGATGCTGTTGGGGAAATAGGCGCGTAGCCCCTTTCGTGGACCGCTCGGCTCGATATGTTCCAGCGCCGCGGCGTATACGAAAGGCTTGAAGGCTGAGCCTGGCTGCCGCTCCGCCTGGGTCGCGCGGTTAAATTCGCTCGCTTCGAAGGAAAAGCCGCCCTGCATCGCCAGCACCCGGCCGGTATGCGGATCCATTGCGACGATGGCGCCGTTCACCTCAGGGATTTGGCGCATGGACCATCCGCCGGTTTTCACACCGTCGCTGTTGACCGCCGGGGCGACATAGATCACATCGCCTGGTTTCCAGACGTCGCTCGGCTTTTTCGGCGCTGGGCCAAGCGTCGCGTCGCCCTTTTCGTCGACGCTCAGCCGTGGCGCGGCCCAATCTTTCACGTCTTTAAACGGCAGCAGGATTTTCTTGCCGTCCGTCACGCCTTCGATGCCGATCTCAGCGCCCTTCGCGGTTACGGCAAGGACAACGGCGGGGCGCCACGGCGTTACGTCGCGGGGAATTTTGATTTTCGCCAGCGCCGCGCGCCACGCTTTTTCATCGGTCGGCCTAAGCTTCTCACCGAATTCGAGCTTGGCGATGGGGCCGTTATAACCGCGCTCCCGCGTGTATTCCCAAAGCCGCTGTTGCAGGACACGGCGGGCGAGGTCTTGCAGTTTCGGATGGACGGTGGAGCGGATCGAAAGACCGCCGCCATAGACGATGTCTTCGCCATCGGCCTCATCCGTCGTGAACTTCTTGATGAGAAAGCGGCGGATCTCTTCGGAGAAGTAGCTGAGATCCGGGCGCCTTTTCTCGTCGCTGCCGGCCGTATCTTTAGGCGCGTCAAACAGGGTGATCAGTTTTGTGGCGATGGCGTCGTCATACTGGGCCTTGGAGATGTAGCCGTTTTCGAACATCTCCTTGAGCACATAGTCGCGCCGGATCGTCGCCCGACGCTTTTGCTTCACCGGATGATAGTCGCTCGGGGCTTTGGGCAGCGCGGCGATGTAGGCGGCTTCGGCGGGGGTCAGCTCCTCGAGCTTCTTGCCGAAATAGCGCTTAGCGGCCGAGCCGACGCCGTAGGAATGCAGGCCGAAGAAAATCTCGTTGAGATAAAGCTCAGCGATTTTACATTTCGCCTTAAGCTTCGCTTCGGAAATCACCTTCAGCTGTCCGCGCGCGCACAGGACGAGCCCTTCATCTTCGGATTGGGACGCCAGGGCGGTTTCAAGCCGAAAAGCGAGCGTCGCCTCCTTGATTTTCCGCGAGATCGCTCGGACGCCGGAGAATTTAAAGTTCTTCACCACCTGCTGCGTCAGCGTTGAAGCGCCGCGAAGCCGGCGGCGACGCATAAAGCGCTGAACGTTGTCCACCATCGCCTTGGCGAAGGCGAGGCCGTCGACGCCATCATGGATGAAGAAGTTTTTGTCCTCGGCGCTGACAAACGCGTAGAGCACCAAGTCTGGGATTTCATCGGCCGGCGTAAAGACCCGACGCTCACGTGCGAACTCGGCCAAGACGGCGCCATCGGAGGAGTGCACCCTGCTCAGCGTGGCGTGTTTGTATTTCGCCAGTTCGGCGGCGCTGGGCAAATCTCGTGAGTGCCACCAGAAAATGGTCGCGACGGCCGCCAAGCCGAAGAAAAAACTGTGGACGCAAAATGCGAAAAACGCGCTGAGATACCGCATCACCGCTCACCTTCCGGTATTTGGGCGCTATCGTCCGCGGCTCCGCTTCGTGTGGCGGTTGGCCCCGCGTTGGGCCGGCTGTCCCGGCGTTCGCCCATTTCCATTTGTGGCAGCCTTAGCGCGCTCCGGCGCGTCAGTCCAAGTTTGCGCGCGCTCATATTTACGTTGGCGCCGCTTTTTTTCGCCTGCGCGGCGAGATTGGCGCCGCGCAGAGTTGTTTTAGCGCGAGGCGACGCGACTGCGGCCCCGATAATCCTGCGCGATCCAGCGCTGGACGGCGCGGGTGATGGCGTCGACGGCGTCGCCCCGCCATGCTTTTGTGCCGAAGCGACGGCGGTCGCGATGATTGGTCATGAAGCCCAGCTCGATTAGAACCGACGGCGTGTCGAAGTTCTTGAGCACCTTGAAGCCGGCATGGCGGTGGGGGCGCTTGTGAATCAGATTCAAGCCGCTGGCGCGGAACTCCTCGATGAACAGCTGCGCCATGATCTGTGACCGGCGGTCAACTTGTCGGCTGATCGACGAGGCGAGCAGTGTCGAGGTCGCCGGCGACAGGCGCGTTTCACTCCGCGTATTACGCGCCGTTTCTTTGCTGATCGATTTCCGGGCTTTTTCGCGCAAGGTGTAGATTGACGCGCCCGACACGCCCGGGTGGCCCGGTAGCGAATCGGCGTGCAGCGAGATGAACAGCTTCGCCTTTAGCTTGGCGGCCATTGCGGCGCGTGCGTCGAGAGGAATGAACCGGTCGGTGGTGCGGGTTAGATACACATGGACCCGTCCGGGGCGGTGGAGCCGACGCCGAAGATCCTGCGCGACGCGCAGAACGATGTGTTTTTCGAACAGACGACCGAAGCGTGCGCCGCTGTCGTGGCCGCCATGTCCTGGGTCAATGACGATAATCAAGGGCGGCGCGGTAGGCCGACGGCGCGGGCTTGGCGCGGGGCGCGGCGCAGTGCGCGGCGCCAGCGTCAAACGGGTCGCCGGACGGTAAGGCGCGGGCGGCTTGGCGGGGATGGACCGGGTCGAAATGGTTTCTGGATCATACAGAACCACCTCATCGTTGCGTCGCCGGGTCTGGTTGGTTTTGACGCCACTGGCGCGGCGCCGCTTTGCTGGAACCCACTCGCGCACATTGGCGGTTTCGAGTTTGCTGTCGTATTTCGGCGGAGCCTTGGGCGCCTTCGAGGCTCTAGCGACGCGGGGCGGCGCCGCGACAGGCTTCGGCGCCGGGACTGGCGCTGTTTTTCCCGCCGCCGCGACGCGGAAGATAATTTCAAGGCGAGCGGCGCCGTCAGCGAGGCTTGCGTCGATCTTTGAGCTGGCGATGGTCGCCTCGCCCGTCAAATCGATTGCGACGCGCGAACGACCCGGCTCAAACAACGCAAAGCGGAGACCCGTGATCGCTGGCGACGGCGCGTCGACGCGCGGCTTGCCGGACCAGCGCACTTCGGAGAGGTCGACCACCAGCTTATGTGGCTGGTCGCCATCGGGCCGCAGGGTGAACGCCTGATAATCGACGGCCTGGCTCAGCTCGACGCGAAGCTGGTACGTGCCGTCTTTGCGGGGAATAACAACCGGCGCTTCGGCTGTGGTGACGCCGAACGGCCGCTGCAGCGGACGCAGCGGCTCCCCCACCGCGTCGCTGCCAGCGATGGTCAATAGCGCGAGCAAAGTCAGACGGCGTCCAGCAAGCGCCGTGAAGTCTGCGGCGCGGCGCAGATCTTCGCGCGTCAGATTAGGGCGCCATGCCGTCATCTCACGTAATCGCGCCGGCGTTGGCGTGCTCAGCTTCGACGCCGAGCTGGCGCATTGAGACCATACAGCGCGCACGCCGTCCGCGCCCTTGTGCAAAGCGGCGGTTAGGCGCGCCAGTGGGCGATGTTCTATTGCGTGGGCCGCATCCGTGGTGGTGCGTGTCCGGTTTTTCTGGCCGTTGATCGAGCGCGCTACTGCGCGCCGACGTTCGTCAGACGAACGCGCCGCCTTCCCGAAAGCGTCCATGGCTCACCTCATTCCCGCGTTGCATTTGCGAATTGGCCATGAGGATTGCCGGAAAGTTTTTAGAGATTGTTGAGGCTGACAAAAAATAAAGATGGTCGGCGGCGTTTTCGCTCGCTAAGATTCCGTTGCGGCGTGGGCGCAGTTCACAAACCCTTAATGAGGGTTCCGCATGATCGCTTTGTCTGGCGAATCGGTATTGTGACGAAGCGCGCGGGCCAAATGTCGCCGCATCTGCGTGTTGAGGGTTTTTTAAACCCTCTTCTTCGCGTCGGTGCGTACCGCTTTTTTGGCGCTGTCGTCGATACAGCGCCGGGGCGGATTGGATGGGTTTAGCGGCGTGTGGGGCGGTGATGACACGGTGTTGTCGGCGCTGGCGCCGCGAAGTTGAATGCGATGCGCGCTTAGCAGCTGTAGATTTGGCTGCCGCGCGGTTTGTGTGATCGGCGCGACGTCGCCGGCGTAGGGAATTGTAACGACTGCACGGTTGGTAAGAGCCGCGTGCAAATGAAACGATGAAACACACGCGCGGCGATGTTCGTCGCGCGAATTTTAGGGCGCTGCTGGCGGCGGACGAATGAACAGGTCCGTCAAGCGGCGCGTGATGTAATTGGACGGCGTCGGCGCTTTCGTCGACCGGGATCGCCTCGCAAGACGCGGCGAACCGGCGAAAAGCGCGGCTGGCGCTGGCCCAAAGCCGCCGCCCTGAGGCGGCCCGCGCCACGCGGCGCGCTGAGAGTGAGTGGATCGGCGCAGCAATGCTGGGTCGACCCTACAATTGGCGTACGCGCGAACGCGGCCGAGCACTCGGGCGGTTTCGGATCAGTGATGACGCAAGGCGCAACAGCATTGAAACCACGCCGGGAGCCCGACTGCTCCTCCGGCGTCGTTCGCGTGCGCGTGTTCAGCCGCGCGTCTATTTTCGAAAGGCGGGCTGCGACCGCAGCTGGAGCCGCCGATAGCCTCGTGCGCTCCGCAAGCCGCAGGTCTCGGTCCGATGCAAGGACCTCATGGCGAACAAGATGCTCATTGACGCCGCGCACCCCGAAGAAACTCGGGTTGTCGTGGTCGAGGGATCTCGTGTCGAGGAGTTCGATTACGAGACGGTGACCAAAGCCCAGATTTCTGGGAATATCTATCTGGCGCGCGTTACGCGGGTTGAGCCGTCGCTGCAGGCGGCTTTTGTCGAGTATGGCGGCGGACGTCACGGTTTTCTGGCGTTCTCAGAGATTCACCCTGACTATTACCAGATTCCGGCCGCGGATCGTGAAGCGTTGCTCGAAGCTGAGCGCGCGGCGCAGGCGGAGGAAGACGAAGAAGAAAACGGCCCAAACGGGCGTAAACCGCGCCGGCGAGACGCGAAGCGCGCGTCGGAGAATGGCGGCGACGCTAAAGGCGAGGCCCGCAAATCCAGCCGACGCAGCGGCGGGCGTGAGAAAGGGCCGCATAAGCAGCGGCTGCGTCCGGCGCCGTTCGATCCAGACGCAAAGGTTGCGGCGGTAGCGGCTGAGTCGATTGGGACGGACGAATTTTGGGTCCGCCCCAAAATCGACATCCCGACGCTCGTGGAGCCGACGTCGGAGGAAACGGGCGACGCGCCAAGCAGCGAGACGACGAGCGCCGCCATGGCGGAGCCTGCAGCGGTCGCAGCGGAAACAGTGAGCGAAGCCGTGGCGCCGTCAGCCCTGCGCGACATGGATGGCGAGGCGGTCGACATCGAAGCTGAGGCTGATGATGACGGCGCCGGCGCCGGCCTGTCTACGGTTGAGGACGCGCCAAACGCCCGGAGCGTTGGCGCCGACGACGACGAGGAGCGCGGCGACGTTGAGGAAGTCGGAGCGGTCGACGTCCAGGAAGAGATCAAGCCGCGCGCAATCCGGATGCGCGACTACAAAATCCAGGAAGTCATCAAACGCCGTCAGATCGTCTTGGTGCAGGTGGTGAAGGAGGAGCGCGGGACGAAGGGCGCCGCCCTGACGACCTATCTCTCGCTCGCTGGTCGCTATTGCGTGCTGATGCCAAACACGCCGCGCGGCGGCGGCATCTCACGCAAGATCACCTCGGCGGCGGACCGTAAGCGGCTGAAAGCGCTCGCAAACGAGTTTGAAGTGCCGGAGGGGATGGGGCTGATCGTCCGTACGGCGGGCGCCAACCGCACGAAAGCTGAGATTAAGCGGGATTATGAGTATCTGCTTCGTCAATGGGCGTCGATCCGCGAGCTCACGCTGCGTTCAATCGCGCCGGCGCTGATTTTTGAGGAAGGCAGCCTGATTAAGCGCGCTATTCGCGATCTCTATAATAAGGACATCGAGAGCGTGCTTGTGGAGGGCGAGGACGCCTACCGGGAAGCCAAAGACTACATGAAGATGCTGATGCCGTCGCACGCCAAGAATGTGCAGCCCTATCGGGAGACGACGCCGCTCTTCATCAAGCATCAGATTGAGAGCCAAGTCTCCCGCATGCTGGATCCGCGGGTGCAGCTGAAATCGGGCGGCTATCTGATTATCAATGTGACCGAAGCGCTGGTTGCAGTTGACGTGAACTCGGGCAAGTCGACCAAAGAAGGGTCCATTGAGGACACCGCGCTGAAGACGAACCTCGAGGCCGCCGAAGAGGTCGCCCGGCAGATGAAACTGCGCGATCTCGCGGGCCTGATTGTCATTGACTTCATTGACATGGAGGAGCCGCGAAACAACCGCTCAGTTGAAAAGCGGTTGAAAGAAAGGCTGAAAAACGATCGGGCTCGGATTCAGATTGGCCGCATTTCCGGTTTCGGCTTGCTTGAGATGTCGCGTCAGCGCTTGCGGCCGGGCTTGCTGGAGGCGACGACCTGCCCCTGCCCAGTCTGTTCGGGCGCGGGGGTCGTGCGCAGCGATGAATCGATGGCGTTGGTGATCCTTCGCGGCATCGAGGAAGAGTGTGTGCGCGGTCGTTCGGCGGCGGTGAAGGTGGCGGCGCCGATGTCGGCGGCCAACTACATCTTGAACTACAAGCGGGCTCGGATCGCGGAGATTGAGGCGCGCTACGATATTCAGGTGTTCATCGAAGGCGATCCCGCCCTGCCGAGCACTGAATATAAGCTTGAGCGGACCCGGCCGGTTGCGCGCGATTCCGAGGAGCCGCGCCGCGCCGTCCAGATTGACGGCGGCTATCGGGCGAAGGTCGAAGACGCCGAGGTGATCGAAGAGGAGGCTCCGGCGGAGGCGGAGCGCCCGACCGAAGCCGATGACGGCGAAGGCGGGCGCCGCAGCCGTCGCAGACGGCGCAGTCGCGACTCCGATCGGGCCGAGCGCCGCGAGGAGCCGGTTGAGGAGATCGCGGCCGAGACCGCTGCGGATGAGGCGCGCGCCTCAGATCCTGAGGCTGGCCCTGACGCGGATGATGATGAAGACGGCGCGGGCAAAAAACGTCGGCGCGGGCGTCGTGGCGGCCGTCGTCGGCGTCGGCGCGACGAAGATGGCGGTTCGGATCCAATGCCGGTGATCGATTTCGACGCTGAAGCGGCGGAAGCGTCGGATGCGCCAGCCGAAGCGCGGCCGGACGAAACGGTGTCGGACGAAACGGTGTCGGACGCGGCCGAGGCAGGTTCCGATCGGACGGAAGCCGCTGAGCCTGTGGAGAATGGCGCGGCGGCGGTTGCGGTGGTTGCGGCGTCAGAGGATGTCAGCGCGCCGGCGCCTGATCCCGCCAGCGAGGTTGTCGCGTCGGACGCCGCAGATGACGTTGTCGACAAAGCGGCGGCTGCGGGGGACGCCGCGGAAGCCTCAGATATTGAGGTGGATGACGAAACGCAGCCAGAAGTTGCGCCAGCGGCGCAGGCGGCTGCGGTTGAGGAGAAGCCGGCAGGCCCGCCTCGCACCGGTTGGTGGGCGTTGCGGCGGAATGCTTGATGGGACGGCGGCGCGGAGCGGCTTGATGCGTCGCGCCGCGCCTCTGTTCACATAAGGCGCTTCGTCCGCTCCGGTAGGATGTCTCTTTAGGCTGGTTCAGTTTTCCGCATCAAAAGAAGCCGCTTGCCGCGGAATCTTTTGTTTCGGCTGAAGCACGAGCCAGTCGGCGCAACATGGCCTGAATCGGTTAAGCAAGCCGGGGAGCGAACGCTCCCCGGCTTCTTCGTATTTCGGCCCATATTTTGCACCCTATTAAGTCCGACTATGGTGATGTTGATGTACCCTTTGCGGTTGAGATTGGTCGAACGCGCGTGTTGCGGCGATCAGCCGGGGCCTATTTCGCCGCAATCAGCCGAGTGCTGGCTCTGAGTGTAGAAAATGAGAAGCATCGATCTAACCGCCGCGGGCGCTGTTCTGTCTTCATTCGACACATTTACGCGCAGTCGGCGCTGTAATAGCGTGGCGTTGTCTGGGGTGAAAACAATAGGGGGCGCCGTTGGCGCGAACGGTCGGGTGAAGCGCCCGCGCTCGTGCGGGAGCCTTTGCTTGCGCGGGGGTCTTTGGAGGACGACGCGATGGCCTATGTGAAGCTGCCGGAAGAACTTCGCATGTGGGAAGTGTTGCTGCCGGATGGCGGCGCCTCCCGCTTTGAGTTCAGCATCTTCGCGGGCGAAGTGCTGCGGGTCGAAACGCGTTCGGAGCCGTCGCATAGCGGCGCGACGACGCTGTATATTCGCAGCCAGCGGGGCGAAAGGCGGTTCGATTTTAGCCATCTGCCCGTGCAATTCAAACAGGGCGATGTCGTGGGGGTTCTCGCCGTCTTGCCGGAGACGGAAGATGACGGCCCGATTTTGTGTGTCGCCAATCTCGATTCGGATCAGCGCATCGATTTTTTAAGCCGCGAGCCGGAATTGCTGCGTCTCATGACGAATGACGCAGTCGATCTGCGCCGGGCGGCGCTGGGATGGGGCGATATTGCGGGCGCCCTGTTCCGCGGCGCGCTTCTCGGCGGCGTGGCGGCGGTCGGCGCAGCGATTGTGAAAACACTGCTCGCCGCGGCGAGCGGCGCGATTGGCGGCGGCGCTCTTGCGATGGCGGCGCGCGTTGGGGCGACGTTGTTTCAAGATCCGAGTTGTCTGGTGATCGGCGCGTCGGCCGGCGTTGGCGGGTTCGGGGTGCTGATGACTCTGGCCACACTGCGCTTGAGCCGGCAGGGGCGTTTTCAGCGTGAGCTGCTGGACCATGTTTGGCGGCGCGCCGGCGAGGCGCTCGGATTTGTGCAGGATAATATCGACGCGTTTCGGTTCAGCTCAATTGTTGTGGGGGCTGGCGGATCGGCGCCATCGGAGCCGCGGCCGGTTGAAGGCGAGGAAGTGACGCGCGACCGTCCGTTGCGCCCGATCCGCGGCGCAGCTGAGGATGCTCAACTTGCGCCGCCAGCTGCGTCAGGCGAGCCGCGCGGCGACAAAGCGGCGCGCCCTTCGGTTCGGGCGGCGCGGCGGGTTGCTCCGCGCATTCCCAACAGTGTGAAGCAGGCGCAGGCGGAACGTGCGCGGTGGGAAGAAGAGCTGCGCCGCCGCGAACAGGAACAGCGTCAGCGATCAGAGCCAGCGCCGCGACGTCATGCGGAGCCCGCGCCGCAAATGCGCGCTGAGCTCAGCGGCGGCGCGCGATCCGGCCTGCGGCCGGCGGATGCGGATAGAGCGCGCTCGGTCCGCACGCCGTGCGCCCATCCGCGGCGAGAGACGGCGACGCGCCATGTCGCCGCAGCGCGCGCCCGTTTGGATCGTTCGGATGCGGAGGCCGATCTATTCAGCGCCCGTCTCGATCGGATGGGCGAACGCCTGACGGGCGGTCGCGGCGGCTCGGTCGATAATCGCTGATCCCGCCCCGGCCGCCGGCGCCGGCTAATAATCCTGCTTGGCGGCCCAAGCCGCGATCCGCTCGGCGCCCTTGCGAACCTCTTCCGGCGATCCGGCAAATGAGATGCGCGCCGTCCGTTCGCCGCGTCTGGGGTCGAAATCCAGGCCCGGAGTCGTTGCTACGCCTGCTTCGTGCAACAGCTTCGCACACCATTCTTTGCTGTTTGGCGCGCCATCGGGCAGCTGGAAATAGAGGTAGAACGCGCCGTCGCAGGGCGCCGCGCCGCCAAGTTTCAGCTCTGGCAGCATCCGCATTAAATAGTCGCGATTTGCGGCGTAGACCTCCCGGCGCGCCTCAAGCTCAAGCGCCGCCTCGGCGCTCAGCGCCGCGAGCGCGGCGATTTGCGATACATGCGGCGGACAGATGAATAGATTTTGCGCCAGCCGCTCAATCGGGCGGAGTAAAGGTTCGGGCAGCACCATCCAACCGATGCGCCAACCTGTCATCGCGAAGTACTTTGAGAAGCTGCTTACAATGATGGCGTCATTGTCGAATTCGAGCGCCGACGCGGCGGGCTCGTCATAGGTTAGGCCGTGGTAAATCTCGTCTGAGATAAACCAGGCGCCGTTTGTCGCGCACCAGCCGGTTAAGGCGGCAAGCTCGGAGCGGGTTGCGGCGACGCCCGTCGGGTTTGCGGGGCTTGCGATCAAGACGCCGTCGATGGGGGCTTCCGCTGCGGCGGCGTCCAGCATCGCGGCGGTTGGGGTCCAGCGGTTTTCGGGGCCGACCGGCAGCCCTACGGGGGTGAGCCCCAGCGCTGAGGCGATTTGGCGATAGCTGGGATATCCGGGCTCCGCCATTGCGATCCGGGCGCCTGGATTGAAGGCGGCGATAAAAGCCAGCTGGAAGCCGGCGGAGGAGCCGGTGGTGGCGACGATGCGCGATGGATCGATCACAAGGCCGTGACGCGCGCGATAGAGGTCGGCGACGCCTTCACGCAGCGGCGCCAGACCAAGGGCTACGGTGTAGCCTAGCGGATCGCGAAGGGCGCTACGGACGGCCTCCAGCGCCGCTTTGGGGGCGGGTTCGCCTGGCTGGCCGACCTCCAGATGCGCAATATCGCGGCCAGCGGCCTCCAGCGCGGCGGCTTCGCGCATGGTTTCCATCGCTTCGAAGGGGGCCACATCAGAACGTTGTGACGCAACACGCCTTGAAATCTTCATGATCGGTCTTTCCATACCCGCATTGACGCATGCTCCGAGGAACCGCCTATGCGCCTGCTTACCACTCTCCGCCGCCCGGCCAATACGCGCCGTACAAACGGCTCTGTCATGCGGCGCTTCGGCCGCGTCGTCAGTACGCTGTCTGTGTGCGCCCTCCCCCTTATCGGGACGTTGGCTCCGACGCTATCCGCTGCGCGCTCCTTGATCCGTGATGCGGAAATTGAGCGCACGCTGAAGATGTTCAGCGCGCCGATATACAAACAGGCGGGGCTCAACCATGAGCGCGCGCCCATATTTATGCTGAATGACAGCTCGTTGAACGCGTTTGTCACCGGCGGAAATGTTATGTTTCTGCATACCGGCATGCTGTTGGAGCTCGATACGCCGGATGAGCTGATCGCAGTAATCGCGCATGAGGCCGGGCACATTGTGGAGCGGCATGTCATCACGCGGATTGCGGCGGCCGGCAGCGCCCGAACCACGGCGATTATCTCAAGCCTCGTCGGCATCGGCGCCGCGTTGGCGGGCGGCGGCCGCGCCGGGGTGGCCGCCGCCTCCGCCGGATCTCATATTGCGCTGCGGGACCTGCTCAAATTTACCCGCGCCCAAGAAGCCGGCGCGGACCAACGCGGCGTGCTGCTGATGACGGCGGCGGGCATTGATCCAACGGCTATGCTGCGCGTGATGAAACGGTTTGATGAGCAAACGCCGCTCTTCGGGGTGAACCCGTACGCGCTGACTCACCCGCTCGGCCGAGCTCGAATCGTCATGCTTGAGGAAGCGGTGCGCAAGTCGGGCGCGCGCGGTCGCAAGCTGCCGAAGGAATTTTACTACTGGCATGCGCGTATGCGGGCGAAGCTGGATGGGTTCTTGGCGACGCCGGGCGGCAGCGGCGGTCTGCGCTTCGGCGTGCCTGAGTTCGATCTCTATCGCGAAGCGATTTACCTACATCGCCTGCCGGACCCGGAAGGCGCCCTCAAAACGGTCGACAAGTTGATCAAGATTCGGCCGTCCGACCCCTATTACTGGGAGCTGAAAGGGCAGATTCTCTATGAAAGCGGTCGCGGGCCGGAGGCTGTCGGCCCTTACCGCCGCGCTGCGAAGCTGGCGCCGCGGGAGCCGTTGATCGCCGCAGGCCTTGGCGAGGCTCTGCTCACGGTTGAAAAACCGAAGACGAATGCTGAGGCGCTGCGGGTGCTGGAGAAAGCTGCGATCGCCGATCCGCACAGCCCGGGCATGCGACGCTCGTTAGCGATCGCCTACGCCCGTAGCGGCAAGGAAGGGATGGCGGCCGTGGTGACGGCGGAGCGGTTCGCCTTGGTGGGCCGGCTCGGCGATGCGCGGATCCACGCCGAACGCGCGCGACGCATGTTGCCAACCGGATCTCCGGGCTGGCTGCGCGCAGAGGACGTCTTGGCGCTGAAGCCAAGATAGCGTTTACCCGCTGGGGCGCGTGGCGCCGGGGATGATTGCGCGCGCCGCGCGCTGAATAGGGAGTTTGGCAATGTTTGCATCGGTTCGGAAATTGCGCGGTCGCGTCGTCGCGGGCGCTGTGCTCGGCGCTTTACTGGCCGTTGGGGCGGCTGCGCCGCTGTGGCAGAGCGCCGAGGCGGAAAATCGCTATGCGAAGATGAGCGCGGAGGAGCGTAAGGCGTTCGGCAAAGAAGTGCGCGCTTATCTGTTGGAAAATCCGGGCGTGATCATGGAGGCCGTCGCGTTGCTTGAGGCGCGTCGCAAGGCGGAGGCGATCGCGGACGTCCAAAAGGAAGTCGGCGAAGGGCTGTTCATTACCGAGGATGGCGCCAAGGACGGCAAGCTGTTGATGGTGGAGTTCACCGATTATGACTGCCCATGGTGCCGCCGGGTGCGTCCGGAAGTCGCCTCGTTCCTGAAGTCTGACAAAGACGTTCGTTATGTCGTTCGGGTTCTGCCGCGGGTTGGCAGCGAGGCGCCGGAGCGCGCGGCGATTGCGGCGACGCTGCAGGATCGTGAAAAGGCGACCAAACTGCACGAAGCCATGATGGGCCATGAGGGCCGTCTGGACCCGGCCGCGGTTCTGGCCTTGGCGGCGAAAGTTGGTCTGGATACGGATAAGCTGACCAAGGACATGGCGGGCCCCGCCGTCGCGACGCGTTTGGAGAAAAACAACGAGGCGGCGCGGCGATTGGGCATCAATGGCACGCCCGGTTTCGTTCTGGGCAGCGGCGTGATTCCAGGCGCGGTGCCGGCGGCCGAGTTCAAGCGCTATGCCGCGCAGAGCCGTAAGGACGCTGCAAAATAAGCGCACATCGGCAAGGTTATCGGGGGTTCGGGGCGGGCGTGTCGTCCCGGCCCCTTGGCGCCTGTCTTGCGGTGATCTTTCGTAGTTCCGTGCTCCGCGCCTGTTGCGTGGGCGGGTCGTCTGCGTATATGCAGCGCGTCAATTCGGCGCGATTGGGGACGCGCTTAGCCGCAAGGTGCGGAATTGTTCTTATGCGGTTGTGTGGGAACGGGCGGTACTATTTTAGTCGAGCGGGCGCCTGCGGGCGGCCATAGCGATGCGAGAGAGCATGACGAAAGCCGACACGAGCAAAAAGGAGGTCCGCGTTGAGGACCTTCGTCGCCAAGAAGCCGCTGCCGCGGATGTCGCGTTTATTGAGGCTTTGGCGAAGCTTCTGCGCGAAAATGATCTGACTGAAATCGAGGTTGAGCGCGAATTCGGCGATGATGACGAGCTCAAAGTTCGGCTGAGCCGCGGTGTGACGATCGCCCATGCGCCTGCGCCCGCGTCGATGGCGGCGGCCCCGCTGGCGGCGCCTGTCGCGGCGGCGGCGCCTGCCGCTACGGCAGGTGAAGTTGACCCTGCGGACGATCCGGGCTGCGTCACCTCACCGATGGTCGGTACGGTGTATCTGGCGGCGGAGCCAGGCGCAGCGCCGTTCGTTTCAGTGGGCGACGCGGTAGAGGCCGGCCAGACCTTGCTGATCATCGAAGCGATGAAAACGATGAACCAGATCCCAAGCCCGCGCGCGGGCGTTGTGAAAAAGATCTTGGTCTCGAACGAGCAGCCAATTGAGTTTGGCGCGCCGCTTCTGATCTTGGAATAACGACGAGTTTGCGTTGCGGCCGCGCTCCGTCTCGGGGCGTCGCCGCGGCTCCCCTACCCGCTCCGGGAAGGACACTGACGTGTTTAATAAAATTCTAATAGCGAACCGGGGCGAAATCGCACTGCGTATTTTGCGCGCCTGTCGTGAAATGGACATCAAGACGGTCGCCGTACATTCGACCGCCGATGTCGACGCGATGCATGTCCGGCTGGCTGATGAAAGTGTTTGCGTCGGACCGAATGCGGCGGCGCAAAGCTACCTGAATATTCCGGCGATTATCACCGCGTGTGAGCTGACCGGCGCGGAAGCCATTCACCCAGGTTACGGTTTCCTGTCAGAGAACGCGAACTTTGCGCAGATCGTGGCGGAGCACGGCCTGACCTTTATTGGCCCGACGGCCGAGCATATCCGGCTGATGGGCGATAAGATCGCTGCGAAAGACACCATGCGCCGGCTTGGCGTGCCCTGCGTGCCGGGGTCCGACGGCGCTGTGACGGACCCCAAGAAGGCGCTCAAAGTCGCGGACGAAATCGGCTTTCCCGTGCTGGTCAAGGCCGCGTCGGGCGGTGGCGGCCGCGGTATGAAGGTTGCGGCCACGCGGGATGATCTGGCTGAGGCGATGTCGACCGCGCGCGCCGAAGCGAAAGCCGCGTTCGGCGATGATAGCGTCTATCTGGAGAAGTATCTCTCCCTGCCCCGCCATATCGAAGTGCAGGTCGTCGCAGACTCGCACGGCAATGTGGTGCATCTGGGCGAGCGGGACTGCTCATTGCAGCGTCGGCACCAGAAGGTGCTGGAGGAGGCGCCGTCGCCAGCGCTTACCCAGGCCCAGCGCGATGAAATCGGTGAGATCGTCGTCGCCGCCGTCAAAGAGATGGGCTATCTCGGCGTTGGCACGATCGAGTTCCTGTATGAAGGCGGGCGGTTCTATTTCATCGAGATGAATACCCGTCTACAGGTCGAGCATCCGGTCACTGAGGCGATCTACAGCGTCGACCTGGTGCGGGAGCAGATCCGAATCGCCTCAGGTGAGAAGCTGTCGTTCAAGCAGAAGGATCTGGTTGCGCGCGGCCATGCGATCGAGTGCCGGATCAATGCGGAAAACCCGCGCACCTTCGCGCCCTCGCCCGGCGAAGTGAAAAGTTTTCACGCGCCAGGGGGGCTCGGCGTCCGGATGGATAGCGCGATCTATAACGGCTATCGGATCCCGCCCTACTATGACAGTTTGATCGGCAAGCTGATCGTCCATGGCGAAAATCGGCAGGAATGCGTCATGCGTATGCGCCGCGCCATTGCCGAAACCGTTGTTGATGGCGTCGAGAGCACGACGCTCCTGTTCCACAAGATCGGCGTCGATCCGGACTTTGTGAACGGCGACTATCATATCCACTGGCTCGAGCGTTGGCTCGCGCAGATGGACGACTAACTCAGAGGACTATTTTTCTCGCAGCGGGCGAGCGGCATTCGATGTCGCTCGCTTGTTTTGTTTTGGCCGGCGCCCAGCAGCTATGCTCTAATCATCGCATGAGTGATCGCGGAGTCGAACTGAACCCGACCTTGCTTCTAAACGCATATGCGGTCGGCGTGTTCCCAATGGCGGAGCATGCGGATGATCCGGAGGTTTTCTGGGTTGATCCGCCCATGCGCGGCGTCATGCCGCTCGGCGCTTTTCATGTGCCAAAAAGCCTGGCGAAGCGAATGCGCCGCCCGGACTACACTGTAACCGTCAACCGCGCTTTTGACGCGGTCGTGGATGGATGCGCGGATCGGTCTGAGACATGGATCAATGCGCGCATACGCGGTCTGTATAGCGATTTGCACGAGTTCGGCTACGGCCATTCGATCGAAGTCTGGATGCAGGATCAACTCGTTGGCGGGCTTTATGGCGTCGCCCTCGGCGGCGCATTTTTTGGCGAGAGCATGTTCAGCCGCGCGCCGGATGCGTCAAAAATCGCGCTGGTCTATCTTGTCGCGCGGCTTCGGACGGGGCGCTTTACGCTGCTGGACAGCCAGTTTGTAACCTCGCATCTGCGGAAGTTCGGCGCTGTCGAGGTGTCCCGCAAGGAGTATCATCGACAGCTTGAAGCTGCGCTGCCGATTGAGGCGGAGTTTCTGGCGTTGGATCCTGACACGCCGGTTCAAGGGGTTTTGCAGTTGAGCACCCAAACATCGTAGCGCGGATGGTCCATCGCGGAGAGCGCGGGGGATGACGCGAACATCCAACCAGAGAACAGGCGCGTAGCTGGGGCCGTTTTCGTGTCTTCGATTTGCAGGAAGGCGCTCGACTCGGGCGCTCGCTCCGCCGGACGGCGGAAGCAGGCCGCCACCGTAATTTCCAGCCGCCACAACGTCACCTTGCCAGGCGCCGGCGCTTCGATCGTTTTCAGCTCGCCCGTGAGCTTGTCGATCCCCCGCAGCGTGACTTGAACGCCTGGAATGGACGCCACCGGCTCGGGCTTGGGCTCTTCCGGTTTGGGCGCATCCTCGAGCCGATCGGTTGGCGCCCCTTCCGGCTTAGGCTTGGTCTCCGCCTCGTCCTCAGGTTTTGGGGGACCAAGCTCCGCGAAGGGATCATCGGCGCTGGTTTGGGCGGCAAGGATGGTCGCCGGCGCGCACATCAACAGCGCGAGCGCTAGACATTGAGCGGCTGGGCGTCGCATGATCATTTCTTGCCGGCGTCCTTGTCGCCACCGGTGGCGAACTTGGCGAGCAACTCAAGCAGGCTGACAGAGGGCTGGGTATTGGTGATGACGCCGCCGTCCTTCAGCAGAACATCGTGGCCGCCCGGATCAATGGCGATGAAGGTTGAGCCGAGCAGACCTTCGACATCGACTTTGGCGATTGCGTCCTTCGTGATCTCGATCGATTTGTCGATGTTCATCACAACAAGCGCTTTGTAGGTTGCTGGGTCGAGCTTCACTTCGGCGACTCGGCCGATTTTCACGCCCGCAATTCGCACATCGATGCCTGCGGAGACGCCGTTGACGCTGGAGAACTTGGCGCTAATCGCATGCTCAGCGCCGCTTGAGGAGCTGACCCCATCGCTTTGAGCGGCGTAAACGCCGAACCCGACTGCGACTGCGAGCACCGCCGCGCCGATCGCGGTTTCCACTGGACTTTCAATCACAACCGCCATTGCCGCTTCCCCTAATCTCGACGCGCCGCGTCAGGCCGCCATTTCTGGCGGACGGAAAAATGCATAGAGAAACGGCCTGCGAGATCGCCAACCGTTCACACTCAGCCTGCTGTAATGCCTGCTTACTTCGGCGTCCATGCCTCATAGTCGCCAGAGGCGCGCGGGCGTGCGCCTTCGCGCAAGGGCGAGCCTTTTGGGCGATAGGCTTCGTCCGTGCCGGTCATGTTCGGCGTATGCGCGGCTTCCCACGGTTTCTTCGGCAGCGGCTCTTTGGTGGGCGGCTGTTTGTAGGTGTGGTGCAGCCAGCCATGCCAATCTGCTGGGACTTTGGACGCCTCTACGTTGCCTTCGTACAGAACCCAGCGACGAGCGCTGTCGCGCGTCTCGTAGTACTTATTGCCGTACTCGTCCTCGCCGACGAAACGGCCTTTGAAAGCAGTGAACAGGCGTGTGCCCAATGGGCGACCGGTCCACCAGGCGAATAGATCGCGAAATAGGCTCACGAGGCGCTCCTCGGCATTTGCGCACCCAATTTGGCGCGCCGTTTACGCTGGTCCCAATTGCGCGTTTTATGCCCGTGTGCGCAGCTTCAGTCCAGTGAAGCGTCACGTGCAAAATGGCGCAGCTGCAACAGTCACTAATTCCTAGACAAGTTAACGTTGCGTTTAACGTAAGGTCAGCCGTTGACGGTTGGCCTTTCAATCACGCTTGGTTGGTTCGTCACACTAGGGCGACAATGTGACGACAAGTTGCGACCGTTTGATGAAGGCGCGCATTGAGAGACGCGTCCGTCCGGCGGTGTCGCCCGAGCACAGGATCGGGAGGGACAAACATGACCAAACAGACGACGCGCTTGCTGCTGGCCGGCGCAATCGCAGCGTCCGCAAGCATGGCGCATGCGGGCGGCTTCGCACTTAAAGAAGCGAGCACTTCGGCGCAGGGCACATCCTTCGCCAGCGCGACCTCGGGCGATGACGACATCACCTACAGCTTTTTCAACCCGGCGGCGCTTCGCTCGGTCAAAGGGCTTCAATTCGCATTCAGCAACTCCTTCATCGCGCCTTCTGCTGAGCTGGAAACGTCGGGCGGAACCTTCGACGGCGGCGAGAGCGCCTTCCTTGGCGCGTTTTACATCGGCGCGCGGGTCAGCGAGAAAACCGTTGTCGGCATCAGCGTCAGCGCGCCGTTCGGTCTCGCCACCGAATATGACAAACAGTGGACCGGCAAGTTTGATGGGCTGCGGACGGATCTAAGGACCTTCGCGATCTCGCCGATGATTTCGTACGATATTACGAAGGATTTCACGATCGGCGTCGGCTTCACCTACTTGTACGGCACGCTGGTGTTCGAGAATGCGCGGAATCTGGGCTTCACTGCGAATTCTGAGCTAACTGGCGATGGCGACGCGTTTGGTTTCTCCGCGGGCTTTTTGTGGGATGTGACGCCGCACGCCACGATCGGCGTGGCTTTCAAATCCGGCTACAACTTCAACGGTGAAGGCAAGCTTGAGATCCGCTCGGGCCTGTTCAACAGCGATACCGACGGCGTCAAGGCGAGCGCCGACCTACCCGGCGTTCTCAGCTTCGGCGCCAGCTTCGATGTGACCGATCGGTTCCGGATGATGGGCGAAGTCCAGTGGCAGATGTGGAGTTCGCTGGATGTGTTCTCGATCCACGTGCCCGGCCAGGCGCCGACCCCGGACACATTCGGATACAAGGACGCGTTGTTCGTCGCGGTTGGCGGCGAGTACAAAGCGACTGACGACTTCACGCTGCGCACAGGCGTTGCGTTTGATCAGACCCCGACCGTTGATTCGCATCGCTCGCCGCGGATCCCTGATGGCGACCGGATGTGGCTCTCCGCCGGTGCGTCCTACAAAATGACCGATAAGCTCAAGATCGACCTCGCCTACTCCTACCTGTTCACGCTTGAGAAGAGCGCGATCCCTCTCGATACGGATGGCAATGGCGTTGATGACGAGACCGCTTCGTCAAAGGGCCGCGTCCATATTCTGTCGCTCGGTGCATCCTACGATTTCTAAAGCGATTTGAAGTTAGATGGCCCCATCTAACGGCTCGCAAATCGCGACCAAACTGAGACTTAGAGCTTGTTGAATGGTTCCGTGAAACATCAACAAGCTCTAAGGGCGTCAGCGAGGGATGAGCATGAAGGGAGCGCCTCGGCGCTCCTTTTTTAATTGATTAGAGCGGGTCGATGTCGCCCTGCGCGCGGCGGTCGTGAAAGTCCTTTTCGAACGCCGCGAAGGCGTTGGCGGCGATGGCTGCGCGCATTCCTGACATAAGATCTTGATAATATTGCAGGTTATGCCAGGTGAGCAGCATCATCCCCAAAATCTCGTCCGCCTTGATCAGGTGATGCAGATAGGCGCGGCTGTAGTTCCTGCAGGCGGGGCAGCCGCATTCCGCATCCAGTGGGCGTGGATCTTCGCGGTGGCGCGCATTGCGCATATTGACAACGCCGGCGCGGGTAAAGGCCTGGGCGGTGCGGCCGGATCGGGTCGGCAGCACGCAGTCGAACATATCAACGCCGCGTTTGACCCCGCCAACAAGATCGTCGGGTTTGCCAACGCCCATCAAATAGCGCGGGCGATCCGCCGGCAGCATCGCTGTGCAGAAATCCAGCGTCGAGAACATCAGCTCCTGCCCCTCGCCCACAGCGAGGCCGCCAACGGCGTAACCGTCAAAACCGATCTCGGTCAGGGCGGCGGAGCTTTCTTCGCGCAGCTCCGGGTAGATCGATCCCTGCTGAATGCCGAACAGCGCATAGCCGGGTCGGTCGCCAAACGCATCGCGGGATCGTTGGGCCCAGCGCATCGATAGCCGCATGCTCTGGGCTGCAACGGTCTCATCCGCCGGCCAAGGGGTGCATTCATCGAAGCACATCACGATGTCAGAGCCGAGCAACCGCTGGATCTCCATCGATCTTTCGGGCGTCAGATGGAACTCGGCGCCGTCAATATGGCTTTTGAACCGGACGCCGGTTTCATCCAGCTTTCGCAGCCCGGCGAGGGACATCACTTGAAAGCCGCCGCTATCGGTGAGGATCGGCTTGTCCCAGTTCATAAACCGATGCAGCCCGCCAAGCCGATCGATCAGCTCGGCGCTTGGGCGCAGCATCAGATGATAGGTGTTGCCGAGCAGGATGTCAGCGCCGGTTGAGGCGACGCTCTCCGGGCGCATCGCCTTAACGGTTGCGGCGGTGCCGACGGGCATGAAGGCGGGCGTTCGGATATCGCCGCGCGGCATGCTCAGCGTTCCGGTCCGGGCCTGGCCATCTGTCGCGGCGATGTCAAATCGGATTGTTTCGGTCGGTCTTTCCATCGGCGCTCCATAGGCATATCTATATAGCTTAGCGCAAGCGCGTTACGGCGCGCGCGCCGCGTCAGCGCCGCAAGGCGCAAACCGTTCGGAGGAGTAGTGAATGGCGGATGGGGTCGAGCGAGACAAGGTGGAGCCGGCGGAAGGCGAACCGCTGATCAAGCCGTCCAGCACGGAGCATCCGCTGTTCGACGCGGTGATTGAAGCCTTGAGGACGGTGTACGATCCGGAAATTCCAGTGAATATCCACGATCTAGGCCTCATATACAGCGTGCAAATCTCGGAAGACAGCGATGTCGCCGTTGAGATGACGCTGACAGCGCCGGGCTGCCCCGTTGCGGGTGAAATACCCGGTTGGGTCGCCGATGCGATCGATCCCGTGGCCGGCGTGCGTCGGGTCGATGTCGAGATTGTCTGGGATCCGCCATGGAATATGTCAATGATGTCCGACGAAGCCCGGCTCGAGCTTGGTATGCTTTGAGGAGAATGGACGATGTTTAGCATCCCTGGCCAGAAAGCCGTCACCCTCACCCCGGCCGCCGCCGGGCAGATCCGGCGCTTGATGACTGAGTCGGAAGGCAAGGTGAAGGGTCTGCGCATTGGCGTCAAAAAAGGCGGCTGCGCGGGCATGGAATATGTCATGGAGTTCGCCGAACAGGTTGGCGAGCATGATGAGCTCGTCGAGCAGGATGGCGCCTGCGTCATGATCGCGCCAATGGCGGCGATGTTCATGATCGGCACCGAAATCGATTACAAAACCGGGCTGCTGGAAAGCGGTTTTGAGTTTCGGAATCCGAATGTGGTCGATGCGTGCGGCTGCGGCGAATCGGTGAAGTTCGCAGGCCAGTAGGCTCTCGGTCGCCCTCTGCTCTGGCGCGGAACGGCGTTAGGCGCGCCTTGCGCCGGCTCGGAGGAGCTGGCATAGCTGTCCCGTTAACCGAAGGGGGCGGCGCATGGCGGAGCAGCATCAAACGGGCGGTCGGCTGATCCGCTGGATCAAAGCGGCGGCTGCGTGGCTGCAATCCCGCCGGGGCATTTCAAGCTTTGTGCTGAGGGCGCTGCTGGGCCTCTATTGGGTCGCCGCCGTGGCGATCGCGGTGATTGGCGCGCTGTTCCTGGTGCTCACGCTGCGCGAAGCGCTGATCACGGCGCCGCGCTGGTGGTCCGCCGGTGACGTGATCACGGCCCTACGCGCGCAAATCTCCGGTTCTCCGACGATATTCCTCGCCGTCATCGCGGGCGCCCTCTCCGTCCCAATCGTGTTGTATCGGGCGCGGCTGCAGCAGCACACGGTCGATGTCGCGGCGCGGAGTGAGGAAAATACGCGCACGCAATTGCTGCAGCAGCGGGACGCTGCGCGGCGGGAGGAATTGACCGGCTTGCGGCTGCGCGGGACCGAAATGCTGGGGGCGGTGAAATCCTCCCAACTGGTTGAGCTGCATGAGGTGTGGGAGGAGACGGCGCCGGGCGACGATGAGCCAGTGCGGCTTAAGAAGCTGGTTCCGGTCGCGCGAACCGTGGCCGAACCGAACTATGAGCTGCGCGTCGCCGGCATCGCGATCCTTGAGGAGGTGGCCCAGGCGAAGGACCCGTTCTCTGGCGCGCTTGAGAATCACTGGCCGGTGATGGAGACGCTGTTCGCCTATGTGCGCGCTGTGCGGAAGCCGCTGGAATTTGGACAGCCATTCGAGGCGGCGCATCCTGAGTATGCTGGGCGGATTGACGAGAGCGGCGATCTGCGTGGGCCCGATGACGGGCGCGGCGGCCGCAAGCCTCCATCGATGAGAGATCTGATTAATTTCAGCAAGGCAAAAGCAACGTGGGTGCGAGAGCGGAACCTCGGCGATGATCGTCCGACAACTGATATAGTGGCCGTCGCCGAATTTCTTCGGCGCCGTACTATCGAACAGCAGGCGTACGAAAATGGGGGAAAAACACCCACTACAGCGCCGACTATAGACGATAAACATACGGAACGCAACGAAGATGCTGGGGCTTTGGATCAAAGCATAGTAATAGAGAAGTTAAACAGCTGGTGTGAACTTGCGGAGGCATGGCAGCGCAACAACCCTGTGCATAGTATGCCGCATTTCGACATTGCAAGACCCTCATTTCATGGCGTTTTGTTGGTAAAAGCGCCTTTGCGACGCCTGCCTATTGCATTTGCGCAACTAGTGGGCGCGGATCTGTCCGGTGCGGATTTGTCGGGTTCAGATTTGCATAGCGCCAAACTTACCGCGGCGGTGTTCGTTCAGGCTCACATCGGGCTGACCAATTTCAGTTGGGCGCGGATGGAGGGCGCTAATTGCAATTTCGCAATCGGGCCCGGCGCGTTATTTTCGGGAGCGCGCCTAGAGGGCGCCTATTTTACGCGTGCTGAGCTCCCCAATACGAATTTTGAGGGCGCGCGGGCGCTGGGGGCCTTCTTCCCTTCGGCGAATTTGACCGCCGCGAATTTCCGCGCGGCAAAGCTTCAAAACGCGCTCTTCTCCGGCGCGATGCTTGATGCGGCGGACTTCACCAATGCGCATTTGCATGGGGCCGATTTGCGCCGCGTTTCGGTGCAGGGCGCCTGCTTCGCTTCAGCGCATTTTGTCGATCGCGATCTCGGCGCGCCGTCCGAAGCAGTTGTGGAAGAACTGCGGGCGCAGGCGCAGGAAAAGGGGTGGCGAGAGTTGGATTTTGGCGCCTGCTTCGGCGATCGGGCCGCCGCGGCTGATTTGCAGCTGCTTGGGCTCGAGCCGCCGCAACATTGGACGGGCGAGTACAAGACGCGCGGCGATGTTGAGCGGGCCTGGGCGGCGTGGCGTGAGCAGCAAGGGTTGGTCCCCCTGCGACGGCATGCCCGTAAAGAGGCCACAGCGTGAGGCAACCGCCTCTTCCACCAGCGGGCGGCGAGGCGTATTCTGCAGGTATTATGACCGAACAGCCAAACTATCTCATCGCCGCCCTATATCACTTCGCGCCGCTCCCGGATCCGGAAGCGCGGGTGGAGCGCTATCGGGCGGAAGCCGCTGCGCGAGACTTGTCGGGGACCCTGCTGGTGGCGCCGGAAGGCGTGAACGGCACTCTCGCCGGCGCGCCGGAGAAGCTGCGTGGATTTCTCGCGCTGTTGCGCCAAGACCCGCTGCTCGCCGGGCTGGAGCATAAGGAAAGCACATCGACAGAGCCGCCTTTCAGGCGACTGCGCGTGCGGCTTAAGCGCGAGATCGTCAGCATGGGCGCGCCGGGGGTGGTCTCGGATCAGTCGGTGGCGGCCTACACCTCCTACGATCGGTGGAATGAGCTGATCCGCGAGCCGGGCGTGATGGTGATCGATGTCCGCAACTCCTACGAGATCGCGATCGGCAAATTCGAGGGCGCGATTGATCCGGAGACCGACAGTTTCCGCGAGTTTCCCGCCTGGGCCGAGGCGAATTATGAGCGGATGCGTCAGGCGCCGGCCGTCGCGATCTACTGCACAGGCGGCATTCGCTGCGAAAAGGCCGGGGCCTTCCTGCGGGATATGGGCATTGACCGGCTGTTCCAGCTCAAAGGCGGGATTCTGAAATATCTCGAGCATGCGCCGGAGCAGGAAAGCGCTTGGGAAGGCGGCTGCTTCGTGTTCGATGAGCGGGTGTCGGTCGGCCACGGGCTCGAAGTGCTCGATCACAGCCTGTGCCGCGGCTGCCGCCGCCCGCTGACCGATGCGGACCGGGCGTCGCCGCTTTATCGCGAAGGCGTCGCCTGCCCGCATTGCGCCAATGAGGCGGATGCGGAGCAGAAGCGTCGGCGGGAGGAGCGGCAGAAACAGATGGAGCTGGCGGCGAAGCGCGGCGCGGCGCATATGGCCAACACGCCATCGCCAGCGGTTGCGACGCCTGCCCGCTATGGGCGCGACCGGTCCTAACCATTGCGCGGGCGGCGACCGCAAGCGGTTATGAGTTCGCGGCCTAGGCGCTGTGGACTCTTGTGAGGGGCTAGAGCACGATCCATTGCGGCGCGAAGGTGTCGCAGGCGGACGCTCGGCCTTTCTCAAAGCCGGCGTCAAACCAGCGCAAACGTTGGCGCGCGGAGCCGTGGGTTTTGGAATCGCCGCTGAAGGTCGCGGCCAGCCGCCATTTATAGACCTCGCTGCGCGTCAGCACCTTGCCTGTCTTCACCGCGTGATGCGCCCAGACGCCGGCGAAACACTCGGCCTGCAGCTCATAGCGCATGCCGATCTGGCGGCGGCCTTCTTTGGTGAAGGTCCGCGCCATCAACCGCGCGCGGCGACGGCTCAGCCCGGCGAGATGCTGCACATGATGGCCAAACTCATGCGCGGTGACCAGGAACACGAAGAACCGGGGCCCGTCGAGCAGCACGGTCATCGATTCGCTGCGCTCGATATAGAAGCCGGCGTAATGCTCCGATGCGGCGCCCGGCAGCTTTTCGCCGGTTTTGAACGTGACTTTCGGCGTGCGATAGCGGCGGCCGGTCTCCGGAAACTGGACCTCGAACTGCGCGCGCCAGAAAGCGTCAATCTCGCGCGCCGCCGCCAGATACGGCCCTTTGCCGCGCTCAATGACGCGCACCGGCGCCGGCTCGCTCAGCTTTAGCGCTGGAACCGCCAAAAGCGCCAGCGCTGCGGCGGCCAGCCCCAGCAGGGGGCGACGATCCGGCTTTTCCACTTGCACCCCCAACCCTGCCTGCGCACGCGCTGCGCGGCTTCATCATTGGGATAGATAGGACGCGCGCGCAAATCTTTGAGAGATCGGGGCCGCCGCCGCTGTTGCGCTGACGAACCGCCCAAGGGTTGCGCTTGCGCGCCGAAGGGGTAACCGCTTGCCCGTCAGCCGACAATCGCCGCCCCGTTGCGGCCCGCCCAACCAAAGGACCGCGCTATGCCGATTTCGCCCTATCTCAAAATGCTCCGCGATCATGTGGGCCATGCGCAGCTGATCGCGCCCGCCGCGGCGATGATCCCGGTGCGGAACGGTCAGGCGCTGCTGGCGCGCAACGCCGACACCGGCGAATGGCAGACGCTGGGCGGGATGATTGAGCCGTTGGAGCAGCCGGCGGATGCGGCGATGCGAGAAGCGTTTGAGGAGGCCGGCGTGCGGGCGGAGCCGGTGCGGCTGATCGGCGTATTCGCCGGACCGGAGGCGGAGGTGACCTATCCGAACGGCGATGTGGTGGCCTACACGGTGCTCGCCTTCGCCGGGCGGTTGATTGAGGCGGGCGCCCCATTCGCGTCGGATGGCGCGGAAATTGCTGAGTTCACCCCGGATGGCGAGGAGATCGCCGAGGTCGCCTGGTTCGATGCGGACGCGATCGAACGGTTGGAGATGATGCGGTTCAACCGGCGGATGGCCCTGGCGGCCCTGACGCCGGACGCGCCGACTTATTTTGAGCCGGGAAAATGGCGGCCGTGACACGACTGAGAAGAGAGAAGCTCTTTTCCACAACCTCAACTTGTGGTAGACAATTCGACATGTTGATGATGTGGCGGTGAGGACAACGATAACTAGCGCGTCCGCCGACGGCATGGACCAGGGCGGCCAGCGCGCATCGCTGCGGATCAGGCGCGGTTGAAGGCGCAGGCAAGCTTTTCGATCGTGCGAGCTGTGAGGCTATGAGGCAGGAGAGCACAATGCCACGACGCATTCGGACTGTATTGCGGTTGACCCGCACTGACGCGACGGAGATTGAACGGTTGACCGCCCAGCATGCGGAGTTTGTCCGTGATCGGCTGATGGCGGGGGATGATCTGGTCACGGCGCACAAGGCGGCGCAGGGCATCCAGGATGAGATCACCGCCCTTTACGCCAAACGCGCTTACGGGGACGAATAGCGCCCCCGCCCGCCCGGCGACCGCGCTGCGCGCGGTTTTCGGGCGCAAACGGCGCCGCCGCGCACCGCGCCGCAGACCCTGCGCCTGTGGCGGGCGGTAAAGGGAAAAAGGGTAAGAATAATCCCGTCTCACGACGGAATTATCGTCCGGGCAACGCGAAACCCCCTGTACCTGCCTCGGTCGCCGCGAGGGTACCCGCTGCGGACCGCGGAGCGCAGCCAGTCCGGATTGTAGTTCCACGAGCCGCCGCGAAGAACGGCACTGGAACAATCCCCTTTCCCCACCGCCATCCAGGCCGATCCATCGGTTGGCGCGCCGCGATAGGAGCCGTGCCAACAATCCTGAACCCACTCCCAAACATTGCCATGCACATCATGCAGGCCCCAGGGGTTGGCGGCGAAGGAACCGACGGGGAGCGTTTTCTTCCGATATCCGCCCGTCGGCGAGCCAGCATAGCTAATTTGTGAATAGTAATTCGCCTTATCGGCCGAAATTTTGCCCGTGAAGCTGAACGGCCCCGTCGTCCCCGCCCGCGTCGCATACTCCCACTCCGCCTCGGAGGGCAGGCGATAGGGCGATCCCGGGACCTTCGAGTTCAGCCAGTCCAAAAACCCGCCCGCGCCAGTGATGTCTTTCCAGGACACGTTGATCACCGGCCGCTTGCCGCGGCCCCAACCCTCATCCCCCGGTTTTGGATTGCTGCGACAATAGCCCTCCGCTGCGCATCTGTCCCACTGTTCGAAAGTGATCTCATATTTGCCGATCGCGAAGCGCTTGATCGCCACCCGCCGCTGCGGCCCTTCGCGCTTCTTGCGCTCAAGCTCCGTCTCCGGCGAGCCCATCAGGAAGGAACCGGCCGGGATCGCCACCATCTCCGGACAGGCGGCGCAATCCTGGGCGCTGGCGAGATCCTGCGAAAAGAGGACCGGCGTCGGCCCCCGCAGGCGCTTGAGATCGGCGCTGCTCAACACCCCATCCGCCGGCAGGCCCAGCGCCGCCTCAAATTTCTTCAGCGCCGCGGCGGAGCTTTCCAGCCACAGCCCATCCTCCGCCCCATCATACAGCCCCAGCCGCTTCAGCGCCGTCTGAGCAGCGGCAAGATCGGTATAAAGCGCCTCAATCGCCGCTTTCGCCGCCGCATCCACCGGCGAGCTGGGCCAGCGACGGCGAAACGCCTCCAACGCCGCGATGGTCCGTTGCGCTTTCGCCTTCGCCAGCGCCGCCTGAAACAGCGCCAAGATCCGCGCCGACAGCGCCTTTACTTCCGTGGGATAGCGCCGACGCAGGGCCCGGAGCGCGTCAATATCCGTCGCCCGCGCCACCAGCTCCGCAAACCGTTTCGCCGCCGCGCCGGCGAACCGGCTCTCGGGCCAGCGGGCGCGGAAGGCCATCATGTCCGCCGGATCCTCGCTCAACCGCGTGCGCAGCCAATCGCTCCGCGCTGACCCGGCGCTCGGGCCCGACGGCTTCGCAGGCCCCACCGTCACAGGATCAGGCTTCCCAGGCGCAGGTTTCACAGGCCCAGGTTTCACAGGCCCGGGCGTCCCAGGATCAGGCGCCGCAGGCGCGCCGGCCAGGAAATAGGCGCGGCCACCCATCGTATCCGTCTTCGCCGTCGGCTTTTGCCGCCCGCCCGTCGCCCGGGCAACCCGATCCCGCACCTTGCCGAACAGCAGGCGGATCTCCTCCCCCCGCCGCGGCGCCAGATCCAACAGCGCGCGGGTGAACGGGCTGTGGGTTCCCGGCGCGCCGTCCAACGCCACCTCATTCGGCGAGGTCGCATAAGCGATCAGCGTATCATCCTCCGCCCGATAGTCCGTCAACCGCGTCAGCCCGCGCTTCAGCGATGCGGAGCGGGTCAGATCCGTCTCCTGCGCTTTCATCGCGGTCAGCAGCGTGGCCTCATCGCGGCAGGCGTCCAACATCACCAGCTTCAAGCCGCCGCGCGCGCCGCGCAGCCGATCCAGGATCTTGCGCAGCGAGACCGCCATCTCCGACAGATCCTCCACCGTCTCCGGCGCCGCATCGACGCCGAACAGGTAATTCTCCCCCCGATACTGAATCGCATGGCCGGCGAAGAACACCGCCGCGATCTCCACCTTGCCGCGCCTGACGGATTTGCCCAGCTCTCGCAGCGCCTTGCGCATCTGCGCCGTGGTCAGATCGGTTTTGAGCACGACCTCGTCAAACTTCAGCCCTTTGAGCATCGCTTCGACTGCCGTCGCATCTCGCACAGGATTGGGCAATGCGGCCAAATGTTTGCCGGTATAAGCGCCATTGCCGATCACCAGCGCAATGCGCCGCGGCGGCGTCTCCGCCCAAGGCCGCTCCACCAACCCCGCCAGCCCAAGCGCCAACGCCATCAACGCCGCCGCGCCGGCGCCTACGGTTTTCCACCTGATCATGATCCCCTCCGTTACACCGTCGCCGCGAGCCCTGCGCGCCATTATCCTTCTATTATCGGGATGCGAAGCGCGCCGCCCATGAGACCCTGGTCTCCAATGTCCGCACCACCCGGAACCCGACAATCGTATTCTTCGCATCGCGATTCACATAGTCCCGCGCCGCCGAGCGGAGATTTTCCGTCAGGCCAAACCACCAGGCGCCGCCGCGCAGCACGCCCTGCGCGCAGTCGCCGCCATTCTCCGGCCCCCAGGGCGCCCCGTCCCGCGGCGCGCCGCGATAGCTGTTATGCAGGCAATCCGCGACCCATTCGGAGATATTGCCATGCATGTCATAGAGGCCCCAGGGGTTCGGCTTTTTCAGCCCGACCCGCCGCGCCCGTTGACCGCTATTGCCGCGAAACCAGCCATAGTCGCCCAGCCGCTCATCGGTCTCGCCGAAGGAAAAGGCCGTGCGCGTGCCGGCTCGCGCCGCATACTCCCACTCCGCCTCACTCGGCAGCCGATAGGGGCCGGTCTCTGACCCAACGGTTTTCATGTTGAGCCAGGCGAGAAAGCCCTTTTTCGGCGCGCCTTCGCCCGTCACGTCAAACCAGGTGACGGCCGCAACCGGATAGCGCCCCCGCGGCGACTTGGCGGCGATCGGTCGGCAATAGCCATCCGCAACGCAGGCGTCCCACTCCGCGAACGTCGCCTCATAGACCCCGATCGCAAAACGGGGCAGCCGAACCCGGCGGCGCGGGGCCTCGTCAATCGAGTGGCCGATCTCCGTCTCGGGCGATCCCATCAGAAAGCTGCCGGCCGGCAACACCTTCATCAGCGGGCAGCTTTCGCACTCCCGGAAGCTCTCCAGATCGCTCCACCCGCCATTGTTGGACTGCGCCGCCGCCCAAGCGCCGCTCAATGTCAGCGCCAGCAGCGCCGCCGCGCGGCCTAAGCGCCCTACCCCACCGCGTCGCCTCAGCATCCGCCGCTCTCCCATGCTCTGCGCAGAAGACTTAACGGGCCTGATCGATGCACCCGCCGCCGCCAGGGTCAAGCCCGCGGCGAGCGCGGCTTGGCGAACACAGAACTAGAAAAGGTTTATTTGACGACGCCGAGACGGAACTATTTTCGCCCATCACGCGCCCAGAATGGTTAACAGGCCGTTCGCGCAAACGGCCCGCCAGAGGCCGACAATGCGCCGCAAACGCGAAAAGCCAGCACGGCGCCCAAGCGCCGGCATCCGCAAAAAACAGGGGGCGCATGTCTACATTTCGAGCATTCTGCACGTTTTGCGAGCTTCTTATCGAAGATGTTTCAGCTCTATCCCCTTATAATATGGCGATAATTGTCGGCTTCGGGAAATTTGGCGGCTATGATGAGACCTATCTCGAAATCCGCGCCGATGTCCTTCAATGCGCTGAGCTGTTTCAGGTGGTGCGGCCAGAACTGGATCTTTCGGACCTGTTCGAACCGCTTTCCATGCAGCTGCGCCGAGATCTGGACGAGCCGGCGCTGACGAAGGAGCGCGATCGCCTTCACCGAGGGCTGCACCGCATGCTGACCGAAGCGCGCCATATGGGAGAGCTGCGCTATACACAGGGATGGGCCGTGGTTGAGCAGTCCCAACGGGCCGCCTTCGAGGCCCGTCTAACCGAAGCTGGCCTCGGCGCGCTATTGCGCTCGGCAACCACCCCTACCGCAACCGCGTCGCGAGACCGACCAATTTTTCTGTCGTCCTCCTTCGAGGCGGAACTGGCCGGCCAAATCGTGCCGGCTCTGCGCCAGGTGGGCCTCAGGCCAATCTCAGCGGCGGCGGATGCGGTTCCCTCAAACGGCGAGGCGTGGGACACGCTCCGCCGGCAAATCGCCGCTTGCCGCGGCGGCGTATTGCGCCTGTGTGAGAACCACTTCGAACGACAGGAAAGCGAAATACGCGAGGCGCTGAAGCACTTTCCGGATCGCGTCGTAATCGTAGCCGAACCGCGATCACTGCAGCGCCCACTGCCTGATATCAGCATCCGAGCGCTGTTTCCCGTTGTCGGCGACGCAATGGACCCCGCCGAAGCGCAACGTTTCTCTGATCTCATCGCGACGCATCTTTAGCCCGCCAGATAATCCGCTGAACGCTCCAGCCGGCGCTCCGAGGCGCAGAACCGTAAGGGACGGATCATATGGACCTTATTCCATCGCCAACCGATCTTGATTTCTCGATTTTTTTCGGCCTGAACATCATCCTGTTCGTCGCCGCCATCCTGGTGCTGTTGATGCAGCCGGGTTTCATGATGCTGGAGACCGGCGCAGTTTCCCGGCTCAACGCCATCAACGACATTTACAAAAATCTGCTGGACATCTGTTTCGGCGCCGTCGCTTTTTGGCTGGTGGGATGGGACATCCTCACCGGCGCCAGCCCCTTGACTCCGCTTCTCAGTCAGATCGGGCTTGCCGCCGCAGAGCCGGCGGCGACCGCGACAGTGATTAAACCGGATCCCACCATAAACTTTTTGTTTCAGCTGGGCTTCGCCACCACCGCAGCGACAATTTGCAGTGGGGCGGTCACTGGCAGAATTCGGCCTCACGTCTATTTGGTTTTCGCCGGTCTCTTCACGGGGTTCTTCTACCCGCTCATCGCCTTCACTGTCTGGCATCCTCTGGGCCTGCTTTATGGGGTCTTCTACGACTTCGCCGGCTCAATTGTCGTACATGCGTCAGGCGCCGCAGCTGGACTTGCCGGCACGCTGCTTCTGCGCCCACGGCTCGCCTATAACGGCTATGATCCTATCGGACTCGGGCGCGAACAGCTGTTCCGCGTTGCGAAGCGGCACGCGCCTCACAATTTGCCGCTTGCCGCGCTTGGGGTCGTTTTTCTATGGATTGGCTGGTTCGGCTTTAACGGCGGCACGTTGTTCGCCAACGGCCTGGCCTCGCCAGCCCTTGCTGGAACGGACGTCCTCAGCACAACCGTTGCGGAGTTCGGCCGCATTGCGGCGGCGACGATCTTGGCCCCTGCCGCCGCGGCGCTGACGGCGACGTTGATCCATCTGCTAACGGGCGAGGACCGTAGCCTTCTCGACACGATGAACGCCCTTTTGGCTGGCGCCGTCGCCGTGACGGCGGGCGCTAACCGGTTCGATGCGGTCGACGCGCTCCTGGTCGGCGTTGTCGCGGGCGCCGCCTACCGCGTTGGCGTTGTCGTCTTGGAGCGCCGGTCCGTCGATGACCCGGTCAACGCCATCGCTGTGCATGGTCTGCCTGGACTTGTCGGCGTCGTCGCAGCGCCTCTCGGCGCTGGCGTCCCGTCCTTCCAGGCCGCCCTGAACCAAGGGGCGATCGGCGTTGGGCTGTTTTTCGTCGTGTTTTTCAGTAGCCTGTTCATGTTTGCGCTGCTGAACGGCCTTTACGCGCTTATTCGGCGCGTGATCGGCGCCCGCGACGAAGAAGGCCCTGCGCCTGTCGCGATGCGTGTTCCCTACCGGACCGAAATGCTTGGGATCGATGCGGAGGTTCATGGTCAGGACGCCTATAGCTTTAGCGCCAAGGAATAGGAGCAACGCTTTCACTCGCCAGAATTGATGGGTAGGGTCCGCAATTGCCGACCACTTAAGGGTCGCGGCGCCTGGGCCCTGCGCCCGACAAACTTTGTGCTTTCTCATGAGCGATACCGCCGAGCCGAAACCTATTCTGATCGCCGGCCCGACCGCGTCGGGCAAATCCAGCCTGGCGCTTGCATTGGCTGAGCGGCTCGGCGGCGTCATCATCAACGCGGACGCGCTGCAAGTGTATGCGGAATGGCGGGTCCTGACGGCGCGGCCTGCCGCGGCGGATGAGGCCCGCGCGCCGCATCGTCTGTATGGCCATACGCCGATTGCGGATGTCGGCTATTCGACCGGCCGATGGCTGCGCGAAGTCGCCGCTGAGATCGAGGCGGCGCGGCGACAATCCTTGCGGCCGGTTATCGTCGGCGGAACCGGGCTTTATTTTAAGGCGCTGACGCAAGGGCTGGCCGAAATCCCCGCAACGCCGCCGGAGATCCGCGCAGCGGCGGAGGCCCGGCTGAATGACGTCGGCGCGGATGCTTTTGCGGAAGAACTGCGCCGGCGGGACCCGGCGTCAGCGGACCGCATCGATTTGGCCAACCCAAGGCGTGTTCTGCGCGCGATCGAAGTGCTGGAGACGACCGGCCAAGGGTTCGCCGCATGGATGGAGCAGACGCCGCCGCCGGTGTCGCCGCTGTCGGCGACGCATCCGATGCGCCTGTTGCCACCGCGGGAGAAGCTGCGCGCGCGGATCGCGACGCGCTTTCGCCAGATGATGGAGGAAGGGGCGGTCGATGAGGTTCGCGCGGTCCAGCGACAGGTCGAGGCCGCCGACCTCCCCGCCGCCGCGCCCGGCCTGAAGGCGCTTGGATATGACCCAATTCGCCGCTGGCTTGCCGGTGAGCTGACGCGCTCCGAAGCAACTGAGATCGCTGTTTTGGACACCGGCCAATACGCAAAACGCCAGTCGACTTGGCTGCGGAACCAAATGGCCGCTTGGCCCAGCATGGAATGGGCGACGGAGGCTTCGATCAAGGAATGGAGCGCGCAGATCCAAGAGGATGAAAGACGATGAGCGACTTTCCCGATGATGGCGGCTGGGCGCGCTCCGCCGAAGCCTGGATCGCCGATATGGGCGAACATGGCGACTTTGGCCGCGCCTGCGTGTTGGACCGGCCGATGCTCGCGCGGATCGACGCCCATTCCTATCGCCGCGCGCTGGATGTCGGCTGCGGCGAGGGACGTTTTTCCCGCATGCTGCGCGCGCGCGGAATTGACACGATTGGCGTTGATCCGACGGCCCGCCTGATCGAAGAAGCCCGGCGGCGAGACCCAGAGGGCGACTATCGGGAAGGGAACGGCGAAAAACTCGCTTTTGACGACAACAGTTTTGACCTCGTCGTGTGCTGTATGGTGCTGATCGACATTCCGGACTACCGAGCCGCCATCGACGAGGCCGCGCGCGTGCTCGCCCCAGGCGGCGCACTGCTGATCGCCAATATCAACAGCTTCATCTCAGCAGGAGCGGATCGCGGCTGGGTCGCCAAGCCGGACGGGTCTTTCGACTACTATCCCATCTCCGGCTATTTTGGCGAACGCCCAATCCTTGGCGAGTGGCGCGGGATTTCGATCGTTAATCACCACCGCCCGTTAGACGCGTATATGTCCGCGCTGATCGGGGCGGGGCTGCAACTTGCCCATTTTGAAGAGCCGCGCGCCCATAGCGGCCCGGCGGCGCGGCAAGCGCGCTACAATCAAGCGCCGTGGTTTTTGATCATGGAGTGGCGCAAGCCCGCATGAGCGCCACACCGAGACCGCCAACTCATAGATCCGGCGGCGTCAGCGGTCGATAGGGGGGTGCCGGGGCTCGCCGAGGGCGTCCGCGCCGAACACGCGCTGCGCGATCGAGCCGCTATAGCGCTGGGCGATCGGCTGCGCGATGAACGCCGACAGGATCGCCAGCGGCCAAGCAAACAGCCACGCATAGAGCCAATTCATCAGGAACGCGTCATCGATCCCGAGGTTAAAGGCCGTGATGATTCCTGACATGATCATCGACATAATCGTGGCCATGATGGTGACAAAAATCCGCCGACGCACAGGGGGCATGGGATTCTCCAGTTCGCGATCACAACAATACAGTTACATATTACGAATTTTGTAACTTGCACCTATATATGATCAGCAAAGGCGTCAAGCGCAGCTCGACAGCCTGCGGCATCGAAGGCATAGGAGAGTCATGAACTCGGAACGCCCGCCATCGGAACAGCTGACGCCCGAACGGATCCTAAGCGCCGCCGTGGAAATGCTCCGCCGATATGGACCGGAAAAAACGACCGTCCGCGACGTCGCCGGAGCGCTCGGCGTCACTCACGCCGCCATCTATCGGCATTTCAGCAGTAAAAATGACCTGCGCGCCGCGGTTGCCGAGCAGTGGCTGAGCGCGTTCCGAGCGCCGCTGCAAGAAATCGTCGAGAGGACCGCCCTGCCCGCGGAGGAGCGGATCGCGCTGTGGATCCAGACGATGTTTTTGGAGAAACGTCGCCGAGCCGCCGAGGAACCGGAGCTGTTCCAAACCTACGTGAAGATCTTCGCCGCGGACGCCGGCGCTCTCGACGGGCACCATGAACGGCTCAAGGCGCAGCTGAGCGCAATCCTTGCGCAAGGCGTTGCGGAAGGTCAATTGAAGCTCAGCGATCCAGATTGGGCGGCGCATGCTGTTTGGGACGCTGTCGCCTGTTTCCGCGCCCCGCATTTTGCCGCGCAATGGGCCGGACCGTCAGCGGAACCGCGTTTAGCGCGCGTCATTCACCTCATTCAAGCCGCGCTAAAGTCTGGCGCGCTGTAGGATTGACGGGCGAGAGTACGAGCGCTCCGGTCGCCGCGAGCGCGATGCAGTGGCGCAACAGACGCAGCAAAATCGTCAAAATAAGATGCATGTGGTCGCGACAGACGCGCGCGGCGCAATATCCTTCCAAAAATGCCCCTACTTCTTTGCAGTTAATCTCTTGTTTAGCTTGACCCGCAATCCTCATCGGCGTAGCGAAGTGTCACGCAGCAGTCAGCTGCAACTGAACCATTCGAGGGTGAGCCGATGCTGGCGCAAGTGCTTGTGGTGATTATTGGGGAGCGCGCGTGACGGTTGGCGGATAGATCGCCATTCGAATGGTCACGCGCGCAAGGGTCCTTCGGGGCCCTTTTTTATTGCTCAAATCACTGCGGCGAGCGCAGCCGACGAACCCGCTCAACAGTGCAAACGCAGGACGAACCGAAACAAAGGAGCCGACAATGACGCTGATGACTGGCGCAGAAATGGTGGTGCGCGCGCTGATGGATCAGGGCGTGGATGTCCTGTTCGGCTATCCCGGCGGCGCCGTCCTGCCGATCTATGATGAGATCTATAAGGAGAAAGATCTCCATCACGTTCTCGTCCGCCATGAACAGGGCGCAGGCCACGCAGCTGAAGGCTATGCGCGCACCACCGGCAAACCTGGCGTTTTGCTCGTCACCTCCGGCCCAGGCGCGACCAATGTCGTCACCTGTTTGCAGGATGCGCTGATGGACTCGATCCCGCTGGTTTGCATCTCCGGCCAGGTGCCCACCTTCCTGATTGGCACCGACGGCTTCCAGGAGGCCGACACCGTCGGCATCACGCGCCCCTGCACCAAGCATAACTGGCTGGTTCAAGACGTCGATGAGCTGCCGGACATCATTCACGAAGCCTTCCGGGTCGCCAAAGCCGGACGCCCTGGCCCCGTTTTGGTTGATATCCCGAAGAACATCCAAATGGCGCGCGGCAAATACCGCCGGCCGAATGGTCCGTTGCGCACCTCGTACCAGCCGAAGGTGAAGGGCGACCTCGACCAGATCAAAGAAGCGGTCGAGCTGCTGGAGCAGGCTGAACGTCCGATCTTCTACTCCGGCGGCGGCGTTGTGAATTCTGGCCCGCTGGCGACGCAGCTGCTGCGAGATCTGGTGCGCGAGACCGGTTTTCCGATCACCTCCACATTGATGGGGCTGGGCTGCTATCCGGGCTCGGATCAGCAATTTCTTGGCATGCTCGGCATGCACGGCACCTACGAAGCCAACTTGGCCATGCATGATTGCGA
>JALEGB010000090.1 GCA_022760355.1 Neomegalonema sp.
GAACTCATAAATCTGGTCGTCGCCAGCCCGTCAAACGCGCTTTTGGGGCAGGAAGCGGCGCGAATGCGGTGTGGTTCCACCGGCGAGCGTCGCTGACGCACCCCAAAAGCCGCCTGCCGAACGCTGGCTCGGCCAGATTTAGGAGTCCGCGCCCTAGGGTAAGCGCGGAGCTGAGCAGCCAAGGCTGCTCAGTTCTTGGCGCCGAAGCGCGGTTCGTTCTGCTCTGCAGTCGCTTCTCAGCCAAAAGCCGCCTGCCGAACGCTGGCTCGGCCAGATTTAGGAGTTCGTACCCTAGAGCGTGCGCCGACCAAGTGGATACCGGTTGGCGGGAACAGCTCGCGACAAAACAAAGAGTTAGAGCCTTTTGCCGATCCAACTTGATCGGCAAAAGCTCTAGCGCGAGATGCGGCAGGTGCGGATGCCGAAGATGCGATATAGCGGACAAAAGCTGATAAAGGCGGTGGCGATCGGAACGATGCCGATCCAGCCAAGATACCAGTGCTTGAAGTCTGGCGCGATCTTGTCGCCAACGAAAACGAGCGCAACCAGAGCTGCGCCAAGGATGATGCGGACAATGCGATCCAAAGATCCGACATTCGCGGTCATAGGAAGTCTCCAACTTATGCGCGCTGGCTGACAGGGGGGCGTCAGCCACAGGGCGTCTGCTAGGCGACGCCGTCGCCATGCGCCGCTTCGACCGGTCTACGCCGTTTGCGGTCGGCGTTCTGTGATCTGGTCACCTAATGCGTCCGAATGACCTGGGATTTCATGCTGACTGCGCGCCGAAGTCAGCCGTCTGTCGCACGCATCAGCGTTGTTAGGGCGGCGCGTCTGTTATCATCGATCGGCGTCGGGCGGTGATCGGCTCGCGCGACATAGACATGGACGAAGAATCCCTCCGCCGCCGCTGTCTGATCCTCATTGCGGAATAGTCCGACCTCATAGCGCACGGAGCTTGAGCCGAGCCTAGCGACCCGGAGGCCTGCGACCACTTTGTCCGGAAAGGCCATTTCTGCATGGTAGCGGCAGCCGGTTTCAACGACGAGCCCGTAGCTTTCGCTTCCGCGTGGGTCGAGGAGTCCGCGCTCCATCAGCCACCCATTCACCGCGGTGTCGAACAGCGAATAATGCACCACATTATTCATGTGGCCATATATGTCATTGTCGATCCAGCGGGTTTGTAGCGGGTAGAAGTCGACATACTCATCGCGCGTGGGCAGGGTCTTGCGATCTGTCACTTTGAATACATCCCATATATATCTGATATATTTGTTGTGCGCGCGAATACTAAGTGCTGGGTAGCAGACGCGTTCGGTCGCGCGCGCCGACAGCCTCAGCAAATCGACGCAGCTCATCGGGCGACGAAATATCAATCTTGCCGCGATTAAGCGAGACCCATCCCCGGCGCTCAAAGTCCTTTAGAATCCGAGATACAGCTTCACGCGCAGCGCCAAGCTCATGCGCCAGAAACTCGTGCGTCGCGTTCATGCTGGGCGCTTGGGCCGCGAGCAGTAACGCCAGACGACCATCGATCCGTTTTAGCAGCAGTTCCTCGATCAAATTGGTCAAGTCCGCCAACCGGTCCGAATAGGCGTCGAAGACCAATTGTCGAAAGGCGGGGGTCGAGCTCAAAAGATTGAAAAATACCGACTTATCAACGGATACGGCTTCAATATCGGTCTCGGACACCGCTGTTGCGCCATAGGCCCGGCCCGAGAGTAAGCAGCTTGTCGTCATCACGCAGCTATCGCCCGGCGCGAGGCGATAGAGCACAGCGCTGCGCCCGCCCGGGGCAGTGGTCTCAACCCTTACCTGTCCGGACAGCAGCAAAATAAAAGAGAGCGCCTGGTCTTCCGGGCGAAAGATCGTTTGATCCGCCGGTAGGCGCAGCACGCGCGCTTCTTTTGCAACCGCGCCGAGGGCCTCGGGCGAGACGCCTCCCGGAATTGCGCGAAGACGCGCCAGGATCTCAGTCGGGGACATCGCGTTCGCTCCGCTGTTCAACCGCGTCGGCCCAAAGCGCCGGCGATAGACTAGAACAGTCCCGGGTTTAACCTCCCGGAAAACGCTTCGCGCTTATGGTGTGCCGCAGCGTAGCTCCATTTGCCGCTGAAGGGGATTTGATGTCCAGCATCGTCGAAGAAAAAAACACCCATGACTGGCGCGCGGCTGCGCGCATCTACGCGGTGTTTGCAGTTCCATTGGTTGGGCTGGTCTTCTTTATCGCTATGCTTCTGATCGAAGCTGAGACCAAGCGCGGCGAAGCCGTGGAGTTGATGGCTGTGGTCGCGGAGTCGACCCACGGCAGCGAGCTGGCGCATGAGCTGCAACGTGAGCGTGGGTTCTCGGCGGGCTTCATTGGCTCCGGCGGCAAAAAATTCGGCCCGCAACTGGCGAAGCAGCGCCGTGAGACGGACAAGGTGCTGGCGCGGGTGCGCGACGAGCTGAGCCCGGAGCACGCGCGCAACGCCGCGGCGCGGGAGCGGGCGACAGCGCTGCAAAGCGCCTTGGCGAAGCTGAGTGATTATCGCGGCAAGATCGATCGTCAGGATATCAAGGTTCCGGGGCTGGCGAAATATTACACTGGGACGATCATGCTTGTTATCGGGGCTGCCGATGAGCATCTGAAGGGCGCGTCCACGGCTGAGATGGCGACGCTGAACGCGATCTACGGCTATATCCTGCACGCCAAGGAGTTCGCCGGACGTGAGCGGGCCGCCGGCGCGAACGGGTTCGGCGCAGGCCGCTTCAAACCAAAGATCCTTGCCTGGTTCCGCAGCATGCAGGACCGCCAAGCCTATCTCTTCTCGCGCATTCGCGCCGTGGCGACGCCCGAGCAAATCGCACGGCTCGACGCGGCTTTGGCCACACCGGAGGCCGCGCGGATCCGTGAGCTGCGCGAAATCGGTCTCGCATCTCCGATGACCGGCGACATGAAAGGCGTGACCGGCCCAGGCTGGTTTGCCGCGTCCAGCGCTTATCTCGGCAGGTTGCTTGAAGTTGAACGTGCTTATGCCGACGAAATTACCGCCGCGGCCGTTGCAAAGCGCGATGCGGCGAGCAATTCGCTGCTGTTCTACGGATGTGTCGGAGCCGGCATTGTAGCGTTTGTGTTGGGCTGGGGCCTGATGATGCTTCGCGGTATGATCACAGCCATGCGCGGGCTGGCGGGCGCGATTGGTCAGATTGAGCTGGCTCGCGCGGACGTGCTGGTGCCTGCGCAGGACCGCAAGGATGAGCTTGGCGTGATTGCACGGGCGTTGAGCCGCATCAGCGCTCATGGTGCGACAATGGCGCGCGTTCAGGCCGCCTTGGACGCTTCGCCGGAGCCAATTCTGGTGACCGACACTGCTGGGACGCGAGTCTATGGCAATGCCGCGTTGGACAAGCTGCTGGCGGCGCGCTCAAAAGAGATGTCCTCGCTGATGCGCGTTGATCCGGGCGCTGGCGCCGCAAGTCGGCAAAATTATGAGGGTTTGATTTCGGCAACGCGCAACGCGGCGCAGGCCGGAAAGGCGAGTTCCAAGCCGAACGGCGCGAACGCCGTTGAGCTGACGCTGGCGGACGTAAAGATCGATAGCGTGCTCGTTGATATCAGCACCAGCGATGGCGAGCCGCTTGGCTATTGTCTGCAGCTTTCGGATATGACGATTATTCGCGGGCTGGAAGTCGAAGTTCTGCGCGTGATCGATGGCGTTAAAGTCGGCGAGCTCGACACGCAGGTCACCGCGATTGACAATGCGGGTTTCACATCCGTCGCAGCTAACGGGATTAACGCCGTGACTGACATCGTGCGTCGGTTCATGGCCGATCTGGGCCGTGTGGTGGGCGATATGGCCGCGGGCGATCTGACGGGGCGAATGCCAGACTGTTACGATGGTCAGTTTGGCCATATCGCGCGTGACCTGAACACCAACCTGAACCGGTTTGCGAGCACGCTGCAGGATGTCGTCCATGTCGCCGGGGATGTAAAAAGCGGCGCCGCGCCGATTTCCGACGGAGCCAAGCAGCTTTCGTGTCGGGCTGAGTCCCAGGCGGCGGCGCTGCAAGAAGCGTCTGCGACGATGGAGGAAATCTCGGCGACCGTGCGCGATACGGCGAGCAACGCCTCCGGCGCCTCGACCTTGACGGCGGAATCGAACCGCCGGGCCGCGTTGGGGCAGGAAGTGGTCCAAAACGCCGTCAGTGCGATGTCGGCTATTGAGGAAAGCTCCTCGAAGATCTCAGCGATCCTTGCCGTGATCGACTCGATCGCGTTCCAAACCAACCTGCTGGCGCTGAACGCGGCGGTCGAGGCCGCGCGGGCGGGCGACGCCGGCAAAGGCTTCGCCGTCGTGGCGGCCGAAGTGCGCACGCTCGCTCAGCGGTCCGGCGAAGCGGCGCGGGATATTCGCGAGCTTATCCAAACCAGCTCATCTAACGTCGTGGATGGCGTCCGGCTGGTTAACGAAACCGGAGAGGCGCTGGCGTCGATTGTCGAATCGATCGCACAGGTTTCGGCTCGAGTGTCCGACATTGCGGTGGCCTGCGATCAGCAAGCAGCCGGGGTTCAGGAAATTGGCGCGTCGCTGAGCGATATTGATCAACAGACGCAGCAGAACGCGGCGCTGGCGGAGCAAAGCGTTAGCTCGTCACGCGATCTATTGGGCTATGCGGAGCGGCTTGGCGCGTTTGCGGTCGAATTTAAACTTGGTGAGGGCGACGCGCCTGCAGCCAAGGCGGCCTGAGGCGCATCGGCGATGACGCCGCGCCCTGGGGATCAGCGTGCGGCGAGCCGATCGGCGAGATCTTGGCCCGCTGCAAAGGCTGACGCCCACGCCCACTGGAAGTTGTAGCCGCCGAGCCATCCGGTCGCGTCGAGCACTTCGCCGACGAAATAAAGACCAGGCGTATTTTTCGCCTCCATGGTGCGGCTGTTGATTTGGGCGGTGTCCACGCCGCCCAACGTGACTTCAGCGGTGCGGTACCCCTCCGTGCCTGCCGGCGACAATCGCCAACGGCGCACGGATTCTTCAATTGATCTCAAAACCTTGTCTGAGCAGGCGGCGAGCGGGCCGGTAACGCCAAGCTCAGCGCACCGCGCCTCAGCAAGGCGGCGCGGCAGCGTCTGCGCCAGAAATGCGGACACGCTGCGCTTGCCGGCTTCGGGCCGCGCAGATCGCAGCTGGTCAAAGAGCGCCGCATCAGGCGCGAGATCGACCGTGATCGCGTCGCCTTCGCGCCAGAAAGATGAAATTTGCAGGATTGCCGGCCCAGAAAGCCCACGATGGGTGAACAATAGCGCATCGTCAAAACGCGCCTTGCCACAGCTGACCCCGCCATCAACCGAGACGCCTGCAAGCGATTTCATCACCGCGAGCGTGCCGTCTGTAAAGGTGAGCGGAACAAGCGCCGGGCGCGTCTCAACAATCTTCAGCCCGAACTGCTCGGCGATTTTATAGCCAAGTCCCGTTGCGCCGATTTTGGGAATCGATTTCCCGCCGGTCGCAACCACCAGCATGCGCGATCCTATTGTTTGGCGGCCCCTGTCACAGTCCACTTGGATTGCAAACCCCTCGGGCGTGCTCGAGATTGCTTCAATCGCCGTGTTCAGCTGCAATTCCGCGCCAGACCGAGCCATTTCGCTGCGCAGAACGTCGATCACATCCTGCGCGGAGCGATCGCAGAAGAGCTGTCCCTGAGCCTTTTCATGGTAAGGTACGCGATGCGCATCCAGCAACGCGCAGAAATCCTGCGGCTGATATCGCGCCAGCGCTGATTTCACGAAATGCCGGTTCTGGCAGATGAAGTTCTCGGGCTTCGTCCGGAGATTGGTGAAGTTGCAGCGCCCGCCGCCGGAAATCCGAATCTTTTCGCCTGCATTTGCGCGATGTTCGAGCGTGAGAACGCGCGCGCCTTTCGCGGCGGCCTGCGCGGCGCAGAACATGCCGGCGGCGCCGGCGCCGAGCACAACCACATCCCAAGGTTCGCCGCGCCGCGCAATCGCCTCGTTTTTCACCCGATCCGCGCTCAATTTTCCGCCCCATATCGCTTCGACGCGGCACGCGCTTCGGTTGGTTGAAAAAACTGCGAAACAGGCAATATCTCACCCTCCAGCCGGCAAGAGAGGCTTCGATGAAAGAATTTGACGTCTTTATCAGTCACGCATCAGAAGACAAGTATATCGCGCGATTGCTTCGGGGTTATTTTAGGGCTCATAATATCCATTCATGGTTGGATCAGGATCAATTCAAGGCGACGATGTCGCGCGATGATCAAACCCTGGAAGAAACCATTATTCCTGCCATCAAGAAGTCTCGCTATTTTGTCTTACTGCTGTCTGAGAACTCCGCCGAAAAGAAATGGGTTCGGCAGGAATGGGAGGCGGCGTGCGGTATGGCGGCGGCTGGCGATGAGCTGGTGATGGTCGTTATCCTTCTCGACCAACGGAGCGCGGAGCAGGTCCCGGATTGGGTTGGCGGCGCTAAATACTTCAATCTCCAGCGCGAAGATGGCGAGCATGATCCGCTTGAGACGTTGCGGGATGACATTGGCGCAGACAAGGCGACATATATCGGCAAGGTGAAGCCTAATTTTCTGAAGCAGATTCCGATGCGCGAAGTCGATGAGCATCTGAACATTTGCCTGGGCGAAGCTCTGCAAATGTACTTGGTCGACGGCGCTGGCGTGCTGCACAATTTCATTCAGCCCGCCATCGTCGACGCGTTGAGAGAAGGGCGTCAACAGCGCTTGCATTGCGACTTGCTGCTCATGGACAGCAAATTGTTGCAGGGGCCGAGCCTGTGGAGCGGCAATAGCGGCTTTCAGAAGCGGCTGGATGCGTTGCTGGACGCGTCGGACATTCGCGGCCGCAAGGGCGCGCAGGACGCGTTTGTGCGGGAAAGCGCGCTGCTGATGCAGGAGAACGCGGACCGGTTCGACGGCTTCTCCTATGAGATCCGACTGTGTGAGCGCTTGCCCTCCGGCCGGTTCATCTTCACCGGCGACATCGGCTTTTTCTCGCCTCTGCTGAGCCCGCCTGAAATCACGTCGCCCGTTTTTATCTTCGACGATAATTCCCCCTACTACCGAGCGGCAAAGCTCCATTTCGATGAAGTGTATGCGCAGGCGCGGCTTTTCGCGCGCAGCGCGTCGGGCGCGTAGATGATTGGTGGATTTCGGCGCCGGCCTCGGATCATATGCCCGCTGGCCCATCGCTCGATTGCTGTCCTGAGCGAGGGGCCCTGACGGCGGACTGGATGTGGAGTGGGGCGTGGAAGACTATTCTGTTGGGGCGTTGACCGGCCTCGCGGTCGGCTTGCTGGCCACTGGGGCGATCTCCGGCGTGCTGGCCGGACTGCTTGGCGTCGGCGGCGGTATTGTGATCGTGCCGGTGCTGGTGATCGTCACGGAGATTTTCGCCGTTCCGCGCGAGGTGGCGATGCCGCTGGTGGTCGGCACCTCGCTGGCGACGATTATTCCGACCTCGATCTCCTCCGCGCGCGCGCATCATAAGCGGGGGGCGATTGATTTTGACATCCTGCGCGGCTGGGGCCCCTGGGTGTTTCTGGGCGCGTTGCTGGGGGGCGTCGCGTCCGAGTTCATTGGGGCGGATGGGCTGACCTTGGTGTTTGGGTCCGTCGCGCTGCTGGTTTCGATCAATCTCGCGATACCGCATACGCTGTCTCTAGCCGACGCGCCGCCGCAGGGGATCGCCGCCCGCGCAGCGGTCTCGACGCCAATTGGGTTTATCTCGGCGCTGATGGGCATCGGCGGCGGCACGTTGGCGGTGCCGGTGATGACAATGCTGCGCACGCCGATCAAAACGGCGGTCGCGACGGCCTCCGTGTTTGGGCTGATGATTTCGGCGCCCGCGATGTTCGGTTTTATCTGGGCCGGGCTCGGGGAGCCCGGCCGGCCGCCTTACTCCCTTGGCTATGTACATGTGCCGGCGGCGGTGCTGCTGTTTTCCGTCAGCGTATTCACCGCGCCGCTGGGGGCGCATCTGGCGCACAGCTTGCGTCCAGAACGTTTGCGGCTGGCGTTCGCCATTTTCTTGGGCGTGAGCGCCGTCCGGATGCTGTGGAAGGCGCTCAGCTAGGCCGCCAGATTAAGGAGTTGGCGGCCTAAAAGCGCGGGGCGCTGCTGTTCGCCGGCGGCACAGGCCGCGGTCGGCCGTCGGAATCAATGGCGACGAAGGTAAAGCGGGCGTCCGTCACCTTCTCGCTCAGTTCGCCGTCTCGGCTGCGCCGCCAGGCCTCGACGTGGATTCGCATCGAAGTACGGCCGACGCGCTCGATTTCCGCAAAGAGCGACACTTCGTCCCCAACCTTCACCGGCTTTAGGAACTGCATGCTGTCAACCGCGATTGTCGCGCAGCGGCCATGTGAGACGCGGGCGGCGACATTGCCTGCCGCCATATCCATCTGGGACATCAGCCAGCCGCCAAAGATATCGCCATTCGGGTTTGTATCGGCGGGCATCGCAATTGTTCTAATCGCGGGGGCCACATTTGGCGGGGTCGGTTGGGTAGCTTCATTTGGATCGCTCATAGCGGCCTCCGACGATCTATCGGCGGCGGAGCGCCTGAAGCTCGATAGAAATTTGCTCAAAAATGACATGCTGCGCCCCGCGTGGCGTTGAAATCTGCGCACTGCCGCGGATCGCCGCCTCTCAAAGCACGCGAACCGATTAGGCGCGCGGGTCCGCGCTGTCCAGCAGCAAGTCCGTTTTTCGCACGCCAATTGCCCCATTGGGCGATGTTTCTGGTAAGAGCGACAGATTGGCGGGGCGAGATGCTTTGACTTTAGCTATGATGCGGGGGCAGTCTTCGCAGCTGCGAAAGAATAAGGCGGCGGTGAGTCTTGAAGGACCAAACAGCGCGACATGTCATCGTCGGGGGGCGGCAAGCTGCGGAGGGCGGCTTGTTCGTGCTCGGCGCGCCACTGCCCAGGGCTGCTGAGGCGCGTCTCGGCGCGAAGGGGGCGGCATTGGCGGCGCTCGCGGCGCAATCGGCGCCGGCGCCCGCGGGCGTCATCATCGACGCCGCCGATTGTGACGAGCTGTCGGGCCCTCATGCGGCGGAGGCGGCGCGCATGCTCGAGGCTGCGATATTCGCGGCGGCGCCAGAACTTGTCGGCGCGCCGCTGGCGGTTCGTCTAAGCCCGCGTACGCCTGTCGCCAACCTTGCGCCGGCGCTGCTCGGCGTTTGTGGCGTAGACGCCGAAGCGCAGAGCGCGCTGGCCCGCTCATCATCGCGGTATGGCGCCGCGCCGGATGATCTTGCGGCGTCGCTTCTCATGATGATGGAAGCTTGGCGCGGTCCGCGAGCGTTGCGCCGCCGTATGGCGGCGGGGGCGGAACCTGACTGCGCGCTGATCGTTCAGCGGTTTGCGCCGAAGCCGCATGTGTTTGTCGAGATGGCGTTGTTTGATCGTGAGACCGGCGCGCCTGCGCCCTCGGCGCGTCGAGCTACAAATGGGAGCGCGCTGGGTCCGATGACCCCTTTGGGGGCCGAGGATGACGCATCCGTTGCGGCGGCGATCTCGCTGGCGGAGCAGGCTCAGGCGGCGGTGGGCGCGCCGCTGGAGCTTGATTTGGCGGCGGATGATGATGGGGGCGCCTGGATTGTGACGGCGCGTCCGTTTGTTGGCGCCGCCCAGGCCATGGTTGCGGCTGCGGTTGCGCTGGTCGAAGACGGGCAGGTTAGCCGTGATGACGCGCTGCTGGCCATTCCTGCCGATCGGCTCACAGATCTGCTGCATGCGCGGGTGGTGGATGTCGCCGAACGCGCCTTGATCGCACGCGGGCTGGCCGCGTCGCCCGGCGCCGCCTCGGGGCGGCTCGCCTTCGATTCCGATCAGGCGGCGGCCTTCGCCAAGGGCGGCGAGCCAGTGATTTTGGCGCGGATCGAAACCACGCCCGAAGATGTGCACGGCATGAGCGCCGCAGCGGGCGTGCTCACTGCGCGCGGAGGATTGACCAGCCACGCGGCCGTCGTCGCGCGCGGGCTCGGCCTGCCGGCGATTGTCGGGGCGTCGGAACTGCGATTTGAGGGGGAGGCTGACGGTTCGGCGCGGCTGCGGATGGCGGATGGCTCGACTTTCGCGGCTGGGGACTGGATTACGCTGGACGCGGCGCAGGGCGTCGCGTTCGCGGGGCGCGCAAATATTCAGCAAGGGGAGCCGACCGGCGCATTTAAGACGCTGATGAGCTGGGCGGATGATCGTCGTCGAATGCGGGTGCGCGCTAACGCCGATACGCCGCAAGAAGTTGAAACCGCCGCGCGCATGGGGGTTGACGGGGTCGGTCTTTGCCGGACGGAGCATATGTTCTTCGCGCCGGAGCGCGTCTTGGCCATGCGGCGGATGATTATGGCGGATGAGGAGCAGGAACGCCGCCTAATGCTCGATCAGCTGTTGCCCATGCAGCGCGCCGATTTTGAGCAGATGTTTGAGATCACGCTGCGCACCGCGGGGCGCGAGGCGCCGACGACCATCCGACTTCTCGATCCGCCGCTGCATGAGTTCTTGCCGCGGGATGATCGCGGTGTCGCCGCCTTGGCGCAGGCGATTGGCGCGCCGAAAGAAAAGGTCGCGCGCCGAGTGCGGGATTTGCGGGAAGAAAATCCGATGCTGGGCAAGCGCGGCTGCCGGGTCGGCGTTGAATTTCCTGAGATCTACGAAATGCAGGCGCGCGCGATTTTTGAGGCTGCGATCACGGTCGGCCGTCGGCTTCGGGCGGAGGACGGCGCACAATCCGATGCTGGCGACGCGTTCGGGCCGCGGATTGAGATCATGATCCCGCTGGTCTCCGCCGCGCGGGAGCTGGACCTGCTGAAATCCCGTATTGACGCGGTTGCCGAAGACATACGCACGGAGTTTGGCGAGCGGCCGCGCTACTGCGTTGGCGTAATGGTCGAGACCCCGCGCGCGGCGCTGAGGGCGGATGCGCTGGCGCCGCTCTGCGGTTTTTTTAGCTTTGGCACGAATGATTTGACCCAGATGACCTACGGGCTCTCCCGTGACGACGCCGGCCGCTTGATGCGCACCTATGTTGAGCGCGGCGTGTTTGAAGCCGACCCTTTTTCGAGCCTGGATCAGGAAGGCGTCGGCCATCTGATCGAGATCGGCGTGCAGCGTGGGCGCGAAGTAAATCCGAAGCTGGTGATCGGCATCTGCGGCGAACATGGCGGCGACCCGGCGACGATCGCCTTCTGCGAGCGCGCCGGCTTTGATTACGTATCCTGCTCGCCCTTTCGAACCCCAATCGCGCGGCTTGCGGCTGCGCAGGCGGCGATCCGGGCCGAAACATCGGCGGCCGCCGAAAACGAGGCGTGAGCATGGCGGCGGAAGATGGGCGCGCTGCGCTCGCCAGTATGACGGCGGGCGGCAAGCGGGCGCTTGCGCGCGCGTTATCAGGGTTGGAGGCCGGGCTCGACGCGCCAGAAAGCTGCGCGTTGTTGGATGCGGCGTTGGCGGCGGCGGGCGGCGCTACGATCGGGCTGACGGGGCCGCCCGGGGTCGGCAAGTCTTCTCTGATTGACGCGCTGATCCGTTCCGAACGGGCGGCGGGGCGGCGGGTGGCCGTGATCGCCGTTGACCCTTCGTCGCGCAAAACCGGCGGCGCGCTGCTGGGCGACAGGACGCGAATGTCCGCTGATCCTGAAGATGATGGCGTGTTTATTCGATCTCTCGCGGCCCGTGATCGGCTGGGCGGGCTTTCGGATCTCGCTTTTCCGTCAATGCTGCTCGCTGCGACGGCCTATGATTTGGTTCTGGTGGAAACGGTGGGGGTCGGCCAGTCCGAGACGGAGATTGCCGGCTTGGCCGACGCCACCGCCTGTTGCCTTCAGCCTGGCTCGGGCGATGCGCTGCAATTCATGAAGGCGGGCGTTATGGAAACGCCGGATCTGTTGTTGGTGACGAAGGCGGATCTGGGAGCGCCGGCGCGGCGCACGGCGGCGGATGCGGCCGCGGCGCTCTCCCTTACTGCGGCGGGCCAGGCTGCGCCGGAGGTGATGCTGGTCGCCGCCCGCGCGCCGTCCGAGGATGCGATTGCAGATAACGGGGTCGCGGCGGCGGCGGCGGCGATGCGGCGGTTAGCGGTGGCGGGCTCTGGCGTTGCGCGGCGGCGCGACCAGGCGCGGCTATGGGCGCAAGCGGCGATCGGGGCGCGGTTTGGCTCCGAGGGGTGGCGGCTGGTTTGTGGCGAAATCAGCGGGTCAGATGCGGTTTTCGCCGCTGCCGCTGCGGCCGGCCGGCGTTTATCCTCATTGCTCGGGCGCCTATGAGCGGGGCGCTGTTTGGCCTTCTCGGTGGGGCGTTGATCGGGCTTTCCGACGCGCTGGTGCGCGTAACCGGCCGTCGGTTGCCGGTGTTCCTGCTGATCACGGCCGTCTTCGGCCTGTCTCTGGCGCCGGTGTCGCTCTATATGCTGCTGACGGGCGCCTGGCCGGCGTTTGAGGCTTGGAGCTGGTCCATCGCCGTCGCGTCCGGCCTCGCCAATACGGTCGGCTTGGCGCTGCTGTTCGTGGCGATTGCGCGCGGTCCGATTGTGGTCGTCTCGCCGATCTTCACGTCATCCACCGTTATGATTGTCGGGCTGAATGTTTTGGCCGGCGAGCCGTTTCGGTTAGCGCATGGGGTGGCGATCATCGTGACGCTCGCGGCGATTCTCGCCCTCGCTTGGCCGGAAGATCGGCGTGCGGTCGGCGGCGAACGTGAAAATGCGTCGGAATTGGCGATTACGGCGGCGATCGCCTTTTGCGGCGCGCTGGCGATTGCGCTGCGAATGTTCTTGGCGCAGGAGGCGACTGAAGGCGTGGGCGCGTTGGGCGCTACGGTGCTGAGCCGCAGCGTGTCCGCCCTATGCGGCGCGGTCGGATATGTGGTCTGGCGCTGGGCCGGCGGCGCGTTTACGCCCGCCCATGATAGCGGCCCGCGTGTTTCGTTGCGCTTCGTATGGCTGCTTGTGCTGGCGCAATCGCTGCTGGAGACCACATCGATTTTTCTGGTTCTGCTGGGCGGCGATGGCGATGACGGCGATCGGGTTGGATCGATCATCGGATTTGCGGCTTACGCCGCCTTTTCGCCCATCGCCGCGCGTATTATGTGGGCGGATCGAATCGGTTGGCGCCGCGGCGCGTGTATCGCCCTGGCGATCGCCGGCGCAGCGATTGCGGCGGCGGCGTAGCATGCGGCGCCGACTGGACAGGTGTCGACGGAGGCCGGCGCTACACGGTATGCGTGCGTGGTCGGTGTAATAAAGATCGGAGCGTCCCAACGGATGCGGATATTGATTTTGGGCGGTTTGGGCGTTGTGGGCCTGCTGGTCGGCGTTTGGGGACTGTTGACCGTCGCAGTCGCCCGGCCGGACCGTTGGAGCGTCGTCGACGGGCTGGCGAAGGTGGTTGAACCAACGCGGGCGTGGCGGCGCACCTTGCGGTTAGGCGTTGATGGCGACATCGCGGCCCTGAGCCCAAGCGCACACGGGCTGGTCGTTTCGGGGCGGGCGACCGTGGCGGCGCTCGCATCCGACTATGCGATGGCGGACGCGGCGTCCCTGCCGCGCAAAGCGTGGAAAACCGTTTCCCCCGTGTTGGAGGATGCCGGGCTCAAAGGGCGGATCGCCGCGATGGATCGCATTGACGCGGAGGCGCGCGGCAAAGCGAAAGTGGCGCGTTTAGGCCCAAGCTTCGATAAGGCGTTCGCCGCGAAGTTGGGCGTGTCGTTTCTGGAAGAGAAAGACCGCTACAACGCCAAGAACGGCGAAAGTGAGCTGAAGTGCCTGGCGGAAGCGATATATTTTGAGGCGCGGGGGGAGGAGACGCCGGGACAGGTCGCGGTGGCTGAAGTCGTGCTGACGCGGGTTGACAGTAAGTACTGGCCGAACACCGTCTGTGGCGTGGTGCGTCAGGGCGATGAGCGCGAAACCGGCTGTCAGTTCTCCTACGCGTGCGACGGCAAGCCGGAGGAGATCAAGAATAAGAAAGCCTATCGCCTGGCGCGTCGGATCGCGAAGCTGATGCTGCAGGGCGCTCCGCGGCGTTTGACCGGGCGCGCAACGCACTACCATGCGGAGTATGTTGAGCCGACTTGGGCCCGAACGATGGAGCGGACGAACCAAGTCGGCATTCACATCTTCTACCGGCGGCTGCTGCGCTTCTCCGGCAAGCGGGGCTGAGGCGCGCCGCCGCCGAAGCAGCCTTGGCGCATGTCTGCGTTACCTGGCCGAGTTACATGGCCGAACGGCGCGCCGCCTCGAGATACAGCGCGCGGATCTTCTTCGTCACCGGCCCCGGCGCGCCATCGCCAATTATCTTACCGTCAATTTTCACGACCGGCAGCACGAAGGCGCTCGCCGAGGTGACGAAGGCTTCGGCCGCGGCCTGAGCCTCCGCAGGCGTAAAGGCCCGCTCGACCAGCGTGATTCCATCCGCCTTTGCGGCAGCCAGCGCCGTCGCGCGCGTGACGCCATGGAGGATGTCCGTCGAAAGAGCGCGGGTGATGACGCGTCCATCCGCATCGACGATCCAGGCGTTGTTTGAGGAGCCCTCGGTGACATAGTCGCGCCCATCCGGTCCGCGCTCCACCATCCACACGTCGTCGGCGCCCTGTTCGGCCGCCTCCGCCTTCGCCCAGGATGCGGGCAGCAAATTGATGGTTTTGATATCGCGCCGTTTCCAGCGGCGATCTTCGCCGAACATGACTGAGACGCCATTGCGGGACGCTGGCGTGTCGAGGCAGGGCTTGTTCACAGCGAAGGCGAACAGAACAGGCGCCGCCCCCTCCGGCCAATCGAAACTGCGGGGCGCCACGCCGCGACTAATCTGCATGTAGATCAGCCCCTCGGTCAGGTCATTTTCCCGCACCAGCCGCCGCATCATTTCCAGCAGCGACGCGTCGGCGATTGGCTTGCGCAACGACAGTGCGGCGAGCGAGCGCTCCAGCCGTGTGATGTGCGCCGGGAAATCAATCAGCTTGCGGTCGAGGACAGTGACCACCTCATAGACGCCATCTCCAAACAGATAGGCCCGATCAAAGGGGGAGACGCGTGCTTCGGCGGCCGGCATATAGGCCCCGTCGAGATATACGATCCCCTGACCGGCGAGAGCGGTGGCGAGGTCAGTCATGTAGGCAGCTCCGTCTTCTACACGCATAGCGAGTTTCCTACGTGACGTGAAAGACGCGTTTTGGCTAGGGGGGAAGGGCTGTTCGCGACAAAGAGCGGCCGAAAGGGAGTGGGATTTATGAGCGCGCCGGCGCGAGGCGAGGTTTGGGACGTCGTGATCGTCGGCGGGGGGCCGGCGGGGCTGGCCGCGGCCGAGATCGCAGCGGCGCGCGGGAGGGGCGTGTTGGTGCTTGAGCAGAAGCCCAGCCTTGGCCGCAAGCTGCTGATGGCGGGGAAAAGCGGCCTCAATCTCACCATGGAAATGGCCGCAGAGCGGTTTGTGAACGCTTATCGCGGCTCGCACGCCGATGCGGTTTGCGCAGCTGTGTCCGCGTTCGGGCCGGCGCAGCTGCGCGCCTGGGCGGCAGGTCTCGGCGTCGAGACCTTCGTTGGCTCCTCGGGCAAGATTTTCCCGAAGGAGTTGAAGGCCTCGCCATTATTGCGCGCCTGGATTGCAAGACTGCAGCGAATGGGCGTCTCTGTGCGGACCCGAGCGCGCTTGATAGGTCTCGAGCGCGAGACCGATCCGGCGTGCTGGCGTCTCGATGTCGAGACCAGCCAGCGCGCCGATGGTCTCGCGCTCGAGACCCAGCAGACGGCGCTGCGGGCGAAGGCGGTGCTGCTGGCCATGGGCGGCGCCAGCTGGCCGCGGCTCGGGTCAGACGGGATGTGGCGCCCTATGCTGACGGAGATGGGCGTGGATCAGCAGCCGTTGGCGGCGTCGAACGTGGGGTGGAACATCGCATGGAGCGACATTTTTCGCGCCCGATTTGCGGGGGCGCCGCTCAAAAACATCGCGCTGCGCGTCGGTGAACATTCCATGCGCGGGGAGCTGACGGTCACTGACTATGGGCTTGAGGGCGGCCCGCTCTACGCGCTCCGAGCGGAGATTGAACGGGCGCAGGGGCGTTGCGCGCTCGATCTGGCCCCGGATCGGAGCCTGTCGGCCATCCAGGCCGGTTTGGCGCAGCCGCCCGGCAAGGCCAGCCTGTCGAACTGGCTGCGCAAGCGGTCGGGCTTGGATCCGGCGAAGATCGGCCTGCTGCGCGAGTGCGCCTCTATCGGTGCGACGCCGGCGCTGGCGACACGGATCAAAGCGTTGCCGCTTCAGCTCGGCGATAAGAGGCCGATCGCCGAGGCGATCTCCTGCGCGGGCGGCGTCAGCGGCGCGGCGTTGGACGCCGATCATATGCTGCGCTGTGCGCCCGGTGTTTTCTGCGCCGGCGAAATGACCGATTGGGACGCGCCGACGGGCGGCTGGCTGCTGACCGGATGCATGGCCCTCGGCCGGGCGGCCGGGGCGTCCGCTGCGGCCTGGAGCCTCGCCGCGCCGACGCCATCGTGACGCCGCAATAGGCCGCGCAAGCTCGGCGCCGGGATGAGGCGGGGCCATGGGAAGGAGTGACGACAATGCTGGACGACGCCGACGCAAAAGGTCCGATCTCCGGCGAGGTGCGCGTTGATCGGGCGACTTATCGCGATCTGTCGCGGGCGATCTGGTCCCAACGGCGTGGCCGCGGCTGGCGGATCGCACGCGAGATCCTGGTTGTTATTTTGCTCTGGGGCGTTGTCATCGCGGCGGCGTATTGGGCGTCGACGGAGACGAGCTGGGCTTACAAAGGCTCTGATCGGTATGTGAAAGCCGTCTTCATCGACGGGGACGCGTTTCGCCCGGCGTTCTTCTATGGTTGGGGCCTGGTGATCATCGCCTATTTGGCGTTGCGCTTTAACTGGATGCTGGCGGCCTTGGGCGCTCAGCGATCAGCGCGGGTGCGGGGCGCCTCGCTCAATGGCGCACAGGTGCAGATTGATCGCGACGGCGTCTCGATATCGGGACCGGATTTCGGCTCACGCTATGGCTGGACCCGCATCGAGGCGGTTTATTTTGGTCGAACGTCGATGGTGCTGGTGATCGGCGCCGGCGGCGCGCCGGTTCCGTATGCGAGTATGGATCGGCCGCGCGCTCGGGCGGCGGAGCAGATTACCGCTTGGCGCCGCGCGGTGCGCGAGAAGGGGCTTGGGGGCTAACACTTTAGACAGGAGCAGTGCATTCGCCCTGCTCCAAAAAATCGCGATAGCGCTTTGGACGAAGAATCACGCGCCTGCTTGAATTTCATTTTATTTCCCATAGTCCATCAAGTGTACGGCAAGAAATTGCTTCAGCGGATTCAGATTTTCCGCCAATTGTAATCGTTTTCCTATACCTTTTGCATGTCCTTCCGTGTTCGTCTATAAATTCGGCACCCTCGGAGTCTCTAACTACTATGCGCTGTTTCGGCTTCACCGGTGCCGATCGCGGCGTCGGAGCCGCGCGCAGTGCTACGATGTCCGCTGGATCTAATACACCGTTCACTTTGCGCGAGCCCAGCTTCCGCTCGAATACTCGCAGCGCCGCTGCAGATCGCCGTCCCCAAATACCGTCAGTTGCGCCGCTATAGAGTTTGAGCCGCTTCAACTCTCGTTGGGCGGCTTTGAACTCTTTCGTTAGTTCAGCTATGCGGTCTTTCGCAAAGCCGTCGAACTCTGAACTTGGGTGCTCAGCTCTATAAGCTTGAATCTTAACGACGCTCCGGCTTTCTCGAACCGCCATCCAAGCTGTTCGAGCAGCGACTTCTTTGTCTGGTTCGCGGGATTTGCTGTCACTGTCCGCGGCCGCCTCTGCTCGCATCAACGCCGCTTTGGCGCTTCGGCGAAGGGGCGAGGTCGGATAGCCGCGTAGAAATACCTTCAACGCTTCAGCGCGAGCACTTGGCGTTTCTATGGTCATCGCGAGCGCAAGGGCGGTCGCCGCTTGGTCATCTCGCGGCGCAACGCGCGAAGCCGGCGGTTTTGGTGTTGGGGTTTTGGGTGAAAGTGAAGTCGCCGCGATAGTATGAAGATAGACCTTACGTCCGCCCAGCGAGCCATAGACATGCGGCTCCTGTGCGCCTCTTGTCAGCGCCATTGTCCGATCCCGCACGCCGCCCAGGAGAAGACGAACCTCGCGCTTCTCGCCTTTCAAAGCTTCAATCAGCGCTTTCGCATAAGGCGAGTTCCGGCCGTCGCCATCTTGAGCCAAAGCCCCGGCGGCGGCGGCGAAGGCGACCATGGTTTGGCCGCCTCTCGGCTCCACCCGCGCCAGCCCGCGACCGATGTTGCGCGTGCCGCGGGTGATCTTGCGCGCGAGCGGGTTATCGCGGCAGGCGTCGAGGATCACGAGGCGAAATGTTGCGCCAGAGACTGCGTCAAGGACCACCGCAAGAGGCATCGCTCGGGTGGAGACCTGGCGGGCATGAATGAGTTTCGCGTCGGTCGGGATCAGAAAGTTCCGCCCATCCACCTCGATCCCATGGCCGGCGAAATAGACCACCGCCCGCTCCGCGCCGCTGCTCGCCTCGCCGAATTTGTCAATCGCCTCCACCAGCGCCGACCGGCGGAGATTCTTATGCAGCGTCACCTCGAACCCGATCGCCTTTAGCGCCTTGGCGATATCCTCAGCGTCATTGCCGGGATTGCGCAGCACTGCAGCGTGCTTGTAGTCGCTATTGCCGATCACCAGCGCGACGGAGCGGGCCCAGGCGGCTGGGCTGGCGGCCAGCGCGCCGGTTAGGATGGCGACCGCCATCAGCCTCTGTACAATCGAAAACATCCGAAAGCCCCTCACACAAATTCGACGGCGGTCAATGGTTATGTCGGGATGCGCGGCGTCCCGTTTTTTAAGGGGCCGCGCGTTTTGTCCATGCGTCGCTTCAGCTGCTACTCCGCCCCGAGCCGCTTCAGCGCCTTTTGGGCGTAATCGAGCCCTTGCTCCGCCGCGCGTCGATAGAGCCTGATTGCGGTCGCCCGGCTCTTTTTCAGCCCGCCGCCGCCCCGCTCATGCAGCTCCGCAAGCGCTGCGAAGCCCCAGGCCTCGCCCTGATCCGCCGCCAGCCGGAAGAGCCGCGCGGCTTCTTTTTCGTCTTTCCGCAAGCCGCCGCGCCCAAGTCGATGCATCATGCCGAGATTGACTTGCGCCAGCGCGTATCCCTGCGCCGCCGCCAGGCGATACAGCCGCACCGCTTCCTTTTCGTCTCGCTTCAGCTCGCCAACGCCGCGCCCATACATCGCGCCAAGATTGGACTGGCCCAGCGCGTCTCCCTGCGCGGCCGCGTGGCGATAGAGGCGCAAAGCGCGCTTCAGATCCCGCTTCAAGCCGCCGGCGCCGGTCTCGAAGACGAAGCCCAACGCGGCGATCGCGCGGGCGTCGCCTTCCTGCGCGCGCGCCCACAACCCTGCGACGGCGGCGCTCAATCCAGTCGGGGCCGGCCCCAGGATCCGGCGCGCGGCGACGCCCCTGGGGGGATCGGCGGGGGTGGACCGGACCGGATGCAGATAGATGCGCTGGGCGCCAAGCGAGGCGTACATATGCGGTCTCTGATCACCGCGGGTGCGAGCGATGGTGAGGTCGCGCACGCGCCCGAACAAAAAACGCACCTCGCGGCGCGGCTCCCGCAACGCCTGGATCAGGGCGCGCGCATAGGGCGAGTTGCGGCCCCGCCCGTCGGACGCCAGGGCGCCGGCCGCCGCCGCGAAGGCGATCATCATATTGCTTTCCGTCGGCTCCATCCGCGCCAGACCTCGGCCAACGCTGCGTGATCCGGTGCGCATGCCGCGCGTCAGCGGATTGTCTCGGCAGGCGTCAATGATCAGAAGGCGAAATTTCGCGCCCGAGACCGCGTCGACCGCCGTACGGAGCGACGTGGTGCGGGCTCGGACATGGCGAACATGGGTCAGTTTCGCGTCGACGGGGACCAGGTAGTTCTGACCGTCAACCTCCACCCCATGTCCGGCGAAATAGAGCACAGCGATATCCGCCCCGGCGCTGGCGTCGCCGAACCGATCGATCGCGTCATTCAGCCCGTTGCGGGGGAGGTCTTTTTTCAGCGTCACCTCAAACCCAAGCGCCTTGAGCGCTTTGGCGACGTCATCGGCGTCATTCAGCGGATTGCGCAGCATCGCCGCATGTTTGTAACCCGCATTGCCGATCACCAGCGCGACAGAGCGGGCGAGTGCGTTGGCCCCCGCCGCATCGAGGGCCAACGCGAGTGTGATCCCCATCATAACCCGTACGATCGATTTCATTCGAAAGCCCCTCCTACAGATTCGACGGCGATCATAGATATTGTCGGGATGCCGTTGGTCGCATTTCGCGCTCGGCGCGCAATTTTTTACATTTTTTTAGTCCACCCGATACCGCGCGCGGACCATGCGCCAGCGCGGTGTGCGCAGCTCTCGGAACAGGCCGCGCGATGCGGCTTGCGCGCTGGGCTTGTCTCCCTTCACCGCCTCTCCGAACAGCGCCGACACAGCCGCGACGAACTCAATCAGCGTGAACTTCTTACGCGCATGAAACCGCTCGATCAGCGCTTGCAGGCCCACCTCGTCCTCCGCGATCAGGGCGAAGACCGCGCCGCTGGCCCCGGGCGTCGGCTGGATGGCGCGGCCGCTATCTTCATCCGGGAACGTCACCGCGCGCACTGGGCTGCTGAGCACCTCCTCGCGACCGGGGAGAGGCCATAGAATCGATGTTTCGCCATCGTCCGCAACATCAAACAGGATGATTTGACCTTTGACCGGGCTGGTGACGCGAAAGCGGACCTCTTCGGGATAGCGGAGGCGGGGGCGCGGTAGGATTTCAAGCGTCGCGCCGTCTGAGGCGGCCGGCAGGGTGGCGACCACCAGCTCTTCGGGCGAAGGCTTGGCCTTCTGCGGGCGCCAACGGCCGAAGGGCAGGCCGAGCACCGTCGCCGGCGATGCGCGCATTTGCGGCGTCGGCGGCCGTCCACGGTTGCCGAGCTTGCAGGCGGGCACGCCGCGGCAGATTTTCGCCATGCGGCGGCGTAAATGAGTGAGGATTTCGGCATGGGTGGCGTTTGGCTTTTTCTGCAGCAGCTCGCCGATCACGAAGCTGAAGATCCCTTGCTCTCGGCCGTTGATCTCCGCTTCGTAGGTCAGCTGATAGGCCGCTGCGGCGGTGAAGCTGACGATGTCGAGATCCCTGGTTTGATCGTCAAAACCATGGTCGCTCAGCGCCCGCGCCGCCCAGGCGCGAACGGGCGCAGGCGCGCCCATTTTGCCGGTCACCTGAAAATACCGCTCGCCTTTGCGCGCCGCGCCGGCCCGGCGGCCAAAGCGGCGCGTGATGGTGCCGGAATTGCAGGCGTCGATCAGAAGAATAATTTTGCGCCCCGGCAATTTGCGCAACAGCGCGCTGAACTCGTCATCTGTGATCAGGTTTGAGCCGTCGGTTCGCGCGTCCCACGGGGCGAGAGCTTCGTCGAGCCCGTCCCGCTCATCGCCGTCAAGATCGCGAATTTGCGTACCGTGGCCCGAATAGCTGATGAACACCCTGTCGCCGGGTTTGGTTCCCTTCACCAGCCAGTCCTCGAAGGTTGCGATGATCCCGGCTTTCGTCGCCTCGTCATCGCGCAATATGCGCACATCTCCCGGCGCAATCCCGAGCGGCCCTTGGGCGACCCGCAGCATCGTATCCAGGTCGGCGTCCGCGCCTTTCAGGCTCAGTTTTTTGACCTGGTAATCCGTGATGCCGATCAGAAGCGCGCGGTCGCGCGCCTCCGCCTGCAAAGAGAGGGACAGCAGCGCCAACAGCGCCGCCGCCCACATCGAGCGGCTGTAGGTCATTTGAACTCCAACCTGGACGTGAAGATGGGTTGGAGGCCGACGCGAACGCCCTCCTGCTGCATCAGTTTCGCCAGAATTGGCGCCAGTTCCGCGGCGGAGACTTTCGCCTCCAGCGCTGCGCGCAGCTCAGCGGGCGGCTTGCTGCTCTCGATGACGACCACATGATCCGCGCCGAAGGGGCGGCCGACCTGGATCTTCCCAAAATCATGACGGAGCCCGATCTCGAGCGCGCCGCGTTCATGGGCGTAGAGCTTGATCGGCTGCACCTCGCCTGTATTGGCGAGGTTGAACAGCGTGATGTAGGGCTTGGCGATCGGGCCGACGGAGAGCGTCAGCTGTTCGCCCTCATAATAGCCGGCGCCTTCGCGATCGACGGCGACCGCCGCTGGCGCGTCGAGGGCTTTCTGTTTCACCATTTCGATGATTCGAAATTTGGCGACGATCGCCTGCAACGCCGCTGCATCCGCTTTTTGCGCGTACAGATCGCCATCCGCGCCGCGAATTTCCTGCTTGGGCGCGTTCCAAATCAGGTCTGGAACTTCCCCCTCGGCCGCTGGCGTTGCGCCTTTCAGCGGTGGCAGCTCCGCGCCGATTGCACGGATTTTGATCGGCCGGGGCGCTGTCGGCGCGTCGCTTGCGGTTGTTTTGGTTGGCGCCTCCAGCAGGACGCGTCCCGCGTCTCCTCGTGGGCGGGCGGTCGGGTCGGAGTGGCCGCCATAGTGACGCGCGATCCGCAGCACGTAGCTTTCAAATTCGCCTTTAGTGACGCGCCCGTCCCCGTTCGAATCCGGCCCATCCGCGCTTTTTTTGGCCATGGCCTCAAAGGCGCTGGCGACGGCGTAGGAGAGCGCGCCGCGATAAGCGCCTTTAATCGGCGTCTCGACGCTGGGGCGGTCTTCTGCGGCGGCGGCGAGGAACAGCACATTGGTGCGCGTTTCGGCCGCTGGGCGCGGCGCGAGGGCGGCGGCGGGCGGCAGCTCAAATCCGGCGGGCAGGTCGAAATCGCCGCCGGAGCGGGTGTGCGGCGGATAGGCGGGGTGTTGCGGCCGCCCGAAGGACCGCGTCATGTCGCCCGAATAGCAGGCGTCGACAACCAGCAAAACCTGCACGCCTTTCGCGGCTGCGCCGTCCAGCCACGCGTCAATTTCGTCATCAAGCATCATCTCGCGCGCGCCGGCGGGCGAGTTTGCGTCGAACCCGGCGAAGGCGAGGGCTTCGTCATGGGCGTCGTCGCCTTCATCGCCATTCTTATCCGCAATACGCACCCCGTGGCCGGCGAAGGCCAGGATGATCAGGTCGCCTTTTGACGCTTTGGCCAGCGCCTCTTTCCAGGCCTGGGTGACGGATGCGCGGGTCGCAGCGCGGTCGAGAAGGACGGTGACGTCGCCGCCCACGAGACGAGCTGCGCTGGCGATGTGTTTTGCGTCCGCCACGGCGCCGTCGAGCTTACGGATATGGCGATACTCATTCACGCCGACGACCACGCTGACGACTTTAGCCGCAGCTTCGGCCGCCATCGCGGTCATGCTCAACGTCAGCGTCGCTACTAGTGAAAATCGCCTGATCATTAATCCGCCCTCCGGATACGCAGCTCCACTCTTCGGTCGAGCCGCCACTGCTCTTCGAGGCTGTAACGACCGCGATCGGAAGCCTTGAACGGCTCGCGCTTGCCCATCGCGACAACCTCGACGGTGACACGCGCCGGCAGGCCGAGTCGACGCAGTGCGCTGCGAACGGACTCGGCGCGTCGGCGCGAAAGTTCGAGGTTATAGGCGTCGCTTCCGCGGATGTCAGTATGGCCGACCAGCACCAGCCGCTGGATCCTGGTCTCGCTCAGGCAGCGATAGAGGATCTCAACATCGCGGCCCGCTTTTCCCGCGATTTCAGAGCTGTCGGTCGCGAAGCGGATCGGGACCGCGGCCGGTTTCACCGTGAAGCCGCCGCGGGAGCGGATGAAGCATTCGCCGCGGCTGGCGGCCCCCTCCATGCTTTGCGAGAGCAGCAGCGCTTCGGTTTGCAGTGCGGCAATCCGTTCGCCCTGCGCTTTGCTCGGGCCCAGACCGAGTTTGCGCTCCAGGCGGCTGAGCGCGCCCATATCGACGATCGCTTCCGTCAGCAGCTTTTTCGCGCGGCCATATCGTTTCCCCCTCAGATGGAGCGCGCCCAGCGCGGCGAGCGCCTGCCAGGGGCGCGCGCGTTTCAGAGCTTGTTCAAGCGCAGCTTGCGCCGCCGCTGGCGCCAGCCGCCGGGCGGCTTTGGCGCGGCGGACAACGACAACGCGCCCAACGAGACGCGCATGGGGGCCGCATCGGTGATCTTTGCGCATCGCGTCATGCGCCGCGGCGAGGCGCTCGACATCTTTATGGCCGAGCACCTTACGCGCTTGTTCGTAGGCCGGACAGGCGACCGCCTGCCCAAGGCTGAACGCAACGCCCGCCAGCGCCGCCGCGCCGACACTTATCCATCGCACTTGTCCCATGATCCCTCTCTTGGCGCTGTCCGCCGCCTGTTGTTGCGGCGGCTCGATTTACCATGTCGGGATGCTATGACGACGGTGTGACGAGGATTGCGCGCCGCGGCGCGCAAGGGGCGGCTCGGACAGATTTATGAGTTTACAGCCTAGCGCGCGGTGATGGTCCGGGTCCAAACCTCAAGAAACGCCTTGCGCTTGAGGCGATCGAGATAGACCAGCAGCCCCGGCCCCAGAACAATCGGCCGCAGCGAAGGCTCGGCCGCCAGAGCTTTGGGATCCAGCGGCGTGAGACCGGTCTTGGCGGCGATCACTTTTCGCGTACGGCTCGCGATGAGGAAGTCGACAAAGACGCCGGCAAGATCGGGGTTCGGCGCGCGAACCGGGATCAAGGCGGTGCGCAGCATGATATGCGTGTAATCAGACAGCGGCGCGATCACCAGATCGTCCCGCGCGGCGACGCGTCGAGCGGCGTAGCTGCCGAGAATGTTATAGCCGACCACCAGCTTGCCAGTCTCCAGATCGGAGATCATATCGCCCGAGCAGCAGTAGAGGCGCAGCCCAAGTTCACCCAGCGCCTCCGTCAGGCGCCAGAAGCTTTCGGAGCGCCGGGCGTCCTGGGTCGAAAACAAATAGCCAAGGCCGCTTTTGCGCACGTCATAGCCGCCCACGCGACCGCGAAACCGCTCGGGGTTCGCGCGCAGCAGTTCGATCAATTCAGCGCGCGTACGGGGCGGCGGGGCGCCGGCGAGCGCTTTGGTCGAGAGCACCACCACAGCGGGTTCTTGCGTAAAGGCGAACACAAAGTCGCGCCATCGCGCCCAGCTGGGCAGCGAAGCCGTCGCCGTGGAGCGCCATGCGCGCGCCAGCCCGTCATTCGCCAGTTTGGTCTGCAGATCCATCGCCGAGGAAATCGCCACGTCAAACGCCGCCCCTTCCAGAGCGATCGCGCGATAGAGTTCAGCGCTCGAGGCCACGACATAGCGCACCTCGATATCCGGGTTTTCGCTTTGAAACGCTTTGACGAGCGGCGCGAACACCGCGAGATCGGCCGATGAAATGACCTCCAGCGTGTGTTTCGCCGCGCCCGAAGGCGCCGTAAAGCGCTTCTCCGCCTCAATTTCGTAGGCGTGGCTCGGCGTGAAGGCGACGAGCGACGCCGCGATCAGGAGCGTCGCGCTAAGGGCAGCCACAAATCGGCGCATGCGCCGGTCTCCTTTTCATTTTCTCGAAGCTCAATCCGCCCGCCATGGGCCGCGACCGCTTCGGCGACAATGGTCAGCCCAAGGCCGGAGCCGACGACGTCCCGGATATTTTCGCCACGGTAGAAGCGCCCAAACAGCGCGTCCGGCGATTGGCCTGCCAGGCCGCGCCCCTGATCGCGGATCGTGATCCGCGCATTTTCCGCCTCCCGCCGCAGCGTTATCCGCACATAGCTTTCCGGGCTGGAATATTTGACCGCATTGTCGATGAGATTGCGCAGCGCGCCTTCCAGCAGCACGGGATCCGCGCGCAGCTGCGTCTGCTCATGCGCAGGATCCGGCCCTGCAATCGTGATGTCTCGCAGCTCCGCCGCGGGCCGCATGCTTTCGATCACCGCTTGCACGAGTTCAAACAGATCCACCTGATCGCGCATATGCTGATCGCTCCGCAGCCGGACGGTCGCATGATCGAGCAGTTGGCCGGCGGAGCGCGAGGAGGCGTCAACGGCGGAAATGATCTCCCGCGCTGCTCGACGATCTTCATCATTCTGCGCTTGCCGCAAAGCGATCTCCGCCTTGGCGCGCACGGTGGCGAGCGGCGTTCGAATCCGATGGGCTGCTTCCGCGATGAAATCCTCGCTGCGCCGGATCGCGTCCGCGAGCCGGGCGATCAGTCGATTGAGGGCGACAACGAGCGGGGCCAGTTCGCTGGGGGCGTTTTCACGAACAGGCCGTAGATCGCCGGGGCCGCGTCGCTCCACGGATGAGGCCAATCGCCGAATTGGCGTGAGCGCGCTTTCGGCGGTCAATCGGCTCAGTATTATTGCGACCAGGAAGAAGCCAATTCCGATCAGCGCCGCGGCGTTTGACAGGCTGTCGGAAATCTCCGCTTGGCCATGGGTCGTCTGGGCGATCGCCGCGACGACCTCGACCGGCTTGCCGTTCACCGTGAGCAGGCGCGCCGCTACAGCGATGCGGACTTCGGCGCCGCGATAAAGCGCAGAGCGAAACGAAGTGCGCGCCGGCGGCTTCGGCGTTTCGATGCTGGGAAGGTCGTCATACCCCGTCGCCGTCTCGCCATTGATCGCCACCCGATAGAAAACACGATCCTCGCTCATCGCCCCCAGCATCGAGAAGGCGGAGTATGGGATGTCGATCTTTACGTCGCCGCGCTCAATCCGCACCGCATCCACGATGGAGACGACAGAGGCGCCGAGAACGTTGTCGAACGTGCGCTGGGCGGCCTGGGTCGAGAGATACCGCACGGCGCCGTACAGCGATAAAGACAATAGCGCCGCGCCAACCAGCAGTTGCGCGGTCAGCCTTTGCCGAAGCGACGTTCGGGTGCGGGGCGGCTTCATGGCGCTTTCAGCCGATAGCCGAGGCCGCGCACCGTTTCGATCTTCAGCTCCGCCCCTTCCAGCTTCTTTCGCAGCCGTCCAATATACACCTCGATCGCGTTCTCGGACGCCTCCTCGTCGAATGGAAACAGTCGGTCGATCAGATGAGATTTCGAGTAGACGCGGTTCGGCGCCGCCAGCAACGTCTCGAATAAACGCAGCTCACGATTGCGCAATGGCACGACCCGATCGCCAATGGTCAGGGTCGCGGCGAGCGGATCGAAGGTGACGCCCCCCAGCGTCGTCGCATTGGAGGCGCCGCCGCGCCGACGACGCAGGACGGCGCGGCAGCGCGCTTCGAGCTCGGCGAAGTCGAAGGGTTTGGTCAGATAGTCGTCCGCCCCCGCATCCAGCAGCAGCACACGGTCCGCGACTTGACTGCGCGCCGTCAGCACAATGACCGGCGCGCCGCCGCCCTTATCCGACGCTGCGCGGGTGGCGTCGAGCAGCTCCCGCCCATCGCCATCAGGCAATGTGATGTCGAGCAGGATCATGTCATAGTCGGTTGAGGCGAGACAGGCCCGAGCCGCTTCAAGGTCGGGCGCCCAATCCACGGCGTGACCGTCCAACGCCAGCCGATCGCGCACGGCGATGGCGAAATCGTCATTATCTTCGACAAGCAAAAAGCGCATGGCCTCTGTTTTACCTAATGATTTTCAATACCCTCTTGCGCGCAGGCCATTTTATTTCCCGCCATCGCGCCAGTTCTTCAACCGTGAACACACTAATTTCGCCGTTGGACTGTCTGGCGCGACAGGTTGGTGTCAGCTTTACGCGAAACCAATAGCGCAGCGACTGAAAAATAGGTCGCGCCTACGGGAGGAAAACAATGAAACTCGGACTCTTCGGCCGCGCCTGCGCAGCGGCCTCGCTTGCGCTTGCATCGGTTGTCGCCGCGCCGTCAGCTGCGGACGCAAAACCGCTGATCGACAAGATTCACTTTCTCATCCCTGGCGGCCCTGGCGGCGGCTGGGACGGCACCGCGCGCGGCATCGGCGAAGCGCTGACGAAAGCCGGCATCGTTGGCTCCGCGACTTATGAAAACATGTCCGGCGGCGGCGGCGGCAAAGCGATCGCGCATCTGATTGAAACCGCGACGACGCAGCATGGCACGCTGATGGTCAACTCGACGCCGATCGTGATCCGTTCGCTGCAGAAAGTTTTCCCGCAGAATTTCCGCGACCTTGAGCTGGTCGCCGCAACGATCGGCGATTACGGCGCGATTGTCGCCAGCACGAAGAGCGACATCAAAACCTTCGCCGACCTGGTCAAGGCGTACAAAGCTAATCCGCGCAAAGTTGCGATTGGCGGCGGTTCCGTCGCTGGCGGCATGGACCATCTCGTTGCGGCGCTGGTGATGAAGGCTGTCGGCGCTGACCCGACCAAAGTGAAGTACATTCCGTATGACGCGGGCGGCAAAGCAATGGCGGGCCTGCTCTCGGGCGAAATCAAAGCGCTGGCGACCGGCTTCAGCGAGGCGGTGGCCCTGGCTGAGCAAGGGCAAGTGCGCATCCTGTGTGTGACGGCCGAAAAGCGCGTCGCGGACAAGCCGGACTACCCGACCTGCAAAGAAGTCGGCGCTGACGCTGTGTTCGTGAACTGGCGCGGTTTCTTCGCGGCGCCGGGCCTGCCTGCGGACAAGAAGGCCTCCTACATCGAAGCGCTGACCAAAATGTATGAGACCAAGGAATGGGAAGCCGTCCGTTCGCGCAACGGATGGGTGAAAATCTTCAAGCCGGGCAAGGAGTTTAAGACCTTCCTCGAGCAGCAAGAGAAACAAATCGGCGAACTGATGAAGGAACTGGGCTTCCTCTAATATATCGCCGCTCTTCTCCGCCCGGATGCGCCTTTATTCGCGCGCATCCGGGTTTCCTATTCGCCTCCATCGGCGCCTTGCGCTTTGGCCGCGGCGCTCAAACGCGGATCGCATCTCATGCTCACCAAAGATCGGATCGGCGCGCTATTGATGCTCGTCTTCTGCGCCGCCTATTGGGCGCTGGCCTATCAGATCAAAATTCTACCCTTTCAGCGCATGCAAGCCTTCAACGCCCAAACGATGCCCCTGGTGCTCGGCGGCGCCGGCGTCCTGCTCTCCCTGGCGATTCTAGTGTCGCCGGGGACGGGCGAGAAGCTGGATGTGCGCGGCTATCGATGGGGCGTCGGCGTTGCAATGCTCGGGCTTATGGTTGCGTATGGCCTGCTGCTGACGCCGCTTGGGTTCATCATCGCAACGACGCTGTTCCTCATTGGCGGCTTTGTCATCCTTGGCGAGCGCAGCCCGCTGACGCTGCTGCTCGCGTCCCTGCCGCTCGTGTTCGGCTTCTGGCTGCTGATGACGCAAGGGCTCGACGTCTATGTCTCGCCTTGCCCAATCACAGTGAAGGCGGAGTGCGACGCCGCGGTTTCCGATATGCGCGAAGGCTTCAAGGCGCTGCGCGGGATGTTCGACGGGAAGGGGACTTGAAATGGTTGACGGTATTCTGCTCGGCCTACAGACGGCCCTGACGCTCCAAAACCTCGCGATGGTGGTGGTCGGCTGCCTGGTCGGGACCTTTATCGGCATGCTGCCAGGGCTGGGCCCGATGTCGGCGATCGCCTTGATGATCCCGATCGCAACCAACTTTGATCCGGCTGCCGGCATTATCTTGATGGCGGCGGTGTATTATGGCGCGATTTTCGGCGGCTCAACGTCGTCCATTCTGATAAACGCGCCTGGAGTTCCGTCGACGGTTGCAACATCCTTCGACGGATATCCGATGGCGAAAAAAGGGCAGGCCGGCAAGGCGCTCGCGATCGCCGCCTACGCCTCCTTCTCCGGCGGCGTGATCGGCGCGATTTTGCTGCTGATTGCAGCGCCGTCGCTCGCCTCCGTCTCCCTGGCTTTTCAATCGACCGACTATTTTGCGCTCATGGTGCTCGGCTTGACCGCCGTCGCCGCATTCGCAGGCAAGGGCAATGTGCTCAAAGCGCTGCTGATGACGGTGGTCGGGCTGATGCTGTCGACGGTCGGGACCGATAAAGGGGTTGGTATCCAGCGCTTCACATTCGGCATGGTGGATCTGCTCGATGGGGTGTCGTTCTTACTTCTCGCGATGGCGACCTTCGCACTTTCCGAAGCGCTTCTGGGGGTCTTGAAGCCGACATCGGAGGAAAGCCGTAAGAAGGAGATGGAGGCGCAGCGCAACATCGGATCCATGGCGGTGACGGCCAAAGAGGCCGCCGAAGTGGCGCCGGTGGTCGGTCGGTCGTCGCTGTTAGGCTTTCTGATCGGCGTGCTGCCCGGCGCAGGCGCGACGATTGCGAGTTTCCTGGCCTATGGCACGGAGCAGCGTTTGGCGGGCAAAGAAAAGGGCGCTGAATTTGGTAAAGGCTCCGTGCGCGGTTTGGCTGCGCCCGAAAGCGCGAATAACGCAGCGGCGACCGGCTCCTTCGTGCCGCTGCTGACGCTGGGCATTCCCGGATCAGGCACAACGGCTATCATGCTCGGCGCGTTGCTCGCCTATGGGGTGCAGCCGGGGCCGCGGCTCTATCTCGATAAGCCGGACGTGTTCTGGTCTGTCATCGTATCGATGTGGATCGGCAATGTGATCCTGCTGATCCTCAACCTGCCGCTGATCCCCTATATCGCCCGGCTATTGGCGATCCCTGGGCGGTTGTTGTTGCCGCTGATCCTGTTCTTCTCGCTGATCGGCGTCTATTTCGTCAGCTTCAATACGTTCGACATCCATATGATGGTGTTGTTCGCCGCCGCGGCGGTGATCTTGCGGCTGTTGGACTTCCCAATGGCGCCCATGATCCTGGGCTTCATCCTCGGGGGGATGATGGAGGACAACCTCCGGCGGGCGTTGTCGATCCATGACGACAGCTGGAGCTTTCTGTGGGAGCGGCCGTTGACCCTGTCAATCATGTTGGTGGCGATCGCGACGCTGATCGTACCGATGGTCGCGCCGATGATTGGCCGCGCGATGCGGCGTCGCGCCAACAAAGGGGCGGCGGCGAATGTGAGCGGCGATTAGAGCTTGTTGATGTTTCACGGAACCATCAACAAGCTCTAAGTCTCTGTTTGGTCGCGATTTGCGAGCCGTTAGATGGGTCCATCTAACTTCAAATC
>JALEGB010000091.1 GCA_022760355.1 Neomegalonema sp.
AGAGTGATTTCAAATCGAATGCGCGCATTCGATGACTCGGAAATCGCGACCACTCAAAGAGATAGAGCATTTTCATGACCGCAATTGTTTCGAAAATTCTCTAGCTCGGCGCGCCTTCTTGGTCGACTTCCTCCTCTGCGGCGCCGAAGGTTCGTCCGCGCTTCGGCAGCAGCAGGATCTTGGCGCCTTCCAGGATCACCGCGCTGATAAAGAAGCTGGTGAAGAACCGGCAGCCCCACATGTAGCTTTTGAACCAGGTAGATGAGGCGGCGACCTCCAATTTTGTCGGCTCGACGCCAAACAAATCCAGCAGTCCGAACAGCGATCCGCGGAAACTGAAATTCAGAAAATGGCCGATCCGTTCGAAGAAGTTCGGGGCTTTATCGGTGTAAAGATCACCGGCATAGATGCTCCATACATGCGAGACCGAGTACAGGCCGAAAATGGAAATAAGGCCAAGCAGCGCAAGGGATTGAAGGCGACGGCCGATGATTGATTTCGTTACGTCTTCAACGCCCGCCATCTGCTCTTTAACTTGCTGATACAGGGTATAGCTCTCGAGCTTCTGGCGGCTTTCCGCCAGCTCCGCCTGCAGGGTTTCGAGGCGCTCCTGCGCCTCAAGCGCGCGCGGCGGGTTTTTGGCCGCGCTCATCATCTCGCCTTCCGGCGGCAGATGTTGGCGCTCGCTCGCGATCTTGCTCTCCGCCTCGTCGATATCCGCTTGAAGCCGCTTCGGTTGGTCTGGGGTGTTGTCGACAAATGTGCGCAGCGCATAGGTGAATTTGAACATCGTCGATTGCAGCTGGAAGTAGGCGGAGATGATCGTCTTCACCAGCTGCGTCGCCAACAGCCCGGTCAGGACCGCCGACGCGAGCCAAACCCCGAGCAAGAGCCAGCGGCCAAGCAGCGTTTCCGTCGCCCCGATTCCTTCGAGGAAACTGGCGGCCGTGATAATGCCCATCACGCAAGCCAGCGGCGCGTAGACGAACCGGCTCGATCCCAGGATTTTATCGATCACATAGACGTCGGGCTGCTTCTTGCCCCAGACGACCGGGAAAGCGGCAAGGTAGCCTTTCTGCTTCAGTGATTTGTAGTTGGTGATCGCCCGATGCCCAACGAACCGCCAGCTCCGGCTATTGATCGCGACAGACTTCCGCATGATGTTTCCCCCTCAGTGGCGCCATTAGAGCTTTCGCCGATCAAGTTGGATCGGCTCAAGGCTCTAACTGTTTGTTTTGTCGCGTGCTGTTCCCGCCAACCGGTATCCACTTGGTCGGCGCACGCTTTATAGCTTTCGCCGATTCGCTCGGCGGCCTAGTCCTGACGCCGCCAGTTTGGCCGTAGCCCCTTAATCAGGCCGCCCATCGCGAATATTTCATCAAAATTCAAAGCCGATAGGGGCTGCGCGTGCTCTTCCCCCAAATAGGCGCGCAAGGCATTGTAGCCGTCGACAATTTGGATGAGAGAATCGGCAATCTGGTTCTCATTCTCGCGGCAATAATGAACTGTCGATAGCAGCATCATGCTTTTGCTTTCACGCATACAACGCCGGCTGCCGATATCGCCGACTTGCGGTCGGCCGCCGATCAATCGTCGCGCGATTTCGGCGCCAGCCAAATAGTCCGCGACGCTTTCTTTCGTAAACCGGATCTTCTGTTCTTCTTCTGACTGAGAGAAAAAGGCGCATTTTCCGATCGCATACACCAACGCGTCTAGTTCTTCTGCTGAGCGATGGCTGGTCGGCCGCAGCAGCGCATTTTCGAGTTTGCGCCAGTTGCCGGCGCCATCATCATCCTTCGCGGCGCTGTCGCGGGTCGTGAAAAAGTCGCGCACGATCGCGTCGATCGATTGGGGCGCTTGGGCCAAAGCGATGGGCTGCAGACCTGCGGTTGGGGTCTTCGTTTGCGCGATATGCGCGATGCGCTGCAGGATCAGCCGTAGTCGCAGCGCCGGCATCGCGTCGACGACATCGCCCTTTAGATAGAGTTCACGCTCCAGATCTACTTGCCGTCGGATCTTCTTGGTCGCCTGCTGCATCGCGCCGGGCAGCGGCGCCGAGACGGCTGCGATCACTTTGTCCACCATTTCAGCCCGGCCTGTGCCGATCTGCTCAACGAGCTCGCGCAGTTCCAGCATTTCTTCATGCGTTACCAAGCCGTCCAAGTCAGAGTGGATTTTACCCAGCTCACGCTTGATCAGCGCGTGGCATAAATATCCCATGACGTTGAAGTCGCTGGGTGGAAAATAGGCGTTATCCCGGTAAAACTCGATCGTTGAGCGACAGCTCCACGGCGTGCGCAGCATCTGTTGCAGCATTGGCGCGTCTTCAACGCCGTCAATCGTATGCTCTATCGCGCTTTTTTCAGGCTGGCCGGTGACGCCAGACACGATCTCCGTGGCTTTTGTTCTTACATTGCGTATCGTATCTTTAATTCGAATCGCGTTTTGCTCGCCTAATAGATCGTTTGCGATCGCGATCGCATCGTCGCGGGTCCATGGCGCGAGGGCGTAGATCGAGAGTTGGTCACGGCGCAGCAACCGCAGCGCCTGAAGGATCCTGGGGTTCTGCGCCAACAGCACATCGCGCATGAAAAGAAAGATCTGGGCGCGAGAGCCCGGCATCGTGACGATTTGGGCGAGCGTGTCAAAGATCTCGACGTCATGCGCGTAAAACTCGTCGACGCCATCCAACAGCAGCGTCGCAAAACCATTGCGGAGCAGCCATTCCAGGCCGTTCGCGGAAACGCGCCCCTCAGCCGCGACATCCGATTCCAAGATCGCTTCGAATGCGTTGGCGGACCGGCTGACTTTCGCCGCTGTATCCAACGTGTCGGGAATCAGCAGCGGTCGGGCCGAGAAAATTGATTTGCGCGCTTTCGCCTCTAAGAAACTGTCGTGAACACCGCGGCCGAAGGCTTTGAACAGCGTGCTTTTACCCATTCCCGCCGGACCGAGCACAAGGGAGAGGCGCGCATTGCCGGGGCGCAAATCTGCGCCGCCCGCAGCGGCTTGAACCGCTTCATACTGAGGCAGCGCCGCTGCGAGTTCTGTCAGAAGCTCATTTTCAGCGCCGTCCATCGTGCCGATCATGTTTTCGATCGAGGGGACGGGCTCTCCGGGCGCGAGCGGGACGAACCGCGCCGGCCGGCGCAGTTCTTTTAGGCGCAACTCCTTGTTCACCTTCGGGCCCGTCGATCGGTTTTCCTTGTATCTGAAGGCGCTATCGATGAATTCAGGCAGCGTTTGCCCGGCTCGCTCGAGATGTTGGAAGGCCGCGCCTGGGTAGGCGTCATCCTGGCGCAGAATATGGATCGCCCCTTCGGGATATTCGTTCGCGAGACGGCTGTGCTCCGCCAAAAACGCGTCCGCGCCATCACTCTTTCCCAGCAATGTTGGCAGGATCATCAATGCGCGCTCTTCGCTAAAGCGCGTGCTTTGTGTTCGCGGCGTGCTGAACAGGAACGAGAATTGACCCGCTTTGGCCACCGATCCAGAGTTGGCTTCCAGAAATTCAAGTGCGAATTGTGCAGTGCTCATAGTTCGCCTCCCCCGAAGCCGCGCGTCGAGCCGCACAGCTGACGCACGATGAGCCTGCGGGCCAAAGCGGCTCGTCCGGACCCGGGCTCAAAGACAAATGTTAAACGACAAGAATACGCTTGGCACCTAAGCGTGATCGCTTACCTGTTAGACCTATCATCAACTCTTGTTGGTGCAAGAGTGATGTTGTTTCGATTTGAGCGGCGTATTCAGTCGCCCGAAATCGCGCATATTCCGGCGGGCGCCGGATTGGCGTCAGAGGAGAAGTTGGTACATGCAATCAGGCGACAAGGCTGAGATGACGGGGTGGCGCGAACCGAGCCCGGTCGGTGAAACGCGCGAGGTGGCGTTGCGCCGCCTGAAGGTCCGATGCTGGCGCCGCGGCACAAAGGAAATGGATCTGATTCTGGGCGGTTTTTTGGACGCGCGGGGCGCGCAGTTCAGCGATGCTGAGCTGACGGCCTTTGACGCGCTGATCCGCGAAGATGACAATGTGCTTTACAGCTGGGTCGCCGGTTCCGCAGCGCCGGCGCCGGAGCATGCGCCGATGATTGAGAAAATTCGCGCGCATTTCGGCGTCGGCTGAGGGCGCTGCCGCCGCCGTATCCATGCTTTCGGCGCCCGCGGGCGATCTGTGGTCGCCGGCCTGGCGCGCATCGGCCTCGATCGGGGCGCGGCGTCGGGTGAAAAAGTGATCCTCCATAAGTTTATCGCGCAGATTTAAGGCATTTTTCACGGCCGCATGTAAAAAACGCTTGGTAGTGTTGGAAATCATCGGTCGGGGCGAAGAATGGCGCATCTTCAGAGAAGTTCTGAGACGCAACTAGATCCGGACGACAACGGCGCCTACGCCCAGTACATCGAGATGGTCGCGCTCATTGAGCGCCTCCATCGGTTAATGCTTGATGTTATTAAGGATGAATTTGAACGTTTGGGTCAGATTGAATTGACCAGCGTTCAGGCGCTGCTTCTGTTTAACATCGGTGACGAAGAGGTAAGCGCTGGTGAGCTCCGCAGCCGCGGCTATTACCATGGCTCGAACGTTTCCTACAATTTGAAGAAGCTGGTTGAGTTCGGCTACTTGGTTTCGGAGCGCTCGAGCGTTGATCGCCGGGCGGTGCGAATTCGGCTCACGGAAAAAGGCCGCGAAGTGCGTCAGACCGTTCAGCAGCTATATAATCGTCATGCCGAGGCGGTGCTGACAGCGGGCGCCAGCGAAGACAGCGAGTTCGCGCGGCTCAATGACGCGATGCGACAGCTGGAGCGCTACTGGCGCAACCAAATTCGCTTTATCTACTGACACCGCTCCATCGACTGACATCGTATCATTGGATTGCGTCCTTCGAGTCGCGGCTGTCTCGAGTCGCGGCTATGTCGTGATCGAAACGCCGCGGCGGCGAGCCGCCGTCAGAGCGCGCTGATACATTATCTCCCTTCCTGATCGACCGGTTCCAAGTGCGTTTCATGCTGGGCGCCGAAGAGTTTCACCCTGGCGCAACCGCCGGTGTTATGGCGAATATCCGTTGCGGGCGGCTGCTTGAAATGCGAAACGAGCGCCAAGGTTGCGGCCTCATCCCTGCGCAATCCATGTCGCGAACGGCGCGTGCTTCTGGGCGGGCGCCCATCGGGCTCAACTCTTGCATTGATGGGGCCGGAAAGAAGCGTTTGCGGCCGTTGAAAGTCGTTTTTCATGGGCGGCGGCGCCGGTGCAGTCGTAGGGCAGCTTTATGGCGGACGATCGAAACGACGAGCGTAAAGAACCGGGCTTCACTGAGCGCGCGCCGCGCGCGCCTGCAAAGCCAAACCAGCCCGAGCGAGAGGCCGACCGCGAAGAGTGGCGCGTGCTCAGAGCGCCAAAGCGCAGTTTTCGGGGTGAAGAAGACCGGTTTGGCGCGCCTGCGTTCTCATCCACGTCAGAGCCGCGCGCGCCGGATCCAGAGCCTGCGTCGCCAGAACGATATCAGGAACCTGCGCCCGATCAGGACGCGTCGGACGAAAGGTTCGGGGCTGATGAGCGCCGCGAGCCCGAAACATGGCGCGAGCCTCGGCCGCCAATCGCTGAGTTTCGCGACCGTCCAATTCGCCCTGCTCCACGGCGCGAAAGTCGCGTCGAGGAACGCGAACAGGATGCGCGTTTCCGAGAGGCGGTGGAGCGCCGTTTGCGCGCGCCGGAGGAGCGCCCTGAAGAGCCCGCCTCAGACGCGCCGCAGTCCCCGTTGGAGCCGGCGCCAGAACCGCGTTTTGAGCCGGAGATCATTGAGCCCAGCGCGGAGACATTCCAAGAGCGGTCCGCCCCGGTTGAGCGCCCGGATCCGGTTGAGCGGCTTGATCCGGTCGAGCGGCTCGATCCGGTTGAACCGCTCGATCCAGTTGATCCGCCTCGCTCCGTTGAGCCGCCGCGTCCGCCCCAGCCGCCGCGCGCGCCTCAGGCGCCTCGCCGGCCCGCCGAGCCCGAGCCGACACAGGACCAACGCGCGCCGTTCGGTTTTGCGCCTTTTCGCGCCCGCGCCGCCCGCGCCGCGCCGGAAGAGGAGGCGGAGCTGCATGGGGATGACGCGCCGGAGGGCGGCGCTGAGGACAGCGCAGAAAGCGCAATTCGCCGTGTAAGCGCCGCGCCGCGTCGTCCGGCGCCTGTCTCGGATGAGCGCGACGAGATCAAAGAGCCGATGAAGGACGGCGTGCGTGTGAAGCGGCGCAGCCAGGCCAGCTCCGAGCGGCTGGAGCGGAAGGCGGCGGAAGCGGAAGATCCGGCGGCTGCTGCGGAGAAAGCTGCTGCTGCTGCGGCGGCGGCGGAGCGGGCCGCGGCTGATGAGGTGGAGCGATCAGAGTTTATCGCCTCCAACTCGCTCGGCTCGCTCCTGATTGGCGCCCGCGCAACCGCCGGCAAACACGACTTAAAGCTTGTGGAAAAAGATCTGCGGATCAAAGCGCGGTATCTGAAAGCGATCGAAGGGCTTGATGTCGCGGAGCTTCCGAAGGAGGCGTATCTCGCCGGATATGTTCGGTCCTATGCGCGCTATCTGAAGGATTATTTGCCGCTCGACGCTGATGAAGCCTACGCGAAGTTCAAGATCGAGTTGCAGGAGAAAGTCCATCAGATGGAGGCGGACGCCGCCGCCGCCTCTGAAGAGCAAGCCCGCGCCAGCGAGCCGTCCGCCGCGAGCGATCCCGCATCCGCGCAGGGCGTGTCGGAATGGTCGGCGTCCGAGGGGCCGCGGTATGAAGCGGAAGCCGACGCGCATCAGTATGGGGCCGGCGCCGTCAGCACCAATGCGGAGGAGGCGGAGCCGCCTCGCCGCAGCCCGGAGTTTGAGGCGGTCGCCGAAGAGCGCGCCCGGATCTTGGGCCGGCAGGCTCCTGAGGACGCGTCAAGCGGCGTCGATCAGGGTGCGGAGGATGTGGCCGCGGATGCGCCGGAGCCCCGCGCAGAAAGTTTCCCGGAGCCCAGCTCGGAAAGTTCCAGTGGGATCGAAGAGGCGACGCCCGTTCGGCCTCAATCTGACAAACCCGACAAACCTTCGCGCCAGCCCGCATCGGCTGGCCCGCGGCGTGATTCTGCGCGCCGGTCGTTCGGCGAGGATGATGTTCCCGAGCGTCCAGACCCGCGCAGCGTTCCGCCCGAGAAACGGCGCTTCTCCGAAGGTGTGCGCGCCGCGCGCGCAGCTGTGGCGACGCCTCGGCAGCCAGCGGCGGCGGCCCCGACGATCTCGCGCGAAAACATGGCGGAGCGCGCCGCGGCGATTAAAACAGCGCTTCAGCAGCGCAAGCGCATCGCATCTGGCGGCGGGTTCCAATTGCCGACGCGCGGGCTCGGGCTGGACCGGCGCGACGCAGCGCCGGGCGGCGGCTTCGGGCCTCTGGCCATGGGGGTGGCGGGCGTGTTGGTCGTCGGCGGCATTCTGTACGGGGCCTGGTCTCTCTTTGACGCCGCTCAGCGCGTATCGCCGGATAGCAGCGAGCGTCAATTCACGGTCGTCGAGCGGCGCGCTGCGGGGAAAACCGCAGCTGAGGTCAGCCGACCATCGGCAAGCGCGTATGAGGAAGGCGGCGCATTGACCAAAGCGCCGGCGGCGCCGAAAGAAAGCTCCGCGCCCCCCTCGACCCCGCCTGCGGAGACCGACGCTTTTTCAGCGGAATTGAAGGAAGCGCTCGGCGCGACGCCGAAGCTGGCGGCGGCGCCGTTTGACCCGCGCCCAAGCGGCGCCCAGGCGATCTTCCAGCTGGTGGAGCGCGCTGATACGTCGGCGCCATTGGCGCGCCCCGTCCCGCCTGCATATGGCGTCCGCGCGGTGCGGCCGGTCCTGGCCGATATTCGGGACGCGGCGGGCGCTGTGATCTTTTCGGGCCGCTTGAGCGCAGATGCGATGGTCGCCCTCGACCCGACGCAAGGGCCGCACTTAATAGGGGTGGCGGACCCCGGCGCCGTGGTGATGATCGTCGAGCGGAAGGCCTTTGGGCCCATCGGGCAGCCGGGCGCGCCGGGCAAATATTCGGTGGGGCTTGACGAGGCCATTGCGCTGCCCGAGGACATCGCTGTGTCGGCGGCGCTCGCGAAAGAGGCGACGGCGCGCCCTGAGTAAGGCCTTCGGAGAACAAGATGAGCGTAAGACCATGGCGCGACATTGATCGGCGTAAGAGCCGACAGATTCATGTGGGCAAAGTCGCCGTAGGCGGCGACGCGCCAATCTCCGTTCAAACCATGACGAATACGCTGACAAGCGACGCTCAGGCGACTTTGCGCCAGGTGCGAGAGTGCGCGGAGGCCGGGGCCGACATTGTGCGGGTTTCGTGCCCAGATGAGGCGTCGACCGAAGCGCTGAAGACGATCGTGAAATATGCGCCGGCGCCGATCGTTGCGGATATTCACTTCCACTATAAGCGCGCGATTGAGGCCGCCGAAGCTGGCGCTGCTTGTTTGCGCATCAATCCGGGCAATATCGGCGACGATGCGAGGGTGCGTGAGGTGGTGCAAGCGGCGAAAGACCATGGCTGCTCAATCCGCATTGGCGTCAATGCGGGGTCGCTGGAGAAGCACCTGCTTGAAAAATACGCGGAGCCCTGCCCGGAGGCGATGGTGGAGAGCGCTCTCGAACACGCCAAGATCTTGGAAGATAAAGATTTTCTTAATTTCAAGATCAGCGTCAAGGCGTCAGACGTGTTTCTAACCGCCGCGGCCTACCATGCGCTGGCGGAGGCGTGCGATCATCCGCTGCATCTTGGCGTGACCGAAGCCGGCGGCTTGCGCAGCGGCTCGATCAAAAGCGCCATCGGGCTTGGCAACCTGCTGTGGGCGGGGGTGGGGGACACGATACGCGTGTCCTTGTCGGCGGACCCGGTTGAGGAGGTCAAGGTCGGCTTTGAGATGCTCAAGAGCCTGAATTTGCGCCATAAAGGGGTAACGATCATCTCGTGCCCGAGCTGTGCGCGCCAAGGCTTTGACGTGATTAAAACCGTCTCCATCCTCGAAGAGCGGCTGGCGCATGTCACAACGCCGATGACGCTATCGATCATCGGCTGCGTGGTGAACGGCCCAGGCGAGGCGCGAGAGACGGATATCGGCTTCACGGGCGGCGGCGCTGGCTCGGGCATGGTGTATCTGTCCGGCTTGCAGGACCATAAGATCGAGAATGAGAAGATGGTCGATCATCTGGTCGAGCTTGTCGAAGAGAAAGCCGCCGAGATCGAAACCGCGCGCAAGGCGGCTGAGTAAAGCCGATGCGCTGGGTCTTGATCGGATTGATCATCCTACTTCTGGTGGCCGTCGGCGTTGCAGCGCTTCTGCACCAAACCGGCCGCGGCGCGGTTGCGCATGTGGATCCGGCGACGGCTATTCCCAAAAGCACGCCGAACTGGGCGCTGGCGCTGCCGATGGAAAGCGCCACGAAGCAGTTCAAGACGCATGATACGCCGATTTTTGAGACGAGTCCGGCGGCGTTGATGGCGGCGCTGGACAAAATTGCGCTGGCGGAGCCGAGGACAACCCGTGCGCGGGCGGGAGATGATCCGCTCTGGCGCTCCTACATCCAACGCTCGCGCTTTTTCCGCTTTCCGGATTACATCTCAGTCAAAGCAGTCGCCATCGAGACGCAAGCTGGGCCGCGCGCGTCTCTGATCATCTACAGCCGCTCCGTCTATGGCCTTTCCGATTTGGGCGTGAACGCGAAACGGTTGGAGCGTTGGCTTACCCAGCTTCGGGCGGTTGCGCCCGTTTCAGCTCCTCGTCCCGCTTCTGACTGACATCGCGGCGGAAAAAATACAGGCGCCATTGCGTGCGCAGCCAATAGAGCGGATGGCGGTTTTGTTCGGCTTTCGCCTCATCATCGAGCTGTGTCAGCATCTGCGATGCGCCATAGCACAGGGCGGCTTTTCGGACTGTGCGCAGGTGGTTAGTTAGACTTGCGGAGAATTCGGAATTCGACGCGCCGCGACGCAATTCGGTCTTCTTCTGCGGTGTTCCAGTGTTTTTCGCCGCCAACTTTGCCTCCCTTGAGCATCGGTTTCCGCGCACCCAGGCCCTCATTTCTGAAAACGCGGGAATATATCTCGAATAACTCCGACGCCGTCGGCTGTTTCTCGCCGTCTGGCAATCGGTACGCTGGCTTCAAGTCGCCATCGGCGCCAATGGAGGCGAGGCAGTAGCTGAAGACGGTCACGCTGCGTTGCGATGAGAGCATCTGGTTGCAATGCGGGCCGCTGAGGCACTTAACGCCGCTAAAGCTTGACTCCTTCTTTTCCCAATCGCTGGAGGCGTGCCCTTCGATTGTGACGCGCCCGATCGTTTTTGGGGCGCGCCAGGCTTCGAGGATCACCAACGGGCAGATCTGATCGAAACAAGACTTGCCCCGCTCAGTCAGCGTCGCTTCGCCAACACTGAACATGCCTTCCTTCTTGCCGTTATTTTCCGGGCACCAGGTGCGTAAGACGGCGTTGCCGTCCTTGGTGGTCTGAAGCTGTATCGGACAGTCGCATTTTGCAGTTGTTACGCTCGCCTTCAGACGCGCCAGAGTGTCCTTGGTCAGCGCATTGTCTTCCGCGGCGATTGCGAAGCTGACGAACATCGCAAACACGAACAAGAACGCGAGTTCCGCGATGGTGGCTTCCACAAGGTTGCTGGAGTTGCTCGTTTCTTCCATGACGGCCCCTCCTAGCGCGCGCTTCGGGAGATGGCGCGCAGCTCACGGGCCAGCGCCTCGAGCGATTCTCGGACCGCTGTTTCCGCGGTTGCGAATTTTTGTACGCTTTCACTGGCGTTATGGCTGGCGATCTCAACAACGCCTGCATGGTCCACCCAGGTCTGTCGCATTTCGCTCGTCGCAGTCCGCAAATCGTCGTTCATGTCTTGCAGATGTTGGAGGTAACTCGCGAAGCCTTGCTGGATTTCCCGCAGTTTTTGGGAGGCGTCGCCTTCGGCGGCGGCGTCCACACGCCGGTCAATCGCATCCTTCAGCAGCTGTTTGACCCGCTCCGGCGCGCGCGCGAGTTCTTCGTCGAGCGCTTCGAACTGGGACTGCATCCGCTCAGAAATCTCGCTGAAGACTGTTGTCGTACTTGCGCCGATCCCACTGGCTTCACGCGTTGTTTGCAGGATCGCATCATTCAGATCGCCGACGCTCGCCTGAAAATGATCGACCTCTTCTCGCGTCGTCTTGAAGCCGCTTTCAATTGTGTTCCAGAATTCGTCGGCGGCTACTGGGCTGGAGTGAATGCTGAGCGCGGCGGCGGCGACTTGACTTTCCAGTTCGCTCAACGCTTCGGCGACCCGATTGCACTGCTCGGGCAAGGTCTCCATGCGGTGGGAGAGCGCCGCAAAACCGTCATTCGCATCGGGAAACGTGTCGACCAGCTTGGTCAGCTGCGCCATCACGATCTCGAATTTATCGCGGTCGCGCCGTCCGATCGATGGGCGGGAGAGCATCGCGAGAAAGTTGCGGAGCAACAGACCGACGACCGTCGAGGCGACCGCGACGCTGTTTTCAACCATGATCGGGCCGAGCTGTTCCGCGCGCTCTCCAGCCGGTTTGCCGGCGATCTGGTATACGCTGACGGCAAGCGCCACCAGTGTGAACATAAATCCCAAATAGTAGAAGGAGTCGTGAAACGCTTCCTCGGTCCAGGCTTTGCCAAATGTGAGCAATAGTGTCGTTATCAAATAAATAAGGGCAACGATGCAGTAAATTTTAAATGCAAGCACAGCCTGAGATTGCGCCGATCGCAGCTGCTCGCCATCTCCTTGAACGCTCGTAGTTGGAGATAAATCTACTCCGAGCAGTTTGATAACATCAACAAGGCGGTCTTTTAATTCAAGATCATTGTATGCGCCGCCGATTTCCATGATCATAATGATGCCGGCTGCGGCAGCGGCAACAAAAGATAGTGATAGTATGACCACCGGCGTTTTATTTAAAAGGTAGCTGAAGAAATTATTGATGTACTTCATGCGCCTTGCCCTTTGTTCCGCTTGTGGGCGTCGCGCAGAAGCCGAGATCATGTCTCGGTTCCACCGGTGTGATTTGGCCTGTGCACCTGACCATTCATCACAAAATCTACAGCGAATCGCCCCCTCAAAGGGATTCTAACATATATAGAGCGTCGCGCCGACGGCGCCGACGGCGGCGGTGTGGGCATAGACGCCCGCACCCAGCTCGTGACGCGGAGCCCTACGCCCCTCCGCGCTCCAGCACGCCGCTCGAAAGCATTTTCGCCAAGATCTGCTCCGCAGCTTCCTCGGCCGTCATGCGCGCCGTATCAACCCGCATATCGGGGGCTTCGGGCGACTCATAGGGGCTGTCAACGCCGGTGAAGTTCTTGATCTCGCCGGCTCGCGCCTTGGCGTAGAGCCCCTTGATGTCGCGCTTCTCCGCCACTTCCAGCGGCGTATCGACGAAGATCTCCCAGAACTCGCCCTCGGGCAGGCGAGAGCGCGCCAGCTCGCGCTCAGCGCGGAAAGGCGAGATAAAGGCGGTCAGCACGATCAGCCCAGCGTCGGCCATCAGCTTCGCCACCTCGGCCACCCGGCGAATATTTTCCACCCGGTCCGCGTCAGTGAAGCCAAGATCGCGGTTCAGCCCATGGCGGACATTGTCACCGTCCAACAGCACCGTGTGCTTGCCGAGCGCATGGAGCTTCTGGTCGAGGATGTTGGCGATGGTCGATTTGCCGGAGCCGGACAGGCCGGTGAACCAAAGCACGAGCGGTTTCTGCGCCTTGGCCTGCGCTCGATCCTTGCGGTCGATATCGAGCGCTTGGCGATGGATGTTGGCCGCCCGGCGCAGCGCATAGTCGATCATGCCGGCGCCGACCGTGGCGTTGGTCAGCTTGTCAATCAGGACAAAGCCGCCAAGCGTCCGGTTCTCGGCGTAGGGCTGGTAGGCGATGTCTCGGTCCAGCGAGAGATTGCACATCCCAATTTCATTGAGCTCCAGCGTTTTTGCTGCGAGTTCTTCAAGCGTGTTGACGTTTATCCGGCATTTCGGGCCAGAGATCTGCGCCGACGCTGTCGCCGCTGCGCTCTTGAACAGGTAGGGGCGCCCTGGCAGCAGCGGTTGGTCCGACATCCATAGCAGCTTGGCCTGGAACTGATCGGCTGCTTCCGTCGGCGCATCCGCGGTGGCGATGACGTCGCCGCGGCTGATGTCGATCTCGTCCATCAGGGTCAGGGTGACGGATTGCCCGGCGACAGCTTGCTTCAGGCTTTTCTCACCGCCGTCCGCAGCCATCACGATGATCTTGTCAACTCGGCTTTCTTGCCCGGATGGGGCGACGCGAACGCGATCGCCTGGCTTGATTTGGCCGGATGCGATGGCGCCGGAGAAGCCGCGGAAATCCAGGTTTGGGCGATTGACCCATTGAACCGGCATTCGAAACGGCGCGGCGGCCAGATCGTCTTCGACTTCGATCGTCTCAAGATGGCCGAGCAGTTGAGGGCCTTTATACCAAGGGGTATTGGCGCTTTTGTCGATGACATTGTCGCCTTCGAGCGCTGAGAGCGGGATGGCGGCGATGTCCTCCAGCCCCAACCGCCCGGCGAAGGCGCGGTATTCTTCAACGATGGCGTCATAGATAGATTGATCGAACCCGACCAGATCCATCTTGTTCACCGCCAGCACGATATGCTTCACGCCGAGCAGGGATACGATGGTCGTATGACGTCTGGTCTGCTCCAGAACGCCTTTGCGCGCGTCGATCATGACCACGGCGACGTCCGCGGTTGACGCGCCGGTCGCCATATTGCGCGTATATTGCGCGTGACCCGGGGTGTCGGCGACGATGAACTTCCGCTTATCGGTTGTGAAAAACCGATACGCCACGTCGATTGTGATGCCTTGCTCCCGCTCCGCAGCCAGACCATCGACAAGCAGCGCGAAATCAATCTTCTCGCCTTGGGTTCCGACCTTTTTGCTGTCGCGCTCCAACGCGGCGAGTTGGTCGTCAAAGATCAGCTTCGCCTCATAGAGCAATCGGCCGATCAACGTCGATTTGCCGTCATCCACTGAGCCGCAGGTGATAAAGCGCAGCATTGATTTGTGTTCGTGCGCTTGCAGGTAGGCGACGACATCCTCGGAAATCTGCGCATCACGCAGGGCAATGGGGCTCGTGCTCATTAGAAATAGCCCTCTTGCTTCTTCTTCTCCATCGACGCCGATTGATCGTGATCGATGACGCGGCCCTGCCGCTCGGACGTCGTGGTGAGGAGCATCTCTTGGATAATGTCTTCCAGCGTGGCGGCGCGGCTTTCGATTGCGCCGGTCAGCGGATAGCAGCCAAGGGTGCGGAAACGCACGCTTTTGCGGATCGGCGTTTCGTCCGGGCTAAGCGGCATGCGCTCATCATCCACCATGATCAGCGCGCCGTCTCGCTCCACCACCGGGCGCTCGGCCGCATAGTACAATGGGACGATCGGAATTTTCTCTTTGTAGATGTATTGCCAGATATCAAGCTCGGTCCAGTTCGAGAGCGGGAACACGCGAATGCTCTCGCCAGGCGCTTTGCGGGCGTTGTAGATCGACCAAAGCTCCGGCCGTTGGTTCTTTGGGTCCCAACGATGCTGCGCCGTGCGGAAGGAGAAAATCCGCTCCTTGGCGCGGCTCTTTTCTTCATCCCGTCGCGCGCCGCCGAAAGCGGCGTCATAGCCGCCCTTTTCCAGCGCTTGGCGCAGAGCTTGGGTTTTCATCACATCGGTATGGACGGCCGAGCCATGGCTGAACGGGCCGACGCCCTCCCGCACGCCGTCTTCGTTGACATGCACGATCAGTTCGAGACCGAGCTCCGCCGCGCGGCGATCACGGAATTCGATCATTTCCCGGAACTTCCATGTCGTATCGACATGCAGCAACGGGAAAGGCGGTTTGGATGGGTAAAAGGCTTTCAGCGCCAGATGCAGCATAACGGCGCTGTCTTTGCCGATCGAGTACAGCATCACGGGCCGTTCCGCCTCTGCGGCGACCTCGCGGATGATATGGATACTCTCGGCTTCGAGCCGCTCCAGGTGGGTGAGGGTCATTCGAACACGTCTCTCGTTCGCGCTCAGCGCGGGATCGGCGCATACATAAACGCGCTGTTGCAGCGCGAAAGCCCCTGCGGACGTATTCAGGAAATGCGTCCGCAGATTGTTCGCCGCAGCGAACAAGCGCGGGCGCTGGAGCGCCGACGCATGATCCTGTTTCGACGGGGCGGGCCCGCGCCGCCGCTCCATGTGGTTAGCGCAGCTCGACCGATGGCGCGTAGGCGACGAAGAAAGGGTTTGCGTAGGCGGAGCGGCCAGTTGGCGCCGGCGCCGGCGCATCCTCGTCCTTGGGCAGCATCGCGCCTGGGCCGTAGCGCAGCGGCGCGCCAACTTGACCGTCGGCGCTCAGGGCGCAGACAGCGCCGCCTGCAGCGCGAAGGACGGCGTGCGCGGCCGCAGTGTCCCAGGCCATCGTCGGCCCCAGCCGCGGATAGAGGTCCGCCTCGCCGCATGCGAGCAGGCAGAATTTGAGCGATGAGCCGGCGCTCTGGGCGGACGCGGTTCGATAGCGCGAAATATAGGCGTCTGTCGCCGGATCGCGGTGCGATTTCGACGCGACGACTCGCAGCGCCGCGTTGTTTGCGTCGGCGACCCACAGCTGCCGCTCAAGCGTCGCCTCGCCATTCTCATCAATCCGTTCCTCAACTGCAAAGTCGGGGTCCGGGGTCCAGAACAGCCGCCCCATCGCAGGGGCATACACGACGCCGATGCGCGGCGCGCCTTGCTCGATCAACGCGATGTTGACGGTGAATTCGCCGCTGCCGGAGATGAACTCCTTCGTGCCGTCCAGCGGGTCGACAAGGAAAAAGAAGTCGCCTGGATCATGGGCCTGGGTCTCGGCTTGTTCTTCCGTCACAATCGGCGCGTCCGGATACAGCGCGCGCAACCCATCGACGATGACCTTGTCCGCGGCGTGATCGGCCGCCGTTACCGGCGAGCCGTCGGCCTTCGCTTCAGCATCCGGCGATGCTTCGCCACGGAAATATGGCATGATCGCATCTCCGGCCGCGATTGCGATGCGGCGCATTTCGACCGCCGCCTCGCGCCGCGCCGACTCCGCCGCGCCCGTCATGGCGCTTGGCGCTGTTTCCGTGCCGCTCATCTCAATCCCTTTTTATTTATCGTGCGTCGTTTATCTTTTATGCGTCCTTCGCGCGACGCGCTGACCGCTGTGTTTTCTCTTCGCCGCCCCATTGGGGGCGGGTGCGGGGCGATCGGCATCGTGTGCGCGAAAGCTGACAGCTCCGGTCTCATAGGGCGGTGGAGCGCGTCAGCGCAACGCTTCGCGTAGTCTTCGGAGATTTTGGCGGCCTAAGCCGTGTGATCGCGCTGCGGCGTCGTCGCCTCCCGATCAACAACAAGGCGCGGCTGAAACCGGCCCATGCTGCGGGCCGCCGCCGCCGCCAACGCTGCGCCATCCAGCGGCCGGGTGAAGCGTGCGCCGACGGTGTGCACCCGTCCGGTAAAACGCGTTTCGTGGAAACTCGCGGCGCAGGAGAAGCGCGCGTCCTCAAAGCTGGTAGAGGCTTCGAAGCGGGCGTCGTCAAATACGGCGGGCCCGCCGAAGCGGCTGCGCATTAGGCCGACGTCGGACATGAAGCGCGCCTGTTCGAAGCGTGCGCCGCCAGCGAAGAACGCATCGCGGAACCAGGCGTCGGCGGCGCTCAGGGCGCGGTCAAAGCTGGCTCGAGCGCCGCAAACGATTTGCGTCGCCTCCAGCCGCCCGCCGAAATAAACATCGTCGAACTCCACCATGCGGCCAAACCGCGCTTGCCCGAAATAGGCTGGCGCATCGAAATGCGCGTTGCGGAAACGACAGCCGCCGCGCACAGCCGCGCCTTCAAAATACAGATCGGATCGGAAATGGACGCCGCTGAAATCGGCGCCGCCAGGAAAGGGCGCGCCGCGCAGGTCGACCGCGAGGTCGAAGATGCTGTGCGAAACGTCAAAATGGGCGAGCCAGCGCCAGACGGCGCGGCGGCGGCGGTTGGCCGCTGACGCTTTTGGCTCCAGCGCCGCCATCTCCGACGCCCAATCCAACACTGCGGCGCGTCCGCGCCGCAGCAACGCCACACAATGATCCCGGCGCATTGCGCGCAACGCCATCCGCGCCTCCGGCCGCGCGGCTGCGCCGACGCCACGGCGCAACAGACGTTTGGCCCAAGGGTTGAGACGGAGCAGCGCGCGTGAGCTCATCCTCGTCCTCGATACGGCGGCACGCCTGGATCCGGGAGCCACAGCCCCTCCGGCGGCGCGCCGGTTTGCCAGAACACGTCAATTGGAATGCCGCCGCGCGGATACCAAAAGCCGGCGATCCGCAGCCAACGCGGCGCCGTTGCGGACACGATGCGCTTGCCGATCATCACCGTGCAATCTTCGTGGAACGCGCCATGGTTGCGGAAGCTGCTCAAGAACAATTTGAGCGACTTCGACTCCACTAGCCCGCCCTTTGGCGCGTAATCGATCACCAGATGCGCAAAATCCGGCTGTCCCGTCACCGGGCAGATCGACGTAAATTCTGGGCACACGAAGCGAGTGAGGTACAAATCATCCGGATGCGGGTTCGCCACCACGTCCAACTCTGCGTCTTCTGGCGTCGCTGGGGTGGCGCTCAGATGACCGAGCTTGGTGTCGCCCAATGCTAGAAACTCGCCGCTGTCGCTCACAGTCTGCCTGTCCTTCCACAAGATCGCCGCGTCTCGGCTGTAAATGTCGCCCCAGATCAGGGCGGACGCAAGCGGCGCCGCCCTTCACGCGCCCGCCCCGGTCTAAGTCATGGTTGGGCGCGCGAAAAAACTGAGTTTTACGCGCCGGCGCGCCCCTGCGCCAGACGCGATCTTGCGGCGATTACGCCTCCCTAGCCGAATCAGCGCCGATGACGCAGTCAATCGCTGCGTCGAGATATTCCCGCTCAAAGAAAACCGCCGCGGAGCGGGACGCGAACTCAACGGTTATCGCGCCGTCTGTCGCTTGGTTTGAGGTTCCGATCGCGCCGCCAATATCAAAGGTTAGGCCATCCAGGGGCCAGCGCAGCCCCGTCGACGCGATGGCGGTGACGGAGGGCAGCGGAACGATCGACACCCGCGCATTGGGGCGCAGCTGCGCGCGCCATCGCAGCGGCGTCAAAAAGCAGACATCCTCGGTCCCAATCAGGATCAATCGTTTGTCGGGCCGTTTCGCCAGCAGGTTCAGCGCCGCAAGCGTGTGATCCAGGCGCGCGCCGAAGAAGCCGACGCCCAGAAAGGCGGGCGCTTCGATGCTATACAAACATTTTTCAAGGTCAGTCGTATCCTGCTCCTGGATAGGGAGCACGCGGCACCCCTCAGCGCGACGCCATGACTGCAGATCACGCACCGAGTCCATGTCGCCGATGACGGCGTCCAGCCTGGGACTTTGGCCGGGGGTGAAATGATCTGCGCCGCCATCCGCGGCGATGGTTGCGCCGGTGCGGGCGAGGGCGGCGTCGATATCGCGCTGAGCCGCCTCGCCGCCGCCAATCAGGGCGACGGGGCGGTCATAGGATAGGGGCGCTGAAAGGCTGGGCACGCGCGCTCCGTAATCATTGGCCGCTGGATTGTCAGACGCGGCGAGTTTGAAAGGCTGGGATGGTGGCCTGAGCCGAGCCTACGCGGCTCGGCCGCCGCCGCAATCGCCAGGCGGGCGCCTAGGGTCGAAACCCCTTCAGCAGGCGTCGTCAGCGCTTCCCAGCCCGTTCTCGGCTGCGCACCGGGCGCGGAGCGGGCTGATTGCCCGGTCAAGACCGGTAAGCCAAGCAGAGGACGGGCTAGGAAGCGCCCTTCGGG
>JALEGB010000092.1 GCA_022760355.1 Neomegalonema sp.
AGAGCTTTCGCCGATCAAGTTGGATCGGCTCAAGGCTCTAACTCTTTGTTTTGTCGCGTGCTGCTCCCGCCAACCGGTATCCACTTGGTCGGCGCACGCTCTAGCGGCGGGAGAGTGTGCAGCACCCCTCGAACATCGTGCGTTGGCCGGGCTTGGTCGAAAACAGCATCGTCGCGCGCCAGCCAAAGTCACGATCCGACATGCCGTCGGAGCACCAGCCGGCGGACACTGTCAGCTCAGCGCTGGAGGCTGGGGCTTTGAGCATGAACGCGGCCGGGTAACCGCTCCGCGCGGCGGCGACGACGACTTTCGAGATCCGGTAGGAGCCTTTGAAATCCTGCCCCAGCGCCTCGAACTTCGCGCGTTTGCGGCTGGTCAGCGTCAGGGTCCAAAACGGCTCCGTGCCGCCGCAGACCAAGCCGACCGGCAGCGTGCTTGGCTTGATCAACGCGGGCGCCGCGGGGCGCAGAAAGCGCGCGGCGACAAATGCGTTCCCCTCTTGGAAGATGATCTCAGCCCATTTCGTCGAGCCGATGGTGACGGTTCGGATCACCTCGATCGGGCCTTCGCCTTGTTTGAGCGCGCCAAGCTTGTCAGAGCCGGCATCGGGGCGGGCGCGAATGCTAAGCGTGTCGTTCGGCGGAAGTTTGCCAACATGATAGTAGCTTGGCGAGACGTAGCGATCGCGGCTTTGTGCTGTCGCGACAGCGCCGCAGGCGATCAAACAGCCGACGAGTGCGGCTACAAGCGAGACTCTCATTCTCAACTCCCTCCCAAAAAGCCGGATCATCCGTCGCGAACAGGTCGCGTGGATCGCCGGGCGCTATGCGGAGGGAGGCTGCGTCGAAAGTCGGACAGATTTGAGGCGCGATCGGCGAAGCGGGGCGGCGCCGCGCCCTGCTTCACATCCTACGCCTGGAGCGATTTGAAGTTGGATGGACCCATCTAACGGCTCGCAAATCGCGACCAAACAGAGACTTAGAGCTTGTTGATGGTTCCGTGAAACATCAACAAGCTCTAGCTCCGGAGCTCCGCATCAACCGCTTTTTTGACCGCCTCAACGACCTTCGTTGAAACTGCCTCGATATCTTCGTCAGTCAGCGTTGCCTGTGTCGGCTGCAAGGTGACCGAAATCGCGACCGATTTCTTACCGTCGCCCAATTGCGCTGCGGCCTTTGGGCCCTCGAAGACGTCAAAAACCGAAGCCGACGTGATCAGCTTTTTCTCGGCCGATTTGGCTGCGCGGAGGATGGCCGCAGCTTCGATCTTCGCATCGACGACAAACGCGAAATCCCGCTCAACCGACTGCAGATCGTGCAGCGTGAGAGCGGCGCGCGCCTTCGACTTCGCCTTGGAGGCCGGCGCAGCTTCGAGATAGACAACAGCAGCGACGGCGGGCCCCTTAACATCCATCAGTTTCAGAGTTTTTGGGTGCAGTTCGCCAAATTCAGCCAGCACATTCTTTGGACCCAGCTTCAGGCGCGCGGAGCGGCCTGGGTGCATCCAAGGGCTTGTCTCCCGGTCGATCATCAGCTTTTCAACCGGCGCGCCGATCGCCGCAAGGGCGGCTTCAGCGTCCGCTTTCGCGTCATACAGATCAACCGAACGGCGGGCGCCCGACCAGTCCCGCGGCGCGACGGCGCCGACGCGGATCGAGGTTGCGACCTCGCGCTGCTCGCCGGGCTCGGGGCCGAAAAACTCGGGGCCAACCTCAAACAGCGCCACATCTCCGAAACCACGCGCCTGATTGCGCGCCGCCGCGGCGAGAAGGCCTGGCAGCAGTGACGGGCGCATGTCCGATTTGTCCGCGGCGATCGGGTTCTCCAGCCGCAATGCCGCATCGCCGCCGAACGCCGCCGCTTCCGCGTCGGAGATAAAGCTGTAGCTGACGCATTCATTCAGCCCGAGCGCAGCCATCGTCCGACGCGCCCGCTCGGCGCGGCGACGCAGCGGCGAGATTGCCGCCTCGGCCACGCCGGGTTCGCGCGCAAGCGGTTGAGCCGCGAGCTTGGTGAGAGACGCGACGCGGGCGATTTCCTCCACCAGATCCGCTTCGCCATGCACATCCGGGCGCCATGGCGGTACGGTGACGTTCCACTGTTTCACCTTAGGATTGCCGACGGTGAAGCCCAACGCTTCGAGAATTGCGGCCTGGCGATCTCTGTCGATTTCCATGCCGACCAGCGCGCCGACCCGTTCCGGGCGCAGTTTGAACTTTCGATCGACGCCATTGCGGCCGGATTTCGCAACTTTGCCGGCGACGACGCGTTCGGAGGGCTCGCCGCCGCAATTCTCAAGAATGAATTTGGTTGCGAGTTCGACCCCGCTTTCGGTGAACTCCGGATCAACGCCGCGTTCGAAGCGATAGCGGGCGTCGGAGACGATATTCAGCTTCCGGCCGGTTGCGGCGGTGCGGATCGGGTCGAAATAGGCGGATTCGATGAACACGTCGGTGGTGGTTTCGTCGCAACCGGTGGCGAGGCCGCCCATCACGCCGGCGATGGCGACGACCCGGCGTCCGCCTTTGTCGCAGATCACCGTCATGGTTTCATCAAGCGCATAGGTTTTACCGTCCAGCGCTTCGAGGGTTTCGCCCGACTTGGCGAAGCGGACTTTGATGTTGCCGTCGAGCTTGTTGGCGTCAAACACATGCAAAGGCCGGGCGCGATCGAAGGCGACATAGTTCGTCACATCAACCAGCGCGTTGATCACATTAAGGCCTGAGGCCTTCATCCGTTGGCCCATCCAATCTGGGCTCGGGCCATTTTTGACGTTGCGGATCAGCCGACCGGCGAAGTGCGGGCAGGCTGGCGCGGAATTCTCATCTTCTTTGCGGACAGCGGGATCGAGGGCTACTTGGACCGGGCAAGGGAATTGGCCGGCATGCGGGGCCACGGCGATTGGCTTCAACTTGCCCATCTCCGGCTCAAACAGCGCCCGCGCCGCCAGATCGCGCGCAACGCCAACGACGCCGCAGGCGTCGGGCCGGTTCGGGGTGATCGCGATTTCGATCACCGGATCGTCGAGGCCGGCATAGTCGACATAGCGAGCGCCCAGCGGGGCGTCCTCGGGCAGGTCAAGGATGCCCTCATGATCATCCGACACGGTCAATTCGCTGGCGGAGCAGAGCATGCCCATCGATTTTTCGCCGCGAATCTCGCCTTCTTTCAACGTGATGTCCAATCCGGGCACGTAATCTCCCGGCCGCCCGAGAACGCCGACCAGGCCGGTGCGCGCATTGGGCGCGCCGCAGACCACCTGGATGGTTTCCGATTTGCTCTCAGGGCCGTTTGGCCAATGCTCAACACGGCACACGCGCAGCTTATCCGCGTTGGGATGCTGCTTCGCCTCGACGATTTTGCAGATTCGAAAGCTGGCCAGCGCATCGCCGAGATTTTCGACGCCCTCAACCTCAAGGCCGAGATCGGTGAGCGCGGCCAGGATCGCGTCCAGCGACGCGTTCGTGTCGAGATGGTCTTTGAGCCAGGAGAGAGTAAATTTCATGCGCCTATCGCTTATCTATCGCGCCGCTTGAGCGGTGTTCGTCGACGGGTCGGATACCCGATACCGTCGCCCGGTCCAAGAGGCGCCGGCGCGTTCGGCGGCGCTTTCATCGATTCTCCGCGTCAAACGGCGACGCGCGGCCCGCTGAGGCCGGCCCGCCCCTATCGCGCGCAGCTCGCTTTCTTCACCAGGACGGCGTAAGTCGCGTCTGCTTGCGTCAGGCAGCCTTTCGCCCATACGCCGGAGATGGTTCGCCCCTTGCGCGTCCGGTAGACGCCGGCGCCTTCGGGCAGGCCGCGGCTCCAGGCGCCGTCATAGCTGGCGCCGGACTTAAAACTGTACACGCCTTTGCCGTCGCGTGCGTCGAAGACGAAATCGCCCTCATAGCGATCGCCGTTTTTATAGGTCTCGACGCCTTTGCCATCCCGAAAGCCGCCCTTCCACCCGCCTTGATAGGTAAGCCCTTTCGGGGTCGTGAGCCGCCCCTGGCCTTCATAGAGGTCAAAACGCCATTCGCCCGTGTAGCGCACGCCGCTATTTTTGACCTCCTCGCCGACGCCATGGCGTTGACCGCGGAGCCAGTGGCCAACATAGCGCCGTTTCTTCGGGCCGATCATGACGCCGCGCCCGGAGGGTTCGCCGTCCTTCATCCCGCCCTCATAGCGCACTTCGGCGCGCCGCCCTTCCAGGCGGAAACGGCGCACCAGCACGCCCTCGCCCTCGGGCTTTCCCTTCACGCAGGCGCCGCTCCAGGTAATCGTCTCTTTCGGGCGCGGGTCCAGCCGGCTTAACACACAGTCCGACCGCCCTTTGATCGCCGCCTCCGCCGGCGCGGGAGCGGCGAGCTTGGCGACCAAGCTCGGATCAACCTCGCCGTCGACGCGAAGTCCCCAGTCATTTTGATAACGGCGCACGGCCCGCTTGGTCGCAGGGCCAAGCACGCCATCGGGCGCTCCGATCGAATAGCCGAGCTTCAGCAGGCGCGTCTGCACGCGCAGCACGTCAGTTTCGCTTTGGGCGGCGGCGCTGTCCGCCCCTGCTGCGAGCATGACTGCAGAAAGGCAGATCTGCGCGGCGCGGGCGGCGCAATGGAGCGGGGCGATGCTGACGGGGTTCGGCATATCGGCTCCTTTCCAAGAGGGACTGTGGGCTAGCGGAATTAGGGTTAATGAGACAGGCGCCCTCCGTTTTCAATGCTGTGCGGATGGCGCGTCGTTGCCCGCCGGCAACAGGAAGCGCTCTTCCCAAGGTTGGGTGAGGTGATCCGGCGCAAGCTGCGCTGCGTAACTCATGGACAGGGATTGGTTCAGCAGGAGCTTCGTCGCAATGAGCGATGGAAATGCCGGCGATTCGGCGCGTAACGGGGGGGTGCTGCTATGGTTTCGGCGCGATTTGCGGTTGGCGGATTTGCCGGCTCTGTCGGAGGGGCTGGCGCAGGGCGGGCCAATTTGGCCCGTCTATATCTGGGATGATGTCGCGGCGTCGGAAACTGGGGCGGCGTCGCGTTGGCGGTTGGAGCAATCTCTGCGGGCTTTGGCGGCGGACATTGCTGCGCGCGGCGGCCGATTGATTGTCCGGCGCGGCGACGCCTTGGCGCAATTGCGCGCGCTCATCAATGAAACCGGGGCCTCAACCGTATGTTGGACGCGCCTATACACGCCGCAAGCAATTGCGCGCGACAAACAGGTCAAGGCTGCGCTGGCGTCTGATGGCGTTAAAGCGCTCAGCCACCCTGGCGCATCATTGATCGAACCCTGGGAGGTCGCGACAAAGTCCGGCGGACCATTTCGGGTGTTCAGCCCGTTTTGGCGCGCGCTGCAGCGTCAGTTTCGGCCGGATACCGGCGCCCGGGCGCCCTCAGCTTGGCCCGCGGGGACCGCGGCTCCCGAAAGTTTGCGCGTTGAAGAGCTGGGTTTGGCGAAAGACATGCGCCGCGGCGCAGCTATTGTCGTCCGTTTCAACGACGCTGGCGAAGCGGCGGCGGCGGCGCAGCTCGAGCAGTTTATTGGCGAGCGCCTCCGGGGCTACGCTGTTCAGCGGAACCGGCTGGATCACAACGGAACGTCGGGTCTCAGCCCTGCTCTGACCTTGGGGGAGATCTCGCCGCACCGCATTTGGCGCGCAGCGCAGGCGGCGATGGCGGCTGATCCGGAGCTCGAGAAGGATGGGGCGCATTTTCTAAGCGAGGTTGGATGGCGCGATTTCGCTTGGCATTTGGGGTATCATTCGCCGGAGCTGTTTGATCGCAATTGGCGCCCGGAGTGGGACGCCTTTCCCTGGCGCGATGACAATGAAGAAGCGGAGCGTTGGCGGCGTGGTTTGACCGGCGAGCCTTTGGTCGATGCGGCGATGCGCGAGCTATATGTAACGGGGCGGATGCACAACCGCGCCCGCATGCTCGTGGCGAGCTACCTGACCAAGCATCTGATGACGGATTGGCGGGTCGGCGCGGCGTGGTTCCGCGAATGTCTGGTGGACTATGATCCCGCCTCCAACGCGATGGGATGGCAGTGGACGGCGGGCTCTGGACCGGATGCGGCGCCGTTCTTTCGGATTTTCAATCCACGCGGGCAGGCCGAAAAATTTGATCCGCAGGGGCGCTATCTTCAACGATGGCTGCCTGAGCGCGCAGCAGACGATCTGCTATTGGCGGCTGCCGACCAGGCGGCTTCGCCCGGGCGCATGTTCTTCGAGGCTTGCCCCCGCTTCTGGGGGCTTGCGGCAGGAAAAAAACGTCCAAATCCAATAATTGACCTTTCTGCGGGTCGCCAGCGGGCGATGGCGGCCTATCATCAACTAAAGCAAGCTGAGTGATAAGCCTATCTAATTCTTGATCTGTATGGATTTGGATTGGGCGACATTTGTCTAAAGAGGGATGTGCGTTTTGAAAATTGCCGTGATTGGATCAGGTGTGTCTGGGCTTGGCTCCGCTCTCGCTTTGAGTGAGGTGGGGGATGTTTTTCTGTTTGAAAAAGATGATCGATTTGGGGGGCATGCAAATACAGCCCAGATCGATTACGATGGTCATCCGATGTCTGTGGACACCGGATTTATTGTTTTCAATAGCAAAAACTATCCAAATCTTTGCGCGTTGTTCGAAGATTTGAATGTGGACAGCGCGCAATCCGATATGTCTTTCAGCATGTCGCTTGACCGTGGCCGGTTTGAATATGCGTGCGATTCGCTCAGCAAAATTTTCGCGCAGCGTTGGCGGGTGCTGGACCCGCGCACTGTGTTGGGGCTGCGGCAAGTGCTGCGATTCCACAAACAATCGCGCGTTGCGCTCGCGGCCGGAGAGCTGGATCACATCACGCTCGGCGCCTATCTCGATCAACATGGCTATAGCCAGTTTTTCCGCGACCGCTTTTTGTACCCGATGGGCGGCGCAATCTGGTCGACGCCGTCCGACAAAATCGGCGATTTTCCTGCTCGGTCATTTGTCCAGTTCTTCGTCAACCATGAGCTGCTGAACGGTCTGAATCCGGGCATCAAATGGCGCACCGTTTCCGGCGGTTCGCGCAACTATGTGCGGAAAATTGTCGAACGGCTCGGCTCACGCGCGCGATCTGGCGTTGGAGCGACTGAAGTCACGCGTCGGCCAGACGGGCGCGTGCGGGTCGCCTTCGCGGACGGCTCTGACGCGCTGTTTGATCAGGTGGTTCTGGCGACGCACTCAGACCAGGCGCTGTCTCTTCTGGGCGATGCGACAGACGAGGAGCGCGCCACGCTTAGCGATCTCCGATACTCCGACAACACGGCGATTTTGCACCGCGATCCGCGATTGATGCCGCGGCGGGAGCGTGTTTGGTCCAGCTGGAACTTCTCCGCGCTGCGCGGCGGCGGCGATCAGCCGGCTTCGGTCACCTACTGGATGAACAGGCTGCAGAACTTGCCAAAGGAGCGGCCGCTCTTCGTATCGCTCAATCCGCTGGAGGAGCCGGATCCGGAGCTTGAGTTTGCGCGCTATTCCTACGCCCATCCATTGTTCGACAGCGCCGCCTTCGCAGCACAGCAACGGATGGAATCGCTGCAGGGACGCGGCGGCGTCTGGTATGCTGGCGCGTACCATGGCTGGGGCTTCCACGAAGACGGGCTCAAAAGCGCGTTGCGCGTCGCCTATGCGCTCGGCGCGCGTCCGAGCTGGGCGCGGGATTATGGAAGCCCGATTGCGCCAGCGTCAGCGCTGGCTGCGGAGTAGGATTGCCTGATGGCGTTTGAAGCCCTTCCGTCGTCACCGGCCGCACCCAGCGGCGCGCTGGACGCGTTTACGCCGAGGTTGTTTGTCGGCCATGTCATGCATCTGCGGATGAGGCCGACGCGGCATCAGTTCCGCTACGGTATGGCGGCGCTTTGGCTGGATGCTGATGCGCCTGAGCAGGCCGCGGCGGGGTTGAAGTGCTTCTCCGTCGATCGATTCGGCCTGTTTTCCTTCTATCGCCGAGATCACGGCTGGCGGGACGGCTCGGCGTTGCGGCCGTTTGTGGAGGAGGCGCTTCACAAAGCCGGCGCGCCGTCGCCGGCGCGTCTGATGCTCCTCTCCTTTCCGCGCGTGCTGGGCTATGTCTTCAATCCGCTGTCGGTTTATTATGGCTATGACCGGGACGGGCGGCTCGAAAGCATGGTGTATGAGGTCAAGAACACCGATGGTGGTCAGCACGCCTACGCCGTGCGGCTGGACCCAGGCGCGAGCGCCCATCGGCACAGCGCGGACAAATGCTTCTACGTCTCGCCATTTATCGAAATGGAAAAGCGCTACAATTTCACAGTGTCGCCGCCAGCGGAGAGGTTGGCCCTGTTGATTAAACAGACGGATGATGCAGGCTTGTTCTTGTCCGCAAGTTGGAACGGGCGGGCGGAGCCGTTGACGGATGGGCGTTTGCTTCGACGCTTTTTCTCGCATCCGTTGCATCCGCAGCGTGTGATGGCTCGCATTTACTGGGAAGCAATACGATTGCGGATCAAGGGCGTTCGCAGCGTGTAATGACGATAGAGGCCTACGTCGCGAATTGGGGATCGTTATGCGGCTTGGGCTTGGCGGGCTTGTCCATTCCTTGGTGTTGCGGCAATGCTCAAAGCAAAACCGGATCAGGTAAGCTGGGGAGTTCTTGAGATGGCGGAAGGCGTTCTGAGCGAGAGCGAGGCGCTAGCGGGACAGGCTCCGTTCGGGCGCCTGAGTACGGAGGTGAAGCATTCGATCGACGGCGAACGCAATCTCCCCCGCTGGTTCAGCCTCGTCTTCAGTGTGATTTCGCGTGGGATGGCGCAAGGCGCCCTCATCTTCCAACTGCCGGACGGGCGCGCATTTCGCGCGGGCGGATCGGTTGAAGGGCCCGAAGGTTGGATCATTGTGCGCGACAATCGGATGTTTGGCCGGCTCGCCCGCGGCGGCGCGCTGGGCTTCGCTGAGGCCTATCTCGATGATTTGTGGCGAACCCCGGATCTCCAGACGGTGCTCGACGCCGCATTGCTGAACAATGAGAATGTGGCGCGCGGGTTTGACCGGATGGGGCTGCGAGAAAAATTCGAGCGGCTTCGGCATTGGCTGCGGCGAAATACGCCAGCGCAGGCCAAGCGCAATATCGAAGCGCACTATGATCTCGGCAACCGTTTCTATGAAACCTGGCTTGATCCAAGCATGACATATTCCTCCGCGCTGTTTGAGCGCGATGACCAAACGCTGGAGGAAGCGCAGCGCGCCAAATATCGCTCAATCTGTGATCGGATGGGCCTGCGTCAGGGCGATCATGTGCTGGAGATTGGCTGCGGATGGGGCGGGTTCGCGGAGTTCGCGGCGCGGGAGCGCGGCGCGCGCGTCACCGGGCTGACCATCTCGCCGGCTCAGCTCGAATTCGCGCAAAAGCGGATGTTTGAGCAGGGGTTGGCCGATCGGGTTGAGGTGGTCCTCCGGGACTATCGCGAAGAACAAGGCGCCTATGACGGGGTGGCTTCGATCGAAATGTTCGAGGCGGTCGGTGAAAAATATTGGCCGTCCTATTTCAAGACGGTTCATGATCGGCTGCGGCCAGGCGGGCGGGCCTCGCTACAAATCATAACGATCGCGGATGATTTGTTCGCCAGCTATCGGCGTCGCGTGGACTTCATACAGAAGTACGTATTTCCAGGCGGCATGTTGCCCAGCCCATCGTCGTTGAAAGAGCAAACGGCGAAGGCGGGGCTGCAGTTCATTGACAGCATTCAGTTCGGCGCCAGTTACTCGCGGACATTGCGGATCTGGATGAAGCGCTTTCATGAGGCGTGGGATAAAATTCAGGAGCTGCCAGGCGCGCGGCCGTTTGACGCCCGGTTTCGTCGAATTTGGGACTTTTATCTCGCCAGCTGCGCCGCTTGTTTTGAGGCGGGGACGACGGATGTCACCCAGGTGGCCCTTCGGCGCGCATAATCTGCGCGCTGGTCTGGCTGCAAAGCCGCGTTAGAATACACGCAGGCGGCGACGCGCAGTGGGCGCGGTCGAGTGGAGTCGAGCATGACGAGCGCGCGTATCTTTGGAGCTTTGCTGTATGGGGCCGCCGCCGCGGGGGCTGCGATCGCGGCGCTGCATATCAATGATGAGATGACCGTGCGCGCAATGCGGGAGAGCGCGCCGCTCGCATTTCTGCTTGGTGGATTTTTGGGCTTTTTGGTCGTCTCAGCATGGCCCCGCTGGCTGCTGGGCGCAGTTCTGACCGGCATTTTGATGGCCGCGCCCGCCATCGTTTTCTTCTCCGCGCTGTATCTGGTTGGCGATGCGCTGATTGCGTCGGCCCAGGGGCTGAGCGCGAGCGATGCGGTATTCGCCGCGATGAAACGGCTTCAGGAGAGGTTGCCGATCGCGACGCCGTTGGTCGTCGCGTCCTTCGCCGCCGCCGGCTTTGTGCTGTGGGTTTTGGCCGCAATCGGTCGGCTGTTTCGCGGCAGGCGGGCGGGCGCATGAGCGAGAGTGGGAAGAAGGCGATGTCGGCCTACATCATTGCGCCAAATCCAGCCGACCCGACGCTCACCCGACCTGTTAGGGGCCGAGACCACACCGGCGCGGAGGTGGACATCCGCGTGGTCGAGGAGCGGCCATTGACGATTTTCCTGAATAGTCAGGAGATTGTCACCGCCATGACGATCGGGGATTGGCCTGATCTGCTCGCGCTGGGCTATCTGCTGAATCAAAACATGCTTCACCGCGATGATGCTGTGACGGCTGTCGATTTCGACGCCGAGCTTGAGACCATCGTCATCCGCACCGCGCGCGCGACCAACTATGAGCAGAAGCTGCAGAAGAAAATTCGCACTTCCGGCTGCGCGGTGGGCACAGTGTATGGCGATGTGATGGAGGCGTTGGAGGCGGTGGCGCTGCCGAAGGCGGAGTTGCGGACGAGCTGGCTGTATCGGCTGACGAAACTCATCAATACGACCCCTTCGCTCTATCTAGAGGCCGGCGCCATCCACGGATGCGCGCTATGCGAGCGGGATCAGCCCTTGGTTTATTTTGAGGATGTTGGTCGTCATAACGCCGTCGACAAAACCGCCGGCTGGATGTGGCGCGAAGGCGTCTCAGGGGACGACAAGATCTTCTACACCACCGGCCGTTTGACGTCAGAAATGGTGATCAAAACCGCGCTGATGGGTGTTCCTATTCTCGCCTCACGCTCCGGATTTACGGCAAGCGGGGTGGAGTTGGCGCGGAAAGTGGGGCTGACCTTGATCGGTCGGCTCCGTGGCAAGCGGTTTGTCTGCCTTTCAGGTGAAGAACGGCTGACATGGGATGCGGACCCAGACGCGATCAGCGACGAACCACGGGAAGCGGGCCGCAAGGGCGCCGACCGATAGATCTCGCTCTTGAGGCGCCTGCGCCCGTTGGGGCGCGGTCAAAAGGGGCATACGGCGTCGATCGTCAGCTTTTCACCGCTTTCAGGGTGCGTCAGCGCAAGTTCTGCGGCGTGAAGCTGCAGCCGCGCCGCCGCCGCGCGCTGATCGGGCGGGGCGTAAAACTCATCGCCAAGAATTGGATGGCCGATCCAGGCCATATGCAGGCGCAGCTGGTGGGTGCGGCCGGTTGTCGGTCTAAGGGCGATCCGCGTGGCGTCATCTTCGCGCGCGAGCACCCGCCAACGGGTCACGGCCGGTTTGCCGTGTTGGTGATCAATCATCTGTCTTGGCCGGTTGGGCCAGTCGCCACAGACCGGCGCATCAATCACGCCCTGCTCCTCCGCGAGGAGGCCGGCGACGCGCGCGATATAGAGCTTCTCGGTTTTGCGCTGCTCAAATTGCCGTCCGAGCGCGGCATGCGCCTCCGCCGTTCGCGCCATGACGACCACGCCCGACGTCGGCCGGTCGAGCCGGTGCACGATGCGCGCCTCTGGCCAGCGCTGCCGCACACGGGTTTCCAGACAATCATCATGTCCGATCGGCTTGCCGGGCACCGTCAACAGCCCTGACGGTTTGTCGAACGCGAGCATTGCCTGGGACTGAAACAGCAGACGGGGGCGGCCTTTGGGCGGGGCGTAGACGAGCGGAGTCGGCGGCCCCGCGGCGGAGATTATCGCCGCCCAGCGCGGCGAGTAGTCGGGACTTTCAGGGGCGTAGCGGCGAGACATGATGCGGGCGGCGCTTTTGGTTTGGTTGGCGAGCGCGGCGAACGGCCGAGCGGTCAGTCGGCTTCCATACGCCGAAACGCCGGGGGTGCGAACCATTTTGGCTGGCGCGTCGGACAATTTCGAATGCTGACGGATCTCAAGGGCTGGATAGCCAACAAAAATACTCGGAAATGTGTTCGAAACGTCATGAACACGCGTTAGTGCGCTGCGCGACGCTGGGAAAGCCAGCGGACGCACGATTCGGAGAGTCCCATGAAAAAGTTCCTCCTCGCAGCGCTGGCTGCCGCCACTATCGCAGGCGCAGCCCATGCTGAGCCGAGCGGCAAGCTGGTGCTGTACACGTCGCAGCCGAACAAAGACGCGCAAGCCACCGTTGACGCGTTCAAAGCGAAATACCCGAAGGTTGAAGTTGAGTGGTTTCGCGACGGCACCACCAAAGTCATGGCGAAGCTGCGGGCTGAGTTCGAAGCTGGCGCGCCGCGTCCGGACGTTCTGCTGATCGCCGACATGGTCACCATGGAAGGCCTGAAGGCCGAAGGCCGTCTGCTGGCGTACAAAGAGGCGGACGTTTCGGCTTATGAAAAAGGCCTGATGGACAAGGACGGCCACTATTTCTCGACCAAGCTGATCACCACCGGGATCATCTACAACGCCAAAGCGCCGTTCAAGCCGACCTCTTACAAGGATCTGCTGAAGCCGGAAGCGAAGGGCCTGATTGCAATCCCATCGCCGCTGACCTCGGGCGCCGCGACCATCCACATGGCGACGTTGACCAACCTGCCTGAGCTGGGCTGGGCGCTGTATGAAGGTCTCGCCAAGCAGGACACCCTGGCGAAGGGCGGCAATGGCGGCGTCTACAAGGCGGTCGCCGGCGGCGAAAAGATGTTCGGCTTCGTCGTCGACTTCCTGCCGATCCGCGAAAAAGCCAAAGGCGCGCCGGTTGAGTTCGTCTTCCCGAAAGAGGGTGTTTCGGCCGTAACCGAGCCTGTGGCGATCCTTTCGACCGCCAAGAACCCAGAAGCAGCGAAGGCTTTCGTTTCGTTCCTGCTGTCGGAAGAAGGTCAGAAGCTGGCGTCGAGCCAGGGGTATCTGCCTGCGCATCCTGCGGTTGCGCCGCCAGCTGGCTTCCCATCGCGCGATAAGATCAAACTGGCCCCGTTTGATCCGGCGAAAGCGCTGAAGGACGACGCCGCGAACAAAGAGCGCTTTGTCGAGACGTTCGGCCAATAAACCGCGCGCTGGCGCAATTGCTGATGTTCAGACGGGTTGGCTCGGCGCATATCGTTTGCGCCGGGCTCTTTGTTTTTAAGGAACGCACCCATTAAGGAATGAACCCATGTCGCGCGCGGTCGCCTTGCTTGTGATCATTCTGGCCCTGACTCTCATCGCCGCGCCGCTGTTGCTCTTGGCGAAGACGGGGCTGTTCAAAGACGGCTCGGTGTCATTTGAGCTTTTGGCGCAGACAGTCTCAAGCCGATCGGTGCAGCGGGCGTTGTGGAACAGCTTGGAAAGCTCGCTCCTGTCCGCGGTGTTTGCGACTTTGATCGGCGCGGGGGCGGCCCTCGCGATCGGTCTGACGGATGTGCGGATGAAGGGCGCGCTGGTGTTCCTGCTGCTGGCGCCGATGATGGTGCCGCCGCATGTAACGGCGATTGCCTGGATCCAAGCGCTTGGCCCGGGCAGTCCGGTTTTAAAGCCGCTCGGCTTGGCGCCGGCGCTCGGGGCGCCGCATCCGCTCTATGGGCGTTTCGGTGTTGTATTGCTGCTGAGCATTCAGCATGCGCCGCTTGTATTTCTGACGGTTCGGGCGGCTTTGCGCAGCGTGCCGGCTGAAATGAGCGATGCGGCGCGTCTTGCGGGGGCGCGCCCGTTAGCGGCGCTGCGACGCGTATTGGCGCCCTTGCTCGCGCCGGCGCTGGTGGCGGGCGCCGCGCTCGCTTTTGTCTCCGCGTTGGGCAATTTTGGCGCGCCGGCATTGCTTGGATTGCCGGGCAAATATCAAACCGCGCCGGTGCTGATTTGGAGCCGGTTGGCCAGTTTTGGGCCGAGCGTGCTCGGCAAGGTGGCCGCGCTTTCGTTTCTCATTGGCATTCTGGCGATTGTCGCGGTGGCGCTGCAGGGGCTGGCCCTGCGCGCGTTGCGCGCGCCGCTGATCGGACCGCCGCAAGCGCCGCTGGCCTATCGGCTCGGCCGCGCGCGCCCGGCCGTTGAGGCTGTGCTGTGGTTGTTTTTATTTATGGTGCTCGCGCTGCCATTGACCGCGATGATCGCCGTGGCGTTGTCGCCCACTTATGGCGTCGATCTGAGTTTAGAAACCGTCACCTTCGCCAATTTTCGGGAGGTGCTGTTTGAACAGAGCGCTACTCGGCGCGCTTTTCTGAACTCGACCTTGATCGCCGGCGCAGCCGCTGCTCTGCTGGCCTTGCTCGCAATTTTGATCGGCTTTGCGGGGCGTTTGGGGCGCGCGGCCGATCGGCGATTAGCGGGGAGCGTGCGGTGGTTGAGCGAGGTCTCTTACGCGATCCCGGGTCTGGTCGTGTCCATCGCCTTCATCCTCGCCTTCTTACGCCCGCTGCCCGTGGTGAACATCGCGCTGTACAACACGGTCTGGATCATTTTGCTGGCGTATCTCGCCGCGTTTCTGGCGATCGCTCTTAAGCCTGTGGATGCGGCCACGGCGCAGCTCGATCCGAATTTAGACGCGGCTGCTCGGCTGGCGGGCGCTGGCTATGGGGCCCGGCTCTGGCGGATTTATGCGCCGTTGGCGGCCCCTGCTGCGGCGTCGGGCGCTGTGTTGGTGTTTCTGACGGCGTATAATGAGGTGACGGTGTCCGCTCTGCTGTGGTCCGCCGGCGCTGAGACGATTGGCGCGCAGATCTTCAACTATGAGGATGGCGGCTACACGACCCTGGCCGCGGCGATGTCGACGGTGACAGTGATTGTAACCGTGTTCCTGATGCTCGCGCTCCATTGGTTCGGCCGGCGTCTGCCCGCGGGCGTTATTCCCTGGCGCGCCTAGGGTGCGAACTTATAAATCTGGTCGTCGCCTGCCGGACGCTGACCCGGCCAGATTTATGAGTTCGCACCCTGGCCGCCTAATCGGCTGGCGTGTGGGCGCGGTTTGGCAGCGCCCAGCCATCGATAATCGAGGCGTAGACCGTCTCGCCGGGGCTGACCCGTCGGCGCGCCATCGCCTCCAGCGGCGTCGCGACGTTTTCGGCTTCGACAAGGACGTCCCAGACGCCGCCGCGATAGGTTGCGCGGCGTACTTTGGCTGGCGTCCCATCCGCGCCGCCGAGGCGAACTTGCTCCGGGCGCAGAAGGACTTGGCCGCGCCCAAACTGCGTTTCCGCGGCCGCGGCGACTTCGAAACGGCGAGCGCCAAGTTGGATTTCAGCCCGCCGCGCCGCGCCTTCGCCCCGGAACTTCGTCAGCTGGGCTTCAATCAGCGCGCCGCGGCCCACGAAGCGCGCGACATCCGCTGAAAGCGGACGCTCATATATTTCGTCCGGCTGGCCGACCTGCAGCAGCGCGCCGGCCTGCATCACCGCCACGCGATCCGCCATCGCCATCGCTTCGCGTTGATCATGGGTGATGTACAGCGTCGCCGCGCCGGCTTGGCGGTGAAATGTCGAGATTTCATCTTCCATCGCAGCGCGCAGATGCGGATCGAGATTGGCGAGCGGCTCGTCCATCAGGATGACGCGCGCAGCGCCGGCGAGGCAGCGCGCCAGGGCGACGCGTTGACGTTGGCCGCCGGATAGCGCCGCCGGTTTGCGCGCAGCGTACGCCTGCAGCGCCACGGTCGCCAAATGCGTCTGCGCCTGCGCTTTCGCCTCGCGTCTGCTGGCGCCCGTCGTCTCGATGGGGAAGGCGACATTTTCCAAAACGCTCATATGCGGCCATAGCGCGTAGGACTGGAACACCATGCCGACCCGGCGCTGCTCAGGGGGCGTATGAACGCCGTCGCCGGAGACGCGCTCATCGTCAATGCGGATTTCGCCGGCGTCGAGATGCTCAAGCCCGGCGATCAAGCGCAGCAGCGTGCTCTTGCCGCAACCCGAGGGACCGAGAATGACGAAGAACTCCCCATCGGCGATTTCGAGGTCGACGGCGTTGACCGCAGGCGCGCCGTTGAACCGTTTTACGACCTTTTTCAATGATATCGACATGCTCGCCGCCCGATAACCGCTTCTTCCCAGCCGACCTACCGCCGAGGAGAAGCGAGCTGAAGCGATAGTTTTACGACGGTTCGGCTTTGCGCCGGCAATTGTGGCGAGAGCTTCCCGCCGATCCGACCGGGTATCGAACCGGCCTGCATGACGGTCCGACCTAGTCGATATTCGCCGCCAGAAGAGTCGCAAAAGCGGCGTAGACCGCGAAACCGATCGAAATTTTGGCGAAGGTGGCGAGCATGAGCGGGCGCACGTCCCGCCATGTGGTTTCCCGCACTGCCGCGGCGGTGGCGTCCGCGACTTCGGCGGCGATGTCCGCTCGGCTGCTGCCCGCGATCGCCAGTGCCACCCGCTCCAGCCAGCCCAGCTCCGCGGCTTCGGCGGATGCGCGGCTGTGCGCTTCAGTTTCGACTTGGCGCGCCGCAAAGTCTGCAAGCGCTTCACGCGGGCGCCAGCCGCTGCCGCGCAGCTCCCGCCCAATCACACGCAGCGCCGGCCAGGCGATATAGAGGTCGCGGATGAAGAAGAGCGCGACGACCGCGCCAAAGGCGACGATAAACACCGTGGAGCTGATCAGCTCATAGTGCTGCACTGCCCACAGGGCGAAGATGATCGCGGCCTTTAAGCCGGTTGAAATCGCAAATCGCAGCAGCAGCTCATTCGCCAACCTCTGCGCTTCGCTCCGGATCCGCTCTCGCGCTTCGGCGATTGCGGCGCGCTTCGCGGCGGCGCTTTCTTCCGCCACCACTTTGCGAACCGCTTGCCGCCCCATTTGCAGTCCGGTTGCTGCGGCGGACAAGGCAAGAAGCGCGTTGCGCCAAAACATGTGCGTCTCCTCAGCGGCGCGCGCCGTCGGTCAACAGCGCTGTCGGTCATAATATGAGAAACCAGGCCCGTAGGCGGCAAGCGGCGGCGGCGAAATTCTAACGTGAACCGTTATTGGCGCGGAAATGGCGCAATTCTTATGCGTCGTTCACCCTTTGCATGGGAATTCGCGACGTTCCGGCGTCGATTTTTCTCTGCGGCCGCGCCATAAAGCGCCCGTCCAATTCCAGCAAAGGGCGAGGATCATGGGTGAAAAGGGCGCTTTGACCGCGCAAGCGGCTGCGGATTATGCGAATCTAATCATGTCCTGGGCGGTAGGCTTCGGGCTGTCGCTGGCGGGCGCGATTGTAACGGTTGTGATCGCCTATTGGGTCGCGGGCTGGGTTCGGCGTGCGATTGTCCGCCGGGCGGAGCGGGACCCGCGATTTGATCAAACGCTGGCGGGCTTTTTCGGAAGCGTGGCGTCTTGGGCGATCGTTGCGCTGGCCGGCGTGGCGGCGCTCAACATGCTTGGGGTGCAAACCGCGTCGCTTATTGCGCTGATTGGCGCGGCCGGCCTCGCGGTTGGCCTCGCGCTGCAGGGCACGCTTTCGAACTTGGCGGCCGGCGTGATGCTGATCCTGTTTCGGCCGTTCAAGGTTGGGCACTATGTCGATATTGCGGGGCGCGCGGGCACGGTAAAGCAAATCGGCCTGTTCACGACCGAACTGGCCACGGTCGACAATGTTCAGATCATCCTGCCGAACGGCTCCGTCTGGGGGGCGCCGATCACGAATTATTCGGCTCATGGCGATCGTCGGGTCGATCTGGTGTTTGGAGTGTCCTACGATTCGGATCTGAAAACGGCCGAGGCGGCGCTCCGGGCGGTGATTGAGGCGGAGGCGGCTCCAAAAGCGGACGGCGCCCCTGGCCGGGTCAAAGACGCGCCCGCTGCGCCCTTCGTCGCAGTCACCAATCTGGGCGACAGCTCCGTCGATTTCACCGTTCGGGTGTGGTGCGCCGCCGCGGACTATTGGCCGCTGCGCTTCGCCCTGATCCGCGCCGTGAAGGAGCGTTTCGACGCGGACGGCGTCGACATTCCCTTTCCTACGCAAACACATCTGGTTCGCTCGGAGCAATCATCATGACTTTGGACGCGCACGCGCTTTCCCCGACCGGCGCCGACGGGCGCGCGGTTATTGTGATTCCCGCCCGCTACGCGTCGCAACGCTATCCGGGCAAACCGCTCGTGCCGCTCAAAGGCGCGAAGGGGGCCGCCAAGTCGCTGATCCAGCGCAGCTGGGAAGCGGCGCAGGGCGTCTCAGGCGTCTCGGACGTCTATGTCGCCACGGATGATGATCGGATCGCCGAGCACGCCGCCGCCTTTGGCGCCAAGGTGTTGATCACCTCCGAGAAGGCGCGCAACGGTACGGAGAGATGCGCCGAATGCCTGGCGGTGCTCGAGGCGGAGGGCGCCGAGGCGCCGGAGCTGATCGTTAATTTGCAGGGCGATGCGCCGCTGACGCCAACCTGGTTCGTTGAAGAGCTGATTGCAGCTATGCGTGCCGATCCTCGGCTGCCGACGGCGACGCCGGGGCTGCGCTGCGACGGCGCTTCGCTGAGCAAGCTGAAGGCGGATCGCCGCGCCGGTCTCGTGGGCGGCACGACAGTTGTTTTCGACGCTGGCCGCCGCGCGCTTTATTTCTCCAAGGAAGTGACGCCCTACACCGTCGCCGACTATCCTGATGCAGAGCCGACGCCGGTTTTCCACCATGTCGGCCTCTACGCCTATCGGCCATGGGCGCTGGCCGCATATATGGCTGCGCCGCCATGCGAGTTGGAGAAGCTCGAGGGGTTGGAGCAGCTGCGGTTCCTGTTCATGGGGCTGGAGATGCGCGTGGTTGAGGTCGAAGCTCGCGGTCGCGTTTTCTGGGAGCTGAACAATCCAGTTGACGTCGAGAGGGTGGAAGCCGCTCTTGCCGCGGCGGGCTTGGAGTAAGGGCTGGTTTCATCGCGCCCAGCGCACTGCGCAGGCGCGACACAAGTTAGGGGCGAGTGATGGGCGGACAACGGATTCGGACCGCAGTTTTTCCTGTGGCGGGGCTGGGAACCCGGTTTTTGCCAGCGGCGAAAGCGGTGCCGAAGGAGCTGGCGGCGGTCGTCGACAAGCCGGTGCTGCAATATGCGGTTGAAGAAGCGCGCGCGGCGGGGTGCGAACGGTTTGTTTTTGTCAGTTCGATGGGCAAAAGCGCGCTGGAAACGCATTTCGATCGCAACCTAGAGCTCGAACGGACGCTGGAGGCGAAGGGCAAGACGGCATTGCTCGAAGCCGCGCGCGCCGCCGCATTACCGGACGGCGCGCTGGTGGTCGTGCGTCAACATGCGCCGCTGGGGCTGGGGCACGCGGTCTGGTGCGCCCGTCAGGCGGTTGGCGATGAGCCTTTCGCCGTGCTGTTGCCGGATGAGCTGCTCTGGTCTGAACCGCGCTGTTTGGCGGAGATGGTTGACGCCCACGCTGCGGTCGGCGGGGCGGTTATCGCCACGATGGAGGTGCCGCGGGCGTTGACGAAAAAATACGGTATTCTGGATCCTGGCGGCGATGAGGATGCTCGGCGGCTGACGCCGGCGCGCGGATTTGTTGAGAAGCCGGAGCCGGAAGTCGCGCCGTCCACGCACTCCTTGATTGGCCGCTATGTGTTGCCTGCCGAAACCTTTGATCTGCTTGAGGCCGGCGAGCGCGGCGCTGGGGGCGAAATTCAGCTGACTGACGCAATCGACAAGCTGGTGGGCAAAATGCCTGTGCATGGGTTCCGTTTTACCGGCCAGCGTTATGATTGCGGCTCGCCTGGTGGTTTCGTCAAAGCCAACTTGGCCATGGGGATGGCCCGTCCGGAATTGCGCGCGGAGCTGTTGGCCTTTGCACGCGAAATGGCGGGCGGCGACGGCTGACGCCACCCCGCGCTTGATCCTGCGGACGAATCGGCGCCTCCTATGCGGAAACAGGCAGAGGAGGCGCGCGCTATGTCCGTCGCAGATCCCGGCAGCGAGGCGGATCCAAGCCGGCCGCACGACCCGCATCGAGGCGCCGGCTTCGAGCATTTTTGCACGATCTATTTGCCGCTGATCCGGCCCGCGGGGCAGCTTAAGCGGTTGCTCAGCGCGTTCGAGATCGGCGACGGCTTCGCGGATGAGTTTCGCGGGTTGAGGCCGGTTCTGCGTGATGCGCAAAAAGATTGGCCAGATACGATCGTGCGCGAATTGTTGCGCGTCGGCGCGATGCGCGCCGATTTCAGTCTGGCGGAGATGGAGGCGCTACGGACGCTCTATCGCCGGCATGCGCAGCATTTTTCGGCCGGCAATTTCAATGAGGCGTATCTCGAGAGCCTGGAGCGCGTCGCGCTCATGTTCCTCTATGCGGATGTGCGATCCGTTTGGTTGGCGGGGGTCTATGCGCGGTTGGAGGAGGCGGTTGTTGATCGGATTTTCGCTCAATCGACTTTGCCTGGGGCGGCGCCGCTGCGCCCGACCATGCGGGCCTTCTCAAAAGCGATGACGATCGAGTTGAGCCAGATCCAACGCGTCTTCATCTGCTATGAGCGCGCGGTGGTCAGTCGCGCGCCCACATAAAGGCTCCGGGGCCGTCTCGGCTACTGCCGCGCCGGCGTGATGCAAGCCAGCTCGATCGTGTAGATGCGTTTTGCGGCGTTGAGACCCAGCAGGCGCCCCTCGCTTACGGGAGACTCCGGCACGGGCGCGCCGAGCGCGCGCGCTTCGTCAAGGCTCACGCTTACCACGCATACATTGCTGAGCTTCGAAACCCCGAACCGCGTGCCCAGTGGGCCGTCCGCGGCGAAGAGACTCTGCGCCGGCCCTTCGAGCCAGCCCTGCGTCGCCAGCGCTTTGCGGATCGTTTGCACCGCCGCGTCAAAGCCGCGCCGACCTGCGCGCTCAAAGATGACGCCCGTTCCGCGGAATTTCAGCCGGCAGGCTTTGCGCTTCCCAAGCGGCGGCATGTCGACGATGTCGGTCCACATCTCAAAGGCGGGGGTAATTTCGATCAGCTTTTCCAGCCCGTCTCTGAGGTCGGCGCATTCGCGCTCGGGCAACGGCCCCGCCTTTGCGGCGTAGCTTATGCTCAGCGCCAGTGTCAGCATCAGCGCGCTGACGCCGAGCTGCTTGAGAAGCTGGGTTACGGTTCGTTTGCGTTGCGTCGTCATTGCGCCACTCCCTCGCATCCTGGGCGTCTGCTTGCGTCGTCCTGGCGGCTCGGCGGAGCCGCATGGTTCCTGCAGGCTGACTGAGGCTAATCATAACCTGCTTGTGAACGCGACTCCGGCGTCTTAGCCCGCGCAAACGCGATTTCCAGAGTTGTGCGCGCACCCGAGCTGCGGCACTCCGATCGCGCTTTACCTTGCGCAAAGCCGCGTCGATTCGCAGCAGCCCTGCGGATGGGTCGGCGCGGCGGCGTCAGCTGAGACAGGAGGTTCTGATGCCAGATTCGACCAAACGCAGCCCATTCTCGGACGTCGTTCAGATCAATCGCCGCGGTTTCATGCTATCCGGCGGCGCCATCGCCGCAGGCGCGGCGGCCGGCGCGACTGTCACCCTCGGCGCTGACGACGCCGCCGCGCAGGCCGGCTCGGTCGCGGGCGCACTGCCGAACTCAAGCTTCAAAGTCGGCGAATTTGAAGTGATGACGCTGCTCGACGGCGCTGTGACCGCCAAGGAGCCGCAGAAGACCTTTGGCATGAAGCAGACGGCCGAGCGATTCGCCGATGTTTCAGCGGCGAACTTCATTCCTTCGGATAAGTTCCGCGCCTATTTTACGCCGACCCTGATCAAGGGCGCCGGCGAGGTCATCCTGTTCGACACCGGCCTGGGCGAAGGCGCGCGTCCGGCGCGGGGCAACCTGACGCTGGCGCTGGCGGGCGCTGGTGTGAAGCCGGAGGACGTCACAGTCGTTGTGCTGACCCATATGCATCCGGATCATGTTGGCGGCCTGATGTCCGGCGGCAAGGCCGCCTTCCCGAATGCGCGCTATGTCATTGGTCAGGCCGAGTTCGACTTCTGGTCGAAGATGGACCCTTCGCACCGCGTGGCGAAGCTGTTTAACGCCAATGTCAAGCCGTTGGCCGAGAAAGCGACCTTCGTCAAAGGCGGGGACAAGGTCGTCTCGGGCGTTGAGGCTTTTGAAGCGTTTGGCCACACGCCGGGTCATATGACCTTTGTGGTTGAAAGCGGCGGTCAGCAGCTGCACCTGCTGGCGGACACCGCAAACCATTTTGTCTGGTCGCTGGCGTATCCGGATTGGGAAGTGCGTTTCGACATGGATAAGGGCGCGGCTGCTGCGACGCGTCGGAAGGTTTTCGACATGCTCGCCGCCGATAAAACGCCGTTTGTCGGCTATCACCTGCCATTCCCTGCGGTTGGCTTTGTGGAAAAAGGCTCGGGCGATGCGGCTTTCCGCTATGTGGCGGCAAGCTATCAGATGTCGCTGTAAGAATTGTTGAGGCGGCCTGCGGGCCGCTTCTATTCCTGCTTGATTTCAGTGGATTAGCCCTTTGGGCGGCGGAGGTCGCCCCCGGCAGATTGGTGCTGAGCCCAAAAAAAAAGCCGCCCTTTGCTGGGGCGGCTTTCTTTATTCGCAGTCGCGGTTGGCGATGGTGCGGCGGATCGCTCCGCCGCGTCAGACCAAATGGTCTGATTACATCATGCCCATGCCGCCCATGCCGCCCATGTCGCCCATGTCAGGCGCGCCGCCGGCTGGTTTCTTCTCTGGCTTCTCAGCAACCATCGCTTCGGTGGTGATCAGAAGGCCCGCGACCGAAGCGGCGTCTTGCAGTGCGGTGCGCACAACTTTAGCCGGGTCGATAATGCCCTTCTTCATCAGGTCGCCATACTCTTCGAGCTGAGCGTCGAAACCAAACGAGGTGTCGGTCGATTCGAGCACCTTGCCAACAACAACCGAGCCGTCGACGCCCGCGTTGTTCGCGATCTGACGGATTGGAGCTTGCAGAGCCTGGCGGATGATCTCGATGCCGCGGGTTTGGTCGGCGTTGGCGCCGGTTTTGCCGCTGAGCGACTTCGAAGCGTGCAGCAGAGCAACGCCGCCGCCAGGAACAACGCCCTCTTGAACAGCAGCGCGAGTTGCGTTCAGCGCGTCATCGACGCGGTCTTTACGCTCTTTAACTTCGATTTCGGTCGAGCCGCCAACGCGGATGACTGCAACGCCGCCAGCCAGCTTGGCCAGGCGCTCTTGCAGTTTTTCACGATCGTAGTCCGAAGTGGTTTCTTCGATTTGCGCTTTAATTTGGCTAACGCGCTCGTCGATTTCTTTTTTCTTGCCAGCGCCGTCGACGATGGTGGTGTCGTCTTTGCCGATGCGGATCTTCTTCGCGGTGCCCAGCATGTCGAGCGTTACGCTCTCCAGCTTCATGCCGAGATCTTCCGAGATCACCTGGCCGCCGGTCAGGATTGCGATATCCTGCAGCATCGCTTTACGGCGATCGCCAAAGCCAGGAGCCTTGACCGCAGCGATTTTCAGGCCGCCGCGCAGCTTGTTGACCACGAGGGTCGCCAGCGCTTCGCCTTCTACGTCTTCCGCGATGATCAGCAGCGGCTTGCCCGACTGGATCGCCGCTTCGAGCAGCGGCACCATTGGCTGCAGCGAGCTCAGCTTCTTCTCGTGCAGGAGCACGAAGCAATCTTCCAGCTCGGCGATCATTTTGTCGGCGTTGGTGATGAAGTACGGCGACAGGTAGCCGCGGTCGAACTGCATGCCTTCAACGGTCTCGAGTTCGAATTCCATCGTCTTCGACTCTTCGACGGTGATCACGCCTTCATTGCCGACGGTTTGCATCGCTTCAGCGATTTTTTCGCCGATGATGGTCTCGCCGTTTGCCGAGATCGAGCCGACTTTTGCGACTTCTTCGCTGTCTTTAACGTCGCGCGACATCGATTTGATTTCGTCGATGACCGAAGCGACTGCGGTGTCCACGCCGCGCTTCAGATCCATCGGGTTCATGCCGGCTGCGACAGCTTTCAGGCCTTCTTTAACGATGGCCTGAGCAAGAACGGTCGCGGTGGTGGTGCCGTCGCCTGCTTCGTCGTTGGTCTTCGAAGCGACTTCGCGGACCATCTGGGCGCCCATGTTCTCGAACTTGTCCGACAGTTCGATTTCTTTAGCGACCGAGACGCCATCTTTGGTGATGCGCGGCGCGCCGAACGATTTGTCCAGAACGACGTTGCGGCCTTTTGGGCCCAGGGTCACTTTTACAGCGTCAGCGAGAATATTGACGCCGCGCAGCATGCGGTCACGCGCATCGGCGTTAAACTTGACTTCTTTAGCAGCCATTGAAGCAGCTCCTTAAAACTAGAATGTTAAGCGCAAGGGGAAGGCGCCTAAATTACTTCTTTTTCTTGGCGGCTTTGCCGATCAGGCCAAGAATGTCCGATTCTTTCATGATCAGCAGGTCTTCACCGTCGATCTTGACTTCGGTGCCCGACCATTTGCCAAACAGGATGTGGTCGCCAGCTTTGACAGCCATTGGGATGAGCTCGCCGCTATCCTTGCGCGCGCCTTCACCTGCGGCGACAACTTCGCCTTCTTGCGGCTTTTCTTTCGCGGTCTCTGGGATGATCAGGCCGCCCGAAGTTTTCTCGTCACTTTCGATCCGGCGGACCAGCACACGGTCATGCAGCGGGGTGAAGTTCATCGGAATGCAGTCCTTTTAAAATTGGTCGTCACGACCAAGTTAGAAGCCTGAAACTCGCGCTGCCCCGCGCAGCCTCGGAAATGGGGCTTTGGGGTCAGACGCGATGCGGGGCCGAGAGGCGCCCGCCGGCCGCTAGCACTCTATCGAGGTGAGTGCTAGCAGCGGCGACCGTGAAATATGTCGAGCCGCGTCACGGGTCAAGACCCTGGCGCGCGATTGACGAATAAACTTGCGCAAAACTGGAATGAAAGGCGTGTTGAAGCGTGGAAAGGGCTTGTTAACCCTTATTTCCGACAGGTTGCTGGAGCGAAAATTTAACCAGGGCGACGGCTGACCGATTCGTTTTCGGCAATTGGCTGGCGCCGTCCGCGCAGGCCGACGAGCGCGATTAAGGGCGGTGGGCGAGGGTGAGATGGAAGAAAAGACAAAAGCTGCGATCGATACAGCGGCGCCGGGTTGGGCCGACACTGTGCTAGAGGCGAGCCTGTTCGATGTGCAGCTATGGCGGCTGGTTGTGGCGCTTGGCCTTATCGTTGGGGTCTATTTCCTGCGCGGGCCTCTGGCGGCATTGTTTCGCCGCGTGGCGGAGGCGGGCGCGCGACGAACGGAGACGCCGCTCGACGATAAGATTGGCGAAGCGCTTGAGCCGCCGCTTGGCTTGTTCGCCAACGCGCTTTCGTTCTTCGCAGCAACACAGATTCTGCAACCGACAGGGTTGGCCAGCATGCTGGCGCAGCATGTGACAACGACCCTCTTCGCCGTGAGTCTGTTCTGGGCGCTGCTGCGACTTTTGCCGACCTTTGGCATGCTGCTTCGGAGTTGGGACCGGGTGCTCACATCCGAGCTCGCTTGTTGGACGGAGCGGATTGTGCGGGTCGCCATCTGGCTGATCGCCGGCGCGACAATTCTGGAAATCTGGGGCGTACGCGTGGCGCCGATTATTGCGGGTTTCGGTCTTGTCGGCGTTGCGGTCGCGCTCGGCGCGCAGGATCTATTTAAAAACCTGATATCCGGCGCCTTGATCCTGACCGAGAAGCGGTTTCGCGTCGGCGACTGGGTGAAGATTGACGGGGTGGTGGAAGGCACGGTTGAGGCGATCAACTTCCGCTCGACCAAAGTGCGCCGCTTTGACAAGGCGCCCGTATACCTGCCGAACAAAGAGCTGGCGGATGGCGCGGTCACGAACTTTGGCGAAATGACCCATCGGCGCATTTTCTGGCGCGTTGGGCTCGAATATCGGAGCTCAGCGGCGCAGTTGCGCGCCATTCGCGACAAGGTCGAAGCCTTTATCCGTGAGGATGGGCGTTATCTTGTGCCGCCACATGGCACGCTGCTGGTGCGTATTGATCAGTTCGCCGACAGCTCAATTGATCTGCTGGTCTATTGCTTCACCAAAACGCGCGACTGGGCGGACTGGCTGAAGATCAAGGAAGAGCTGTTGCTGTTCATCAAGCAGACTGTTGAAGAGGCGGGCACTGGCATCGCCTTCCCGAGCCGTACGCTCTACATTGAACAAAGCGCTGACTCTTCTGAGATGGCTTCGGCGCCCGCACTGGCGGCGGACGGGGCTGAGCGGGTCGCGGCGCCGACGGCGAAGACAGGCGCAAAACCGCGCGCAGCTTCGGCGCGGGCGAAGCCAAAAACGACTAGCCGTTCACGCAAATCCGCGGCGAAGACCGCGGAGAAAAGCGGGCCTGCTGACGGCCCTGTCGACGGGTTGCGCGACGCGCCGGAGGGGGAGAGCGCCGGTCCGACCGCCGAGGCGTCCTGAGCCGCGAGGCGCGAAATGCTGGGGCGGCCTAAGCGGCGACTGTCGGCGCGAGCAACGCGAGTATCGCGCCGGCGCTGAGCGGTATCCGCAGGCGCAGCCACCAGGGCGGCGTCTCACCGGCCCGACAGGCGCGCCAATCCTCGATCAGCATCGCCGCCAGGCCGGCCGCGAGCAAGGGCCCGACGATGTTGGGCAAGCCGATCCATAGAGCGCCGCCGGCGAACAGCGACGGCGTGACGGAGATCGCCAGTGCGCGCGAGGTCGCCCCATCGCCATACCCAGCGCAGCTAAAGCCCCATCGACAGCCGCCCAAGAAAGAAAGGATCACCGCGCCATAAATATGGAGCGCGTGCAAAGCTGAGGCGCGGGCGGCGTCTTGGAGGGCGATCGCCAGGGCGGCGAGCGCAAAGAAAGGCGTTAGCCCGGCGGCGCCGTAGATCCACACAGTGACGGGAGGGCTGCTGCTGTTCATCATCGCCATCCTACGGTTCGTATCATGGGTCTTGGTCGCCCCGGAGATAGTAGCGCGGATGCGCCGCTGTAAAGCTGCGCCGCCATACGGATGGTCGAGAGTCGAGAGCCAAGAGCTCTCGAATGTCAGTCCCAACTGCGCGGTCCGCCCTGGCCCAAAAGGAGCTTTCTTCCGGATCGGTCGCAAGCTCTCTCACGATTCTGATCAGGATTTCTTGCGTCGCTCCGCGCCCATTGTCAGAATGGCGCAAAATACGCAGCGACAGCGGCATGTCTGGTCTTCTGCGCGACGCCGGAGCTCTAATCGCGCGGTTCTATCGCCAGATTGGGCGTCCGCGGAATTCGGACCCTCCCGGTCGTGGCGCGTCATTTGGCGGCCTAATGCTGAAATCGTTAGACGGGCGCCCGGCTGAGCGTGTGACAGATTTTTTCAGGTAAACTGCCTCGCTCGGGCGGAAAATCGCAAAAAACTGCCCGCGCATGTTCCGAAACGGGTCGAAAAGCGCGTATTTTCTATGTTGGAGCAGTGGCTGTTAAGTGGCTGTAAAGCGGTAAATGCGAAGTTCATAGGCGTAAACGCGGCATTGCGCCGTCAAATTAACCCGGCTCAAGAGGCTCGAGACCGATGGAGCGCTGGAGCGCTAGCTTGATTTATCCTCTGACCGCCTGCGTTGTGGGCGTTGTCGCCGCTTTCGCCTTCGCAGCCGTCGAGGCCCCGATTTGGGCGTCTTTTACGATCGGTCTATCAACGACGGTCGGCGCCTTGGCGCTGCGAAATTGGTGGATTGGGGAAGAGGAGCGGCCGCTGTTGGCTGAGGAGCTTCTCGGCCTCCATGAAGCGATCGACGCTTTGCGATCAGACGCGCAAGAGCTGCGCGACATGATGAATGACGCCGTCGAACTGGCGGACTATCGGATCTCCGAAGAGACGGGCGCGCCGGGCGCGGACAGTACGCTGTTTGCCGGCGGGCCAGTCGATCCGGCCATGGCGGAGCGTGCGGCGCGGCACGAAGCACAGCTTGCGGAGACGCGCCGGCGCTGCTCAGCTTACGAAGCTCAGATTGCATTGCTCGAAGCGCGGATCGTCGCGCTTGAAGAGGTGGTGGATGAGGAGCCGGCGCAAGATCCGACCCCTTTCATGGATCGCTTTATGGAGCGGATGGATGAGCAGGAGGCGCAGGCGCGCAAGCTGATGGAGGCGCTGTCGCTGGCGATCGAGGCGACCGGGCGCAACTCAGAGCGGCTGCGTCAGCTGGAGGGGGGCGATCAGCGTCTTGCGCCAGCTGTCGAGCAGGATCTGAGCCCATCCGCCGCGCCGACAGAGACTGATCGCAAGGCGGCCGCCGAGCCCGAGCCTCTGTTAGCGCGCGACATGACGCCCGCCCTTTCGCAGCCTGAAGCGCAAGCGCCGCCCAAATACAAGCTGGCGAAACCGGGCAAGCCCATTTGGGATGGCGCCGACCCGCGGTCCGACCTGGCCGCCTCGGCGTCAGAGGCGCCGCACGCGAAGGCGGACGCGGCCGCCCCAACATCCTCTGAGGTTCGCGCGCGGACCGCGACGCCGACCGAGCTGATGGCGTCGATGGGGCTTTCCGACGCGTTTGGCGGATCGCCTGCGCCACGGGCGCCCGACAAGCTTGAGCCGTCCGCGGAGACTGAGCCGGGGGCGCCGTTTGTGCTCTCAACGCCAAAGCCTCCGCCCCCCGCCGCTTCTCAGATGATAACGACCCCCGAGGCGGCCGGCCCGCGCGCGATTCCGGCGCCGCGTGTTCAGGCGTCTGCGCCGAAATCTGAGCCAAAGCTGGCTGCGCCGACCCCGTCGATCGCGCCCGCTGATGATATGGGGCGCGGCGCGTCTCAGCCGTTTGGCGACGCGCCGGTTCCAGCCATGCTCAGCCCCGCCGGCGCGGCGCTCGGCGAGGACGTGATGCGGGTTCAGCCGGTTTTTCGGGCCGAGACGCAGGAAGTCCGCTTCTTGGAGGTTCTGTGCGACGCTGAAGATGAGGCGGACTGCGAAGCTGGCGCGCTGCTGGAAAAAGCGATGACGCTGGCGGCGCGTTTCAAACCACGGAGCGAGCGGATCGCCGCGCTCTTTAAAATTGGCCTGGGCGCGTTGCGCACGGACGCCACGCTGGGGCCGTTGCTGGCGACATTGCGGGCCGACCCGGCGGTCGCCGCGCTGCTGACCCCAGCTCTGCCTCACAAAGATCTTGCTCAAAGCAGCGATCAAGATTTCGCGCTGATGCGCAGATTGTCGGACGCGGGCGTTCGATTTGCGTTGCGCGACGTCGATGCGGCCCAGCTTGATCCAAGTCGAGCCGCCGATGCTGGCGTGCGCTTGATTTTGCTGGAGAGCGTCGCGGTCGCCGAGCGCGAGGCGCAGGAGCCTGGCGCGTTGCGCCGCCTCGCTCAACGTCTCGCCCAACGCGGCGTTTCGGTTGCCCTGACGGGCGTGGAGCGAGGGCCGGTGCTTGATCTGGCGGCGGCGGAGCCGGGCGTGCTGGCGCAGGGGGCGGCGCTTGCGGAGCCGCGGCGTATTCGCGTGAGCTGACGCGCGCGTAGTCTCGATCGCCGCGCTGCGGCGTCATCTTGCGTGGCCGAGCGGGGCGCCGGTTTGTTGCGGGCGCGAAACGCGTCAATGGCGCGGCCTCGCTGCTGGATTTATGTCGTCGCGTCTCCGCTGTCGTTGACAGCCGTCAGTCTCGCGCTTCATGTCCCCGCGATCAAAGATGAAATTGCTGCGCGACGCCGCGCTGGGCTTCTGCTCCGCCGGCGGCGCGCCTGAAGGGGGACGGTTGAGTGACCGACCAAATCGAGCCGCGCATTCTTTCCAACATCAGTGAAATCCAGGCGGGCTATGATGCGCTGCTCTGCGATCTTTGGGGATGTCTTCACAATGGCGTGAGCCCCTATCCAGCCGCCATAGACGCGTTGCGGTCCTTTCGGGCTCAGGGCGGTGTGGTTATCCTGCTCACAAATGCGCCGCGGCCGCACGGCCCTGTGCGCCGTCATCTGCTGAATATGGGCGCGCCTGAAGACGCGTTTGACGCGATTGTCTCTTCGGGCGACGCGACGCGGGCCGAGGTCGCCTCCGGGCGTCACGGCGCGCGCATTCACGCCGTTGGCCCGTCGCGCGACACCTCGCTTTGGGAAGGTCTTCCGGTCGAGATCGTTGGTCAGTCAGAGGCTGACGCGATCCTGTGCACCGGCCTGAATGATGATGAGACTGAAACCCCCGACGATTATGCGGATCTGGTCGCAGATGGGGTGGCCCGTAATCTGCCCTTTGTGTGCGCAAATCCAGATATTGTTGTCGATCGCGGCGAAAGGCGTCTATATTGTGCTGGTGCAATCGCTCAGCGCTATGAAGAGGCGGGGGGGCGCGTGATCCTTTGCGGTAAGCCGCACGCGCCGATTTATGAGCTGGCCCTAGCCGAACTGGCGCGCCTGCGCGGGAAGCCTGTGCAGAAAGAACGTGTGCTGGCGGTTGGCGACGGCATTGCGACTGACGTGCTCGGCGCGGAGCTGGCGGGCCTAGATTGCGTATTCGTCACTGGCGGCCTCGCGATGGCGGAGGTTGCCGCGGACGCCGCCGCCCCAGACCCGGAAAACCCTGATCCTGCGCGGCTTGGCGCTTATCTCGCACGCCATGGTCGCGCGCCTGCATTTGCGATCGGCCGCTTAAGGTAAATTGGGCGTATACGATTGTGTCGTATATGGCGCTCTTGACGCAATTATGTTTCTGAGTCATTTTCCGCACTGCAGTAAGGTGCTTTGATCTGCATCAAGTGGAAACCTTCTGGGGATGCGAACATGGCTCAGAGCCGAACGTTGTACATTGATGAACTTGAGCCGGGCGTGTCTCGGTCGCGCGAAAAGATCGTCACGAAGGATGATATCCAATCCTTCGGCCATTTGTGCGGCGACCTGAATCCTGTTCATTTCGACGAAGACTACGCCAAGGGCACGATGTTTGGCGGCATCGTCGCGCATGGCATGATGTCAGCGGCGTTGTTCTCCGCAGTGATCGGACAGGATCTGCCTGGGCCTGGCGCCGTCTATATGGGGCAAACGCTGCGCTTTCGCGGCCCCGTGCGTCCGGGCGACCGTGTGTGCGCTGAATGTTCCGTAGTGGAAGTGAATCGAGAGAAGCGGCGCGTGACGTTGCGGTGTGAGGCGAGCGTCGATGGAAAAGTGGTGCTCGAAGGCGAGGCGCTGATCCTGGTGCCGAAGCGTCCTCAAGCTATTGCGACGGCGCAGCTTGCTTCCGAGGGCTGCACCACTTAATCCGACGGCCGGCGTCGGATTGCGCCGGGACCAGGATTGAGGCGCTGGGATGCACATCCATAAGGGCGCGCCGGCACAGTGGCGCGCAAGTCTGGCGGCGGTGAAACGCCCGGCGTCCGTTGTGGCCATCGGCAATTTTGACGGCGTCCATTTGGGGCATCGGGCGCTTATCGGCGAAGCCGTTCGCCGCGCTGAAACGGCGGCCGATCGAGAGGCGGCGGTTTTGACCTTTGAGCCGCACCCGCGCAGCATTTTTCGCCCTGATGACGCCCCCTTTCGGCTCAGCCCGGCAAACCTTAAGGCTCGGCGGATTGCGTCGCTCGGCGTCAGGCGACTGTTCGTGGCGGATTTCGCGCCATCCTTATTCGGCCTTTCCGCCGAGCAGTTCGCCCGAGATGTGCTGAAGGGCGCGCTAAACGCGGCATGCGTCGTAACTGGCGAAGATTTTCGCTTCGGGTCGGGGCGTTCCGGCGATGTGGAGACCCTTCGCGCGTTTGGCGCCGCGCTAGGGTTCGAAGCGGTGACCGTGGCGCCCGTGCGCGGTGAAGGCTCCTCGTCGGAAATTTATTCGTCGACTTCCGCGCGTCAGGCGCTGCGCGACGGGCGGCCCATCGACGCCGCGCGCATTTTGGGCGATTGGCATCGGATTGAAGGGCGGGTGGAGAAGGGAGATCAGCGCGGGCGCCATCTCGGGTTTCCGACCGCGAACCTTAGCTTTGGCGACGCGCTTCGCCCCGCCTTTGGCGTCTATGCGGCGCAAGTCGAAATACGGGATGGCGCATTCGCCGGGCGCTATGATGGCGTTGCGTCGATTGGGCTGCGCCCGACATTCGATGCGACGGTCGAAAATTTCGAAGTCCATCTGTTCGATTTTGACGGCGATATCTATGGGGCCGAAATCTCGGCCGAACTCCGAGCCTTTTTGCGCCCTGAGCTAAAGTTCGATGATGTCAACGCGCTGATCAAACAAATGCGCATAGACTCGCAAGAGGCAAAAACGGCGCTTATGTCCAATCCTTCGCCATGGCGTGTGGATTGAGCAGCCAATAACACCCAATTGTGGGCGCTGTCGTTGCCGCAGCTTCTGCCGGAGAAGATCAGATTGCGTGTTTTTCTGTTTAATATCCTGTTTTTTAGCACGACGTTCTTCGTCGCCGCCATTGCGCTGCTTGCGTCGATCGGGCCTGGGTCCGGCCGAATCCGATGGTGCCTGAGGCAGCAATGTCGCTTTATCAATTGGCTGGCGCGGGTCGTGCTCGGCGCGCGTATCGAGGTGCGTGGGCTGGAGCAGTTCAAGGATGGCGAACGCCCAGCGCTGATTGTCAGCAAGCATCAGAGCGAGCTTGATGTTTTTACGCCTTTGGCGATCTACCCGGACCTCTCCGCCGTCGCGATGGCCGAACTTGCGCGCTATCCGTTGATTGGCCCAGTTCTGCGCAAGCTGGATTACATTCTGGTGAGTGTTGAGGGCAAGCGGGTTAATCAACTGGATCAGGTGATGGAGGGCGCACGCAAGGCGCACGCGCAGGGGCGCCCGATCCTGATCTATCCGGAGGGGGAGTTGATGCGGATCGGGTCGCGTCAGCGCTATCGCAGCGGCGTTTGGCACATCTATAATGATCTTGGCGTTCCGGCCACGCCAGTCGCATTGAGTTGCGGGTTGGTTTGGCCTCAACGCAAATGGATTAAGCGGGTGAACCAGACTTGCGTGATCGAGTTTCTGCCGCCGATTGCGCCTGGGCTGGATAAGGGCGCGTTTATGGAGCGTCTGGAGGCCACGATCGAGAGCAACACCATGCGCTTGATCCGCGAGCATGGCGCGCCTGAGGATGTGGCGATCGCCGAAGAGCGTCATCGTCTTGGCCTGAATAACGACGATCCAAAGGCGCAGCCGGTCGATGCGGCCAAGGGCGCGGCTGGATCGACGTGATCCACAACAACGCTTGGACCTGACCTGGCGCTTGGGCCTGACTTGGCGCGGTTTGCATGACCATAGTTAACCTGCGCCCTGGTCTTCGCTATAGGAATGCGGAGGTTTTCGCGAGCATCCGACGCCGAGTACGGCGCGGAGCCGCCGGGGCGGGTTGTTGAAAGGGCGGACCATGACCGACAATGCAGTGGCTGCGGCGCGCGCGTCTGCGGCCGATCGCGCAGCGGGGAGTGAGCCGGCCGGCAGGCTGATTGCGCGACGGTCCTTCCTACCGTTGTTTATTGTCCAGGCTCTCGGCGCTTTTAATGACAACATTTTTAAAACCGCCTTCGTTTCGTTAATGACCTACATCCTAGCCGCAAAAATGGAGATGGATGTCGAGTTGTTAGTGCCGGTTGCCGCGGCAGTATTCATTCTCCCCTTTGCTTTTCTTGCGCCCTTCGCCGGTCAGATTGCTGACCGTGTCGACAAGGCGAAGATGATGCAATGGGTGAAGTTCGCTGAACTTATATTAATGGGGATTGCGGCAGTCGCATATATTTCCCAAAGCACGCCGCTTCTTTTTCTTCTTCTGTTCTTGATGGGGGCGCAGTCCGCGTTTTTTAGCCCGATTAAATATGGGGTTCTGCCACAATATTTACATCGGAGCGAGCTGGTGAAGGGCAACGGCCTGATCCAGGCGGCAACCTTCGTCGCTATTTTGGGCGGGACGATCGCGGGAACGAATTTGGTGCTGACGCCGATCGGCGCAGAGGTTGTTTCCGCGGTGGTGGTGGCGGTCGCCTTGATCGGATGGGCCGCGAGCTGGTATGCGCCGCCGGCGCCGCGGGCGAGCGGCGTTGCGCCCTTCCGCGCCGCCGGTCTGATCGATGGCAGCCTGCATCTGCGCCGATGGGTTGGCGAGGGGCTGTCGCTGGGGATTACGGCCGGGCGTTTCGCGGTTTTCTTCGCGCTTTGGGCGGCAATTTACGCGGGCGTTGAGATGACCATATTCAGCGGCGGCCCGATGGAGACGTTGCTGCCCTACAAGGGCTGGGTCGTGTTCGGCTCGGCGCTGTTCATCTACCTGCTGTACCTGCTCTGGCCGTCGATCATCGATTCGTTAGATAGCGCGCGCCGGTCGCGCGCCTCCTACAATGCGATCCGCGCCATCGCTTGGTTTTGGTTTGTCGGGGCGAGCTATCTCGCGGTGCTGCCCATCCTGGCGTCAAAGCAATTGCTGGGCGATCAGACGGTGCTGACGCTGCTGCTCGCTGCTTTTTCGGTCGGGATCGGCATTGGCTCGATTTTGACTGGGCTGATCTATCGCGGCGGCGTCAAGATCGCCTTTGCGCCCTGGGGCGCGGTTGGCATCGCGATATTCTCGCTCGATCTCGCCTTTATCATCGATGTGCAGCCTGATTCGGTCGCGGCCTGCGCGCTGACCTTCGAGGGCGGCGCGATCGTGCCGAAGGAGGCTGACGGCTTTCTCGAAATCACGCGCTATTTTGGCGCCGCCTACGGTTGGCGAAGCTTGGCGGATATGCCGCTTTCCGCCAGCACTTGCATTGATGTGTTTCAGTTTCTTTCCAAGCCTGTGGGCTGGCGGATCTTGTTCGACTTTGTCGCGCTGACGACTTGCGCCGGCGTGTATCTCACGCCGTTAAATGCGGTCTATCAGGCGGAGGCGCCGGAAGACGCGCGTGGCCGCGTCGTGGCATGCTCCAATATGATCGATTCGACCTTTATGGCGCTCTCCAGCGTCGCGATTGTCGTGCTTGGGATGGCGGGCCTCTCGGAACAGGAAATGCTTGGCTTGCTTGGCGTAACCGGCGTTTTCGCGGCGTTCGTGGTTGCCCGGTGGGCGCCGGAGACCAAGCTTGGCAAGGCGGCGTTGGCGATCCTGCCGGCGGCGAAGCAGGGATGACATCGGAGCCGGCCTCGCGCGCTGCGCGACAATCGGTAGTGTGACGGTGAATGACAAGCAAACCGAACAAGCGCCGGGGGCGAGGAGCGCAGTTGGAGCCGGAGTTCTGGCGTAAAAAGACGCTGGAGCAGCTCTCGCATGAGGAGTGGGAGGCTCTTTGCGATGGGTGCGGTAAATGCTGCCTGCTGAAGCTGGAGGATTGTGACACCAACAAAGTGTCCTACACCAACGTTGCTTGCCGTCTGTTTGATCCGGAAACCTGCCGATGCGGCTCCTACGATCTGCGCTTTCAGCTTGTGCCGCAATGCGTGCAGCTCACCCCTGAAACCGTCCGCCGAGAGAAGGAGTGGATGCCGCGCACCTGCGCTTATCGGTTAGTGGCCGAAGGCTATGATCTTTATCCCTGGCATCCCTTGCGAACGGGGGACGCCAACAGCGTGCATGAGGCGGGCGTTTCGATCCTGAACCAGTGTGAGCTCGAGTTCGATGTGCCGGAAGACGAGCTTGAAGATCACATCGTCGCGGAAACGATATAGGGTCGAAACCCCTTCATCAGACGCCGTCAGCCCGGTTTAGGGGCTTGTCGGCCAGAATATCGAGGCGCTGGGGGTGTGGCTCACCGCCAAGCCTAGATATCGACGCCGGGCGCGCCCCAAAACCGGGCCCGAAGGGCGCTTCCCAGCCCGTCCTCAGCTGGGCTTACCGGTCTTGACCGGGCAATCAGCCCGCTCCGCGCCCGGTGCGAAGCCGAGAACGGGCTAGGAAGCGCTGACGACGCCTGATGAAGGGGTTTCGATCCTAGGG
>JALEGB010000093.1 GCA_022760355.1 Neomegalonema sp.
CGATCAAGTTGGATCGGCTCAAGGCTCTAACTCTTTGTTTTGTCGCGTGCTGTTCCCGCCAACCGGTATCCACTTGGTCGGCGCACGCTCTAGCGCGTCAGCTGAGCCGTTTGGCGATTACGAGCCCGTGATCGGACGGAAGCCGCTCGCCGACGGCGAATCAGTGGTTTTAAGCTGGCCATGTGATTGCGCGCCGGCGCGGGTCCGGAGTTCTTCAACCGCCTTAGCCGCATCCGGGGTCAACTCCACCCCAGGAGCCTCAAAGGTCTCTGACACTTTCGCCCACGCCTCTGGGTCCGCCTGGCGCTTCGCCGAGCCTTCAAATTCAGCGCCGCCTTCGATTGCAATCCGCTCATGGACGATCTCAGCGCGACAGCGCGACGTCTCGGTCAACTTCACTTCACGAGCGGTGATGCGACCCTCAGCATCGCCGCCGATAATGGCGCGCTCAGCAACAATATCGCCGCGCAGCAGTGAGGTTTGACCGATATGAACGGTCTTGGCGTACACGTCGCCCTCGATAATGCCATGGATCTCAAGGTCGCCATCGGTCAACACCGCGCCTTTGATGACGAGGTCTTTTTGAATGACCGACGCTTTTCCGGTTGGACGCATGTTCGCCATGCGGTCCTTAATGCTTTCGTTCGACATGCTTATCCCCTATCGCCGCGACGCTGTCGCGCGTTGCGCATAAATCAGCAGGCGATGCGACCAGATTCGCCCCAAACGCCTGCACGATCTGTCTTCAGCGCTTGGTTAAGGCGGCGCACCCAATTCGGCAACTCGGCCCTGCTCAGCTAGACCGCGCGCAGGTTTTAAAGCAAGTCCCACGCCGAATGAATGGGTCTTAAGCCTCCCGATCCAAGTCGGCGCGCGCGGAGTTTCGTTTCGGGCGCCACAATCCTCGTTCGATCGCCTCAGCAAAACGCGCTTTGATCTCCGCCAGCGCGGGCGCGTTCGCCTGTTCAATAAAGGCGCGGGTGTCGTCGTCCCCCAGCACCGCGTCATAAACAAGATCAAAGTGATGATTGCCGACGGCGTTCGTCGCCGCAGCAAAGGCGAACAGATAGTCGACTGTCGCGGCGATCTCGAAAGCGCCTTTGTAGCCATGTCGCTTCACGCCCGCGATCCATTTCGGATTGATCACTCGGCTTCGCACGACCCGACCGATCTCTTCATCCAGCGTGCGAATGATCGGCCGCTCCGGGCGCGCATGGTCGCCATGATAGATTTTCGGCGCAACGCCGCGCACAGTCTCGACCGCAGCGGCGATGCCGCCTTCGAACTGGTAATAGTCGTCGCTATCCAGAATATCGTGCTCACAGTTGTCCTGGTTATGCAAAACCGCATCCACGGCCGCGAGGCGGCGGGCCAGCCCGTCCTTATCCGCCGCCCCCTCGTCTCCGCCGCCATAGGCGTAACCGCCCCACTCCAAATAGGCGTCGCCAAGATCCGCGCGTGAGGACCAGGCGCGCTCATCGATCAAGGCCTGCAGCCCCGCGCCATAAGCGCCGGGTTTCGATCCATAGACCCGGCTGCCGGCGCGCCGTCGCGCATCAACCGCGCTGACGCCCTGCGCCCGCAGCCGCTCACCCTCCCGCCGCGCCGCGGCGGCGGCCGGGTTTTGGTCATCCGGTTCCTCCAGCCCCTGTATCGCGCGCGCGGCGCTGTCGATGAGATCGACCTGAGTCGGAAAAGCATCGCGAAAGAAGCCTGAAATTCGAAGTGTGACATCCACGCGGGGCCGGCCAAGCGTCTCAAGCGGCAGGATCTCAAACCCCACCGTTCGTCGCGATGCGCCGTCCCATCGAGGGCGCACGCCCATCAGAGCAAGCGCCTGAGCGAGATCGTCGCCGCCGGTTCGCATGTTCGACGTGCCCCAGGCGGTCATCGCGATGGCGCGCAGATGATCGCCCTCATCCTGCAAATGTCGATCAAGCAGCAGCGAGGCCGCCTTCCACCCCAGCCGCCAAGCGGTCTCGGTGGGCAACGCGCGGCTATCGACGGAGAAAAAATTGCGCCCGGTCGGCAGAACATCCGGCCGTCCCCTGGTCGGCGCGCCGGAAGGGCCCGGCTGGACAAACCGCCCATCCAGCGCGGCCAATGTCGCCGCAACCTCCGCCGGTCCGGACTGCGCGACCGATGGTTGGAGGCGTTCCTCAATTTCCGCCAGCACCGCGCGCGTCGCCGTCCAGTCCGCCGCCGGCCGGGCCTCGCCGCCAATGAGACGGGCGGCGAGCAGCTCCAGCCGCTCCACGGTGTCGCCCGCGCTGCGCCATGGATCGGAGCTCAAGATCGACAGCATCTGCGGTCGCGGCCCCGTCCAACGGGCGGCGAAGTCGCAGTGCAACGGGTCGAAACCGATCTGCTCAACACCGCCCAGAAGATCCGCCGCAAGGGCGCGGATCAAAGATTGGTCCCGCGGAGTCGCGCCGCGCGGCGTTCGCACAAGCGCCGCCAGAAGATCTGTTTGCAAACGTCCGGTCGGCGATTGGCCGAATATATGCAACCCGTCCCGGATCTGCGCCTCCTTAAGGTCGCACAGATAGGCGTCCAAACGCTGCAACTTCTCCGCCTCATCCGCGGCGGCTTCAAGCCCCGCGTCTTGGGCGAGCCCGTCGGTCTCCGTCAGGCTCAAAATACGCTGCTTGAGCGCGTCGGCGCGCCGTGCGTCCAGCGTCGCCGCTTCGTAAAATTCATCAACCAGCCCCTCGAGCTCCGCCGCGGCGCCGTGGCTCTCCGCCCGCGTCATCGGCGGGGTCAAATGGTCAAGAATGACGGCTTGCGCGCGCCGCTTCGCTTGGGCGCCTTCGCCCGGATCGTTGACGATAAACGGATAGAGATGCGGCGTCGGGCCAAACACCGCCTCAGGCGCACAGGCCTCCGACAAACCAACCGCCTTTCCCGGCAGCCACTCCATCGAACCATGTTTGCCGAGATGGATCAGCGCATGCGCGTCAAACTGCGCCCGCAGCCATGCGTAGAACGCAATATAGCCGTGGGTCGGCGGCAAATCCGGGCTGTGCAGACTTTCTTCCGGATCAATATCATAACCGCGCGCTGGCTGCAGGCCGAGGGCGAGATTGCCAAACCGGCTCACCCCGAGAACGAACGCGCCATCGACCACGCGCCGATCCGCCGCCGGTTCGCCCCATCGCGCCTCAACGACAGCGCGGAACGCAGCAGGCAGCGTGTCGTAAAAACTCTGATACGCCGCCAGCGCCAATCTTTCGCCGCCGCGCCGTTCCGCGAAATCCGCAGCGTTTGTCGGACCGGCCAGCAAATGGTCCATAAGCGCGGCCGAGTCGCGCGGCGCCGCCCCGATGTCATATCCTTCGCGCTCCATCGCGCGCATCAGACAGATTGCCGAGGCCGGCGCATCCAGTCCGACGCCGTTGGCCAAACGACCGTCTTTGGTCGGATAATTCGCAAATATGAGCGCAATCCGCCGATCCGCCGCTTGGGTGCGGCCCAAAGTCGCCCAGCGGCGGGCCAGCTCGGCCACAAACGCGGCGCGGCCTGGCTCCGCCTTTGCGACGACAATCGGCGCCTGAACATCGTCATCCCGCCGCGCCTCGCCCTTGAAGCCAATCGTCCGGGTGAAAACCCGGCCATCCACCTCCGGCAGGCTGACATTCATCGCGATATCGCGGGCCGACAATCCACGCGACGCGGCGCGCCAGGACTCCTCGGTTCCGCTCGCCAGCGTCGCTTGCAGGACCGGACGCCCAGGCGCATCCAAGGGCGTCGCCATGCGCGCCCCCGATGAATCGAAACCGCCGACGGCGAACCCGGTGGTGTTCAGCACGATGTCCGGCGGCGCTTCGGCAAAGATACGCGCGAGCGTCGCCGCTGAGACAGGGTCCTTGAGCGACGCGACGAATATCGGCAGCGGATTCAGCCCCTCTGCGCGACAGGCGGCGATCAACGCTTCGATCGGCTCGGCGCCGCCGCTCATAGCCAGGGCGCGGTAAAAGACGATGGCCGCCGTCGGCGCTCCGGCGCGCCAAGCGGCTCGCAACGCCGCCAGATCGTCCGCGCCATAGAGACCCGCGCGCAGAACAGGCTGAGGCCGAGGCGGCTCCGGCGTTTCATTGAGGAGATGGGCGCCGTAGCGGAGCAGGTTCTCCGCATTGACGGCGCCGCCTTCGACCAAATAGCCCCAAAGCCGCTCCCAGTGCGGATTGGCGAGCGTTGATGCGCGAAACAACGCTTCGTCCGGTTTGTCGTCTCCAGGCAAGGCGGCGAAGGGGACGCCCGCCGCGTTCAACCGCGCCGCGAACTGCTCGAGACCATAAGGCCAATAGCTTTCGCCGCCGAGCAGCCGCACGATCACCAGCCGCGACCGCAGCGCCGTCTGTTCCAAATAATGGTCGACCGAGAACGGGTGCGCCAACCAATCCAACTTCACGACCCGTAGGCTGAGACAAGACGGGCCCAGTTCGGCCGCGAGCGCGGATCGGGCGGCCGCCATCATCGCCAGCTCGCTATCCGCCGCCGAGATAAAGATCACATCCGCCGGCGTTTGCCCCGGATCGACCGGCTCGGTTCCGTCGGCGATCTCGCCCGGCTGAGCTTGGAGAAGATGCATATCGCCCCTGTGTTAACGCCCACCCTGGGGCCGATCGCCTGTCATTATACTTGGCCGCTCGCCCTAGCGCGGTCCTGGATGCGCCGCAAGTTCGCCTCTTTCAGACGCGTCAACGGGTCCGCGACTGCGGGTGAGAGGGTGAGAGGGAGCGGCCGGATGCGGAGCCTAAGCGAGTTTCTCGACGAGAATGGCAAATTGCCAGCCGCCGAAGAGCGATTGCGGCAAATGGCGCCGCTCGGGGAGGTGGCCGCAGTCGGCCATGGCGCGCTGCCCGAGGAGGGAGCGGAAAAGGCCAACAACACCATCCGCGCCGCCTTCCTGCGCTATCTGGCTCTCGGAGGCTGCGCCGATTGCCGTCCACATGAAAAAGGCGTGCGGCTCAAAGGCGCCGTCATCCTCGGCGCGCTGGACTTGGAGGGATGCCGGCTGGAGCGGCCGCTGAGCCTCGCCGATTGCTGGTTCAAGGAACGGATTATCCTGCGGGACGCCGAAACGCGGACATTGTCTTTCGACGGATGTCGCCTGAATTCGGACAATCGTGAGAAAATTGCTTTGGCGGGACAGAGGCTGCGCGTTCGCGGCGCGCTGCAGTTCCGCAATCTGTGTGAAGCGCGCGGTCAGGTCGCGCTGGAGCGCGCGATCATTGATGGCGATTTGATCTGCAACGGCGCCCGGTTCATCGCCCCTGGCGATATGGCGCTGCGTTTGACCGGCGCCGAGGTCCGCGGCGGCCTCTTCTTCCGGCTTGGCCCCGGCGTCGACATACAAGACTATAAAATGTTTGAAGGCTCGCTGGTGCTGACGGACGCCACGGCCAAGACGCTGATCGACGATGAGCGCTGCTGGCCGGACAAAGGGCGGTTGATCCTGGACGGGTTCGCGTATCAGCGCATCAGCTGGGCTTCGCCAACGGATTTCCGCGCCCGCCGCCGATGGCTGAAGCTTCAGATTCCCGCGCATCTGCGGGAAAATTTCCGCCCACACCCCTGGGAGCGCTTGGAGCGCACATTGCGGGAGCAGGGCAGCCCGCTCGAAGCGCGCCGCATCGGCGTAGAGCGCGAGCGGCAGGCGCGCCGCGCAGGGAAGATCGCATGGTATCTTGCGCCGCTGCATCGGCTGTATGGCGCGGCCGTCGGGTATGGGTACTTCACCTCCCGCGCGCTGCTCTGGAGTCTGCTCGTCGTCGTGCTTGGCGCGTTTGTCTTTGAGGCGGCCTGGCGTGACGGGGCGATGGCGCCGGCGCATGAGGTCGTGCTCGATGACCCGGAGTGGCGCGCTTGTGCGCCCAAACGCCATGCGGCGGCGTGCTGGATCGCTCAGGATCCGGGGCGCGACTACGAACCCTTCCAGGCGCTGGTCTATTCATTCGACCTGTTCCTACCGGTTCTGTCGCTCGAGATGGAGCCGGCCTGGACGCCGTCAGCGTCACGCGGATCAGATCACTGGGGTATGCGGCTCGGGGCGCTCGCCTGGGGCTATCGCCTGGTTCATGAGGCGTTGGGCTATCTACTTTCAGCATTTGCGATCGCCGGCGCCGCGCGTCTTGTCCGGGAAAATGAGCGCTAGGCGCGCCAGACCTGAACAGTAAGTTAACGGATTTTGGCGCCATTTCGGAGCAACGGCGCCCCCGAAATCCCAAGCAGAATTCGCGCGAGAGGATTAACCATCGCGCAACCTTTTTATTTTCAGCGATTTAGATAGTAAACCCGACTGGCTCCATTTTCGTGGCCGCAGCCTTGCGACTTCACCGCCTACCGATGGTCGTTTTGACCGAATTTTCGGGAGGTTAAGGTGAAGACGAAAGAACCCCTCCGCAAGCTGCTCGCACGGCGCATCGCCGCTGTTGCGCTGTTCGGCTTCGCGGCCGCCACCATCGGCGCGCCGGCAGCACTGGCTGGCGATACGCCCAAGAAACCAACAGTCGCAGCAACCGCGACGAAAACCACAACGACGGCGAAGCTGCGCTATCGTTGTAGCCCGCATAAGCTTGATCCGCTTCTGCTCGAACAAGAGCTTGGCTGTGAAGTCTCAGATGACGTTGAAGCCGCCGTCGTCGAAGATGAGAAAAAGAAGAAGAAAAAACGCCGCAAGCACAAGCACAAATACGGTAAGCATAAGCACGGCCACAAATATACGCACGGCAAGCGTAAGCACGGCCCAAAATTTTCGCCACGTTTTGGCAAGCTGGCGAAAAAACTAAACCGACGCGCGGACGCCGCGGCCCGCCGCAGCGCCAAAGTGCTGAAACAATCGCGTATGCTCAAGCAAATGGCCCGCAAGCTGCACAAGCTTGGCCTTGCAAAACGCGATAAACAGCTGGTGCGCAAAGCGCGTAAGCTTGGCATGCTGGCCAAACTCGCCCACGCGCATGGGCGCAAGCTGAGCGATCGGGCAAAGGCGCTGCGGGCGCGCAGCCGCACCCTTCGAAAATTCGCTCGCCACGCCCATAAGAAGGGCCGCCCGTCCTATAGGCATGGCCGGAAGTCGAAATATGCGACCTATCGCGGCGTTAAGCGTAAGCAGACCCATGGCTGGAAACGCAAGACGACGCTTCGCAAGAAGCATCGCGCCGATCGTCGGATTGCGCGGGTCAAGCGCTTCAAAGCGATGCTCAAGCGCCAGAAGTCGTTCATCAAGGGGCGGATTGGCAAGCGAGGCGAGGGCTGGAAGCGCAAAGTCACAATGCGCAAGAAGGTCAAAAGTCTGCGCAAACTGCACAAACGCGGCTTCCGCAAGGCGCGCTTTGCGAAGAAGTTCGGCATCAAACATAGGTACAGCCGGCGTATTGAACGTGTGAAACGCTTCAAAGAGCGCCTGAAGCGCCATAAAAGCTGGGGCGAGTATCGGGGCCGCCACAAAGGCCGGGCCAAAGGCTTCAAGCACGGCGCAAAGCGTGACAAGCGCCGCGGCGGCTGGAAGCACCGGAGCGAGCGTCGCAAAGAACGAGCTGAGCGTCGGAAAGACCGGGCCGAGCGTCGGAAAGACCGGGCTGAGCGCCGCAAGGAGCGTGCTGAGCGTCGCGATCGTTCGGACCATGGCCGCGACAAAGGCGGCCGTGACAAGGGCGGACGCGACAAAGGCGGCCGTGACAAGGGCGGACGCGACAAGGGCGGACGCGACAAGGGCGGCCGTGACAAAGGCGGCCGTGACAAAGGCGGCCGTGACAAAGGCGGCCGTGACAAGGGCGGACGCGACAAGGGCGGCCGCGACAAAGGCGGCCGGGACAAAGGCGGCCGTGACAAGGGCGGACGCGACAAGGGCGGCCGTGACAAAGGCGGCCGTGACAAAGGCGGACGTGACAAAGGCGGACGCGACAAAGGCGGCAAGGATAAAGGCTAGAAACAAGCCAATCCCGTCCTGAGATCCCTCTGCAGCCCGGCCAGAAATGGCCGGGCTTTTTTTGCGTCCAACGCTTGACGGAGCATGATGATCAGTTTTCGATTAGTCGGACAAAGGCGCGCCGTCGCGGGCTTTGTCGCCCATGCACGACGCGCCGAAAAACATAAGTTTCGGACAGGAGGCGAAATGCGCGTTAGCGATATCCTTACCCAGAAGACGATTTCCGGCGTTGCAAGTATCGGACGGCGCGAAACCATGTTGGCATTGTCGCAAAGACTTGCCGAAAACAAGGTTGGCGCGCTCGTCGTACTTGACGAATCGGAGGAAATGGTGGGCGTGGTCTCCGAGCGCGACATTGTCAAAGCGCTCAGCGAACGCGCCGACGCGGCATTGAGTGATCCGATTGAGCGGCATATGACGGTCGCCGTTGAAACCGCGACGCCTTCGGAAAGCACGCAATCCGTGCTCGAGCGGATGACAAGCGGGCGGTTCCGGCACATGCCGGTGCTGGATGGCGGAGCGCTGATCGGCGTTGTCTCGATCGGCGACATCGTCAAAGCGCGGATTGAACTCCTGACCCAGGAGAAACGCGCGATGGAGGAGTTTATACGCAGCTGATCGCGCCCCAGCCGGCGCGTCTGCGCGGGGTTGGGGGCGACATGGGCGACGAGGCGCATCTCTCAGCGTTTCGAGACGGGTTGGCGAACTGGGCGCAGTTCGTTGCAAAACTGTCCGGGCCGGCGGACCTTTCGGAAGGCGTCTTTGACGGCGTGAATGCGCGTCAAGCGCCGCTCCGAGGGGCTAATTTGGCGCGTTCGCGCTTTGCGGACGCCAAGTTGCGCGACGCCGATTTTCGCGAATGCCGGCTCGATGGCGCGACATTTGATCGGGCGGAACTGGCCTTCGCCAACTTCGGCCGCGCCCAGGCGCCGGGCGCCTATTTCGGCGGCGCAGATCTGACCGGCGCGACATTCTGGCGGGTCAGCGCGCCCGGCGCGTCGTTTGAAGGCGCGAATTTGTTTCGTCTCGGCGCAGACAAAGCGCGATTCGAAAACGCAAATTTTCGCAATGGGGATTTGACCGAAGCAATGCTCAGCGGCGCGCGCTTGGATAACGCATGCTTTGGCGGAGCCCGTCTTGTCGGCGCTATTTTGCGCGGCGTGAATCTGAGTGCGACGCAGTTCGAAGGCGCGGATCTATCGAACGCCACCTTGGATGAGAGCCGCGCAACCAAGCGGACCTTCGCAGGCGCCTCGCTAAACGGCGCTTCACTGCGCGAAGCCGATCTCAAGGGCTGCGACTTCACGGACGCGGATCTGAGCGGCGCTGACTTCACCGGCGCCGAACTGCATGACACTTGCTTTGACCGCGCCAACATCATCGGCGCGCGCTTTGTTGACGCCGAGCTCTCCAATGCTGACTTTAGCCATGTGAAAGGCGCGCAAGCCGGGCAGTTTGATCAAGCAGCCGTGTCGCATGCGATGATCCCGCCCGAGCGCGTAATTGCGCCCCTGAGCAAGATGCAGCGCCGTCAGGAAGGAAATGTGATCCATTTGGCGCCGTTTCGCCGCAGTACGCTTGACCGATAGCCAGGCCCGCGGCTTTCTGAACTGGCACGTTCAGGCGGTGGAGGGGTCGATGACGACCAAAAGCGAATAATGGCGGAAACTTTGCGGATCGGTTTGTATCCGGGAACTTTTGATCCCGTTACGGTAGGTCATAAAGATGTAATTCGGCGCAGCTTGCGCCTCGTTGATCATCTTGTTGTTGGCGTCGCCATTAACCAAGACAAGAAGCCGCTATTCTCGCTTGAGGAGCGGGTGGCGCTGCTGGAGGCTGAATGCGCTGATTTGCCCGGCGGGCCGGAGCGTATTTCGGTTCGGCCGTTTGAGACGCTGCTGATGCGCTTCGCCGAAGAAGTTGGCGCGAGCGTCATCATTCGCGGCCTTCGCGCGGTCGCCGATTTTGAGTATGAATTTCAAATGGTCGGCATGAACCGAGCGTTGAATGACACGATTGAGCTCGTCTTTCTAATGGCGGATCCCCAGCACCAGGCGATTGCGTCGCGGTTGGTGAAGGAAATCGCGCGGCTCGGAGGCGACACGTCCAAGTTCGTCTCGCCACTCGTTCGGTCCAAGCTGGAAGAAAAATTCGGGGACGATTAGAGCGCGACCGAGAGGGGTGCGCGGCGTTTGCTTTTCGGCGCGCGCTCAGCTAGCGAAGCCCGTGCGCTCGAACGGAGCGCATCGCGTTGTCGCCCGCGCGAAACACATGCCGGGCGATGCTAGACACCAAGCCGATCGGGCTGGAGGGCCGCGTATTGCGGTTCTTATTCTCGCCGGAGCCGGGCTTGCGACCAGCGCTCCGGCGCTGCAAAGGGAGCAGGATCTATGACCCGGAGCTTTATGCTCGATGTCGCGACCCGCTGCGTCGCGGCCATCTTCTGCATCGGAATGACGCTCGGCCTCGGCGCAACTGCGAAGGCCCTGGATTTGACCGGACTCGACCCCGAAAACACTCTGATCATCGAAATTGGCCTCGGCTATGATAGCGACGATAAGGACGCTAAGCCTAAATCAACAGGCAAAGTTGTCATCAAATTGTTGCCCGACGTCGCCCCTGGCCATGTGGCGCGCATCAAAGAGCTGGCGCGCGCGGGCTTTTATGACGGTATCGTCTTTCACCGCGTTATCGACGGCTTTATGGCTCAAACTGGCGACCCGACCGGCACAGGCACCGGCGGTTCGGACAAGCCGGATCTGAAGGCGGAATTCTCGGACATTCCGTTTGAGCGGGGCACGCTCGGCATGGCCCGTACGTCGGACCCAGACTCGGCGAACAGCCAATTCTTCATCATGTTCACGCGCTACCCGTCGCTCGACACGCAGTACACCGTGTTCGGCCAAGTTGTGCAGGGCATGGAATTCGTCGATCTGATCAAAAAAGGCCCGAGCCATAGCGTTGTCGCGCCGCCGCGCGATCGGATGGTCTCTGTCCGCGTCGCTGCGGACGTTAAAGAGTAGCCTTAGGGTGTGAACTCATAGATCTGGCCGAGCCAGCGTTCGACAGGCGACGACCAGATTTGTGAGTTCGCCCCCTAGGGTCGAAACCCATTCAGCAGGCGTCGTCAGCGCTTCCCAGCCCGTTCTCGACTGCGCACCGGGCGCGGAGCGGGCTGATTGCCCGGTCACGACCGGTAAGCCCAGCTGAGGACGGGCTGGGAAGCGCCCTTCGGGCCCGGTTTAGGGGC
>JALEGB010000094.1 GCA_022760355.1 Neomegalonema sp.
GATGGTGTTCGTGATCGTCACGCGGCACATTGATCTTTCGGTCGGTTCAGTATTGGCGACGTGTTCAGCGGTGATGGCGATGATGCAGTCTGAGTGGCTGATCAACATCGTTGGGCTGGAGCGCGGCGACCCGTTGATCTTTCCGATCACCGTATGCGCTGGCTTGCTGGTGGGCGCAGGCATCGGCGCGCTGCATGGCGCGATGGTGGGCTATCTGGCGATCCCCGCCTTTATCGTGACCTTGGGCGGGCTGCTGGTTTGGCGCAATGTCGGCTGGCTGACGACCAGCGGCCAGACGATCGGCCAGTTGGATCACACCTTTTTGCAGTTTGGCGGTATCGGCGGCACGCTGGGCGAGTTCTGGTCCTGGCTGATCGGCGCTCTTGGCGCACTGACCGCCATGCTGATGATTTGGCGCAGTCGCGTGAACAAGGTGCGCCATGGTTTCCCCGTGAAGCCGGTTTGGGCGGAGGTCGCCTTTGGGCTGCTGGTGGCGGGCGCCATCCTAGGCTTCATCGCGGTGCTGAACGCCTATGAAATTCCTGAGCGACGGTTGGCGCGGATGTTCGCAGCGCGCGGCGAGACAATGCCGGAAGGATACAGCGCGGCCTACGGGTTGCCCGTATCAGTGCTGGTGCTGGTGGTTATCGCGGTTGCGATGACCATCCTGGCGCGCCGCACCCGGCTTGGCCGCTATATCTTTGCCGCTGGCGGCAATCCACAGGCGGCGGAGCTGTCGGGCGTCGACACCAAACTGTTGACCGTTAAGATTTTCGCGTTGATGGGCGGGTTGTGCGCGCTGTCCGCGATCGTCGCCTCCGCGCGGCTGGCGAACCATGGCAATGATATCGGCACGCTGGATGAGTTGCGGGTAATTGCGGCCGCGGTGATCGGCGGCACGGCGCTTTCTGGCGGCGTCGGCACCATCTATGGGGCGATTCTGGGGGCTCTGATCATGCAGGCGCTGCAGTCCGGCATGGCGATGGTCGGCGTTGACTCGCCGCTGCAGAACATGGTCGTCGGCGCGGTGCTGATTCTCGCCGTCTGGGTCGACATCATCTATCGGAAACGGATTGGAGACCGGTCATGAGCGCGGCTTCTCAAGCAACCAGCGCCGCCGATCAAAGGCGCGCCGTCCCACTGGTTGAGATGCGGGACATTCATCTTTCATTCGGCGGCGTGAAAGCGGTTGATGGCGTCACGATCGATTTGAACCCGGGCGAGGTTGTCGGATTGCTTGGCCATAATGGAGCGGGCAAATCCACTTTGATCAAAGTGTTGTCCGGCGCTTATCAGGCGGATGCGGGCGAGATCTGGATCAATGGCGCCAAGGCGGATATCGAGAATCCGCGTGATGCGCGGCGTTATAATATCGAGACGATTTATCAGACGCTTGAGCTTGCTGATAATCTCGACGCCGCTTCCAATCTGTTCCTCGGCCGAGAGCTGGTGACGCCGCTCGGCTTTGTCGATGATGACCGGATGGAGGCGGAGACGCGCCAGATTATGGGGCGGCTGAACCCCAACTTCCGCAAGTTTTCCGCCCCTGTGCGCGCGCTTTCCGGCGGTCAGCGGCAATCGGTGGCGATTGCGCGGGCGGTCTATTTCAACGCCCGCATTCTGATCATGGATGAGCCGACCGCTGCGCTTGGGGTGCATGAGACGGCGATGGTGGCGGAGCTTATCAAGCAGCTGAAAGCGGAGGGGATTGGGATCTTCCTGATCAGCCATGATATTCACGACGTCTTTGATTTGGCGGATCGGGTCACGGTGCTCAAAAATGGCCGCTTGGTCGGATCGGCGAAGGTGGACGAGGTCAGTCAGGACGATGTGCTGGGGATGATCATATTGGGCAAGTTGCCGCCCCAATTGGCTAGCTGCGCGGGCGCAGCCTCGATATAACTAAAACGATTAAAGTCGAGCTGGGAGACGCTGATGCCCGTAGAGATCTCGCTTTCCGACGCGCTGCCCGAGGATCCGACCGCCTTGTTGGTCGGGCGCGTTTGGTCGAATGCTGAAGCGGCGCCGGTTCCGGCGCTGTTCCGCAGCGGCGAAGTCTATGACCTCAGCGCCTTGGCGCCGACGCTGTCGGATTTGTTGGAGCTGCCGGATCTCGCCGATCGTCTGCGCGCCCTTGCGCCGCTGGAGTCCTTGGGCGCGTCCGCTGACTTCGCGGCCGAGGGCGGGGCGGCGGGCCGACCGCTCGCCCCTTGTGATCTGCAGCCAATTAAGGCGGCGGGCGTCACCTTCGCCGCCAGCATGCTCGAACGGGTGATCGAAGAGCAGGCGAAGGGAGACCCGCAGGCGGCGGAAGGGGTTCGGGCCCGGCTTGCGCCGCTGGTCGGGCCGTCCTTGCGCGGGCTCGTCGCAGGCTCCGATCAGGCGATGCAGGTCAAGCAGCTGCTCGTCGCGGAGGGCCTGTGGTCGCAATATCTGGAAGTCGGCATTGGCCCGGATGCGGAGGTGTTCACCAAAGCGCCGCCAATGGCCGCGGTCGGGCTCGGGGCCGATATCGGCGTGCATCCGATCTCCAGCTGGTCGAATCCGGAGCCGGAGATCGTGCTGGTTGGACGTTCCGACGGCGCAATTATCGGCGCGACGCTCGGCAATGACGTGAATCTTCGCGATGTTGAGGGAAGGTCGGCGCTCTTGCTGGGCAAAGCAAAGGACAACAACGCCTCTTGCGCCATTGGCCCGGCCATTCGCCTGTTTCACGGCGCCTTTACGTTGGCGACGGTGGAGGGGACCACCGTGTCGCTGCGCGTTGTGGGCGAAAGCGATGGGTTCGTGATGGAGGGCGCCAGCCAGATGGCGGAGATCAGCCGGAAGCCGGCGGACCTCATGGCGCAGACGATCGGCGCGCATCACCAATATCCGGATGGTTTGTTGCTGTTTCTCGGCACGATGTTCGCGCCGACGCAGGATCGGCATGGCGAAGGGCAGGGCTTCACGCATGAGGTCGGGGATGTCGTCACGATCTCGGCGCCCGAACTCGGCCAGCTCGTCAACCGGGTTGATCGAACTGACGCAATCTCGCCCTGGACCTACGGCGTCCGCAGTTTGATCCGGGATCTCGCGCGGCGGGGACTGCTCTAACTACAATCAAGGCTCACGGCCACCGGAGGAACATATCGATGTCGTCCAGCCCAGCGTCACGCCAGCCAAAACGGCGTTTCCGTTCTCGCGATTGGTTTGACGCCGCTGATCGGCCCGATATGGCGGCGCTTTATCTTGAACGATGGATGAATTACGGGCTGACCTATGACGAGCTTCGCTCCGGCCGGCCGATCATTGGGATCGCCCAATCGGGGAGCGATCTGAACCCCTGCAATCGCGCCCATCTTGAGTTGGCTCAACGGGTGCGGGATGGGATACGGGACGCTGGCGGCGTTCCGATCGAATTTCCGACCCATCCAATTCATGAAAACTGCAAGCGGCCAACCGCGGCGCTCGACCGCAATCTGGCCTATTTGGCGTTGGTGGAGATCCTCTATGGCTATCCGATCGACGCGGTTGTTCTGACCACCGGCTGTGACAAGACGACCCCTTCCGCGATTATGGCGGCCTCCACCGTCGATATTCCGGCGATCGTGCTGAATGGCGGGCCGATGCTGGACGGTTGGCATGATGGATCTTTAGCGGGGTCCGGCATGGCGATCTGGGAGGCGCGGCGATTGTTGGGCGCCGGAGAAATTGACGAAGAGGAATTTCTGCGGCGCGCCTGTGACAGCGCGCCTTCGGTTGGCCACTGCAACACAATGGGCACGGCCTCGACGATGAACGCGATTGCGGAGGCGCTTGGGTTGACCCTGCCCGGCGCCGCGGCGATCCCCGCGCCATATCGCGAGCGCGGGCAAATCGCCTATGCGAGCGGGCGCGAAATTGTCGAGATGGCCTATGAGGATCGGCGCCCCTCGACCATCCTCACTCGCGACGCGTTTCTCAATGCAATCGTCACCAATGCGGCCCTGGGCGGGTCAACCAACGCCTATCCGCACGTGATGGCGATGGCGCGGCACGCCCATGTTGAGCTGAGCCATCAGGATTGGCGCGACTATGGCTATGACGCGCCGCTGCTGGCGAATGTTCAGCCGGCCGGCGCATGGCTGTGCGAGGCGTTTCATCGCGCCGGCGGCGTGCCTGCGGTGATGTGGGAGCTGCTGAACGCCGGCAGGTTGCGGGGGGATGCGCTCACCGCGAATGGCCGCACCATCGCGGAGAATCTTGAGGGGCGCGAGGCGCGCGACCGGGAGGTGATCAAACCTTTTAACGCGCCGCTACAGCACAAGGCTGGCTTCCTCGTCATGTCGGGCAATCTGTTCGACAACGCAATCTTGAAAACCTCAGTGATCTCCGACGATTTCCGGGCCCGCTATCTGAGCGCGCCGGGCCGGGAGAATGTGTTTGAGGGCCGCGCGATCGTATTTGAGAGTTCGGATGATTATCACCATCGGATCGATGATCCGGAGCTGGCGATCGATGAGGATTGCATTCTGGTGATCCGCGGCGCGGGGCCGATTGGCTGGCCCGGTTCCGCGGAGGTGGTGAACATGCAGCCGCCCGCCGCGTTGTTGAAGAAGGGGATCAAAAGTCTGCCGACGATTGGCGACGGCAGGCAATCGGGCACCGCGGACAGCCCGTCGATCTTGAATGCGTCGCCGGAGGCCGCCGCCGGCGGCGGGTTGGCGTGGCTGCGCACGGGCGATCGGATCCGGATCGACCTCAACACCGCACGATGCGACGCGTTGGTTGCGCCTGAAGAGATTGAGCGGCGCAAGGAGTCGCTCGGCGCTTTCGCCTATCCAAGCTCCGAAACGCCATGGCAGGAGCTGTATCGTCAGACGGTTGGGCCGCTGGGCGACGGCGCGGTGATGGAGCCGGCGGTGCGGTTCCATGCGGTGGCGCAGAAGAAAACGCCGCGGCACAATCACTAGGGCGGGAACAGCACGCGACAAAACAAAGAGTTAGAGCCTTGAGCCGATCCAACTTGATCGGCGAAAGCTCTAGGCCCGGCCATTAGGCCCAGCTGGCGCAGCGGGGCGTCTGGGTCAGCTCTGGCCCAGAACGCTTCGCCGTTTCACCGCTTCGACGAAACGGGTGAGCGTGCGCGAATAGTTGCCGCGTGGGACCATCGCTTCGATCAACCGCCAGTTTTCCGTGTCATCCGCCGCGTCAATCAGCGCGTCCCACAGCTCCGCGCGCGTGGAGACGCGCACCCCGACGCCGCCCATTCCTGCGGCCATCTCCGCATAGCGCCAGTCTCCAAGGTCATTATAGCTGGTCTCCGGTTGGAAGACCTTCAGCATTCCCCACGCGCTGTTGTTCAGCATCAGGACAATCGGTTTCAGCCCGAGGCGCGTCGCGTTGCCCAGTTCCCAGCCGGTCATTTGAAACGCCCCATCGCCAACCAGGATCAGCGGCCGCCGCCCAGAAGCCGCCTCGACCCCCAACCCCATCGGGACGCCTGGGCCCATCGTGGCGTAATAGGCGGGGGCGACAAGCGCGGTCTGGGCGATGTCCATCGCGGTGAACAGACAGTCCCCGATATCCGCGGCGATCGGCATTTTGCCGCGCGCCTCAAACAGATCATTGACGGCGCGCGCCAGATCATCCGGCAAGATGGGCTGGTCATCGCGCTGCAGTCCTGTTGGCGGCGGCGCCCGCTTCGTTGGCGCGACGGCGCCGAGTGCGTTCGTCTGCGATTGATCAAGCTCCGCCAGCAGCGCGTCGACCAACGCCTCTAAGCTGATCTGTGGATAGTGATGGTGGGCGAAGCGCACCTCTCGGTCAAAAGCGTGGATCGCGTGGCGATGATCGATGTTGCGCTCGGACACCCCGAAATTCGTGTCGGATAGGATGACGCCCAACATCAGCAGCGTGTCCGCCCCTTCAATCGCCTCGCGAACCGCATCATCTCCCGCCAGCCCCAGATAGCCGCCGATCAACGCCTCCGGCGCGTCGGAAAGAACGCCTTGCGCCATAAAGCTGGTGGCGGTTGGGATGCTCAGTCGCGCGGCCAGTTCCGCGACTTTGGCTTCGAGCCCATAGCGCCGCACCTCAACCCCAAGCAGGAGAGCCGGTCGCGTCGCCTCCCGCAAACGGGTGAGAGCCTCGCGGGCGCAGGCCGCAGCGGCTTCCGGGTTTGAGGGCGTTGGCTGAAACGCTGGAACGGGCCCGGCCGGGGCGACGACCTGATCGCGCGGAAATTCGATGTAAACCGGCCGCGAAAATTCTTTGGCGGCGGTCAGGACGCGCGCAATCTCCGCCGGCGCCGTGACCGGATCATCCAGCACCGCTTGCGCGATGGTGATCTCACGATAGATCGCCAGCTGCGAGCCAAGGTGCTTCACTTGGTGATGCAGCGCCAGCCCGCCATCGCCTTCCCCCGCGCCAGGGGCGCCGGAAATGGCGACGACGGGCGACTTTTCCGAATAGGCCATCGCGATCGCATTGATCATGTTCAGGCCGCCGGCGCCGTAGGTGATCGCCGCAACTGACAGGTTCGAGCGAAATCGCGCCGCGCCGTCTGCGGCGAAACCGACGCCCGGCTCGTGGCTCAACGTGTAGAGCGGCAGGATGTTGCTGGCTTCGATCTCTTTGAAAAACGGAAGCGCGAAGTCGCCTGGGATCCCGAATATTTCGGCAGCGCCATACTCTTTCAGCGCATGCAGCAGGCGTCGGGCCAGAGGCTGCTGGTCGATGTGAGTTGGCATGCGAGGCTCCTTGTCCGCTGAACTGCATGTCTGGATCAGCATGTCGACTCGGCTGGCCCAGACCGTTTTCGTCCAGCTTGTGCTTGTCGCCTTCGCAACTCAAGAGGCGTCAGACTGCGCTGTAGCCGCCATCGACGGGCATGACGGTTCCGGTAATGAAGCTTGCGTCAGGGGCGAGCAGCATTGCGACGGCGGCGCCGATTTCGTCAGGCCGCCCCCATCGTTTCATCGGTGTGCGATTGAGGATCGTCCTCTCACGATCGCGATCTTCGCGGAGGCCTTGGGTCATATCGGTGGCGATCCAGCCTGGCGCAATTGCGTTAACCCGGACGCCGTCATCCGCCCATCGCGCCGCAAGCGCTTTGGTGAGTTGCGCGACGCCGCCTTTCGAAGCGGTGTAGGCAGGTACGAGCGGTCCGCCAAAGTAGGAAAGCATGGAGGCAATATTCACAATCGACCCGCCCGTTTGCGCCAGCAGCGGCTGGCAGGCGACGCACATGCGCATTGTGCCGACGAGATTGACCGCGATGACCTGCTCAAACACCTCCAGATCATACTCTTCGCCGCGGCGCAGAATGCCGGCGCAGTTGACGAGCCCGTCAAGGCGGTCGATCTTGTTCATGAACGTCGCGACGCTTTGCGGATCAGAGACATCCAGGCGTGAGACCGTCAGCCCTTCCGAGGCGTGAGCGGCGTCGGCTTGCCGTTCGGATACGCCCGTCGCATGCACTTTCCAGCCACGGCTGAGCAGCGCGTCAACAACGCCCCGCCCAATGCCGCGCGCGCCGCCGGTTACAAGCGCTATTTTGGGTTCTTCGGTCATCTAATTGCCCATTCTGAGCGCGCAATTGGCATGTGCGCGTGGTTTTAGCGTCGGTAGGCGACTCTCTAAAACGATTTAAGCTGACAGGAAGGCTTTGTCGAGCTTCCGCAACGTTACCAGGACGCATGCTTGACAGAACAAACGGAACGCCCATGGTCGCGGCCTATTCCGGCCGGTTCGCGCGTCTAGGGTGGGAACTCATAAATCTGGCCGAGCCAGCGTCCGGCGGCCTGGGGTGGCGCGAAGCAGCAGGAGAGCGACTTGACTGAGTTGAAGAATATGCCGGGGCATCTGATCCGGCGCTTTCACCAGATCGCAGTTGCAATTTTCCATGAGCAAGTCGGGGCGGCCGGTGTGGACCTGACGCCCGTACAGTTTGCCGCCTTGCTGCGCGTTCGCGCGCATCCGGACGTGGATCAGGCGACCTTGGCGGGGTTGATCGCCTATGATCGCACTACGATCGGCGGCGTGGTCGATCGGCTTGCGCAAAAGGGCTACATCATTCGGCAGACCAGCGAAAAAGATCGCCGCGCGCGCATCCTTCGCATCACCAGCGAAGGTGAGGCGGTTCTGGACCTGATCGCGCCCCTGGTCGAAACCGCGCAGCAGACGATGATGCGAGGGCTGACGGGGGATGAGGCGGCCGAACTCATGCGGTTGCTCAGCAAAGCGACCGACGCCGTCAATGAACTTAGTCGGGCGCCGCTGAAAGATCCGCCGTCCCCCTGAGCGCCCGGCCGTTTTGGGCGGTGGCCGGGCGGCTCGAGGGGGCTATGCCGAATTCGGGCATATCGCCATGTCTACGAAGCATTGACGCCCGCCTGCGACGCGGTGGGCGCGGTAGAAGTCCTCCTGAAGCCGTTCAATATGCTGCTTGGCTGCGGGAGTGATGATCTTTCGGTGCAGCACGTTTGGCTCAAAGATCTCCGCCGGCAGCATTGAGCGCGGCACGGAAAAGCAGCCCATTGACCAGTGCGCGTATCTCCGCATGGGCGCAGCATCTATTGAGACAATCGTCACTTCGCTGTGCCTGGGATCGCGCTGTATCTTATTCAGGATGTTGTTAATAACGGCCTCATCGCCCTCAAGCGTCTGTATGAATAGGCCTTCGCACTCAATAAGAGCGCCGGACACTTGCTGCGCTTCATTCTTTCTTTTCGAGCTTTCAGCGAGGCGGTTGAGTTGCTGTTTTGAAAAAAACTGGTTCGCCTTGCTGATATAGCAGAGAGAGTGAAACATTGGATCCCTCCTTTATTGACGAGTTCTAGGATCCTAATCAGATGTTAAAAAGGGATGTGTAGACATGATTAAAGGTGACAGCGCGTTAAAACGCGCCGTCATCCGCGTTAAAACGCGCCGTCATAGGGGCGTTCACCGATATCGCAGGCGATTAAGGTGAACTGATCCGTCCGCGCCCAGCTTTCACCCAGCGCGCTTTCGAGCGCCGGGGCGTCCGCAACGCTGACGCCGACGCCGCCCATTGCATTCGCGAGCGCAACGAAATCCGTCGCGCCGAAATCCACGCCAAGATTGGGCAGGTTGCTCCGACGTTGCTTCAGTTCGATCAACGCCAAGCTGCGGTCGACCATCACCAGAACGGTGACCGGCAACGCCAGGTCCCTGAGGGTCGCCAGCTCGCCCATCACCATCTCCAGCCCGGCGTCGCCCATGACCGCGAGCACCGGAATATCCGGGCGAGCGCGCTTATGTCCGATGGCGATCGGCAGCGCGCAGCCCATGGTGCAGAAGGCCGAGGATTGCAGCAGCGTTTTTGGCGTCGGGCAGTCCCACATTTGGCTCATTAAAATCCGATGCGCGCCGCTGTCGGCTGTCGCAACGGTATTGTGCGGCGATGCGCGTCGAGCGGCGGCGAAGGCGGCGTGAGGCCCCCATTCGGTCCGATCCCCGAAGATTTTCCGCAGCTCGGCGCGCACGGCGGTCGGCTCCCCTTGCGCCCAGCTTTGCTTCGGCGAAAGCGCCTCCGTCAGGGCGCGCAGGCTGGCCTTTAGATCGCCATGCAGCGATATATCGGCGCCGTGCATCCCGTGGAGCACCGGCGCGGCGGTCAGTTCGATATGCTTCTCGGGCGGGAACGGATCGATCCAGCCATGGCGCATTTCGATCGGATCATAGCCGATCGACAGCACCAGATCAGCCTGCGCCAGCAACGGCAGAATGTGCTTGTCTGAGAGCGGTGAGAGACCGTGGCCGCCAAGGCAGAACTCAGCGGTTTCGGGCGCGAGACCTTTCGCCTTGTATGTTGTGATCAGCGGCGCGCCCAGCGCCTCGGCGAGCGCTGAGATCTCCGGCCCGGCCGCCTCAGCGACGGCCCCAAGACCGGCCAGCAGGATTGGCTTCTGCGCTTGGGCGAGCCGTTCGCGCGCCTCGCGCAGCTGCGGCGCGTCAAGGGGGGCGGATGATATGGGCGTGGCGGCTTGATAACGGCGCGGCGCGGGCTGCGGCTTTGCGGCAAGCGCGACCGGGAGATCGACATGGACAGGGCCGTACGGGTAGGCGGTGGCGATTCGCACCGCCCGATCAATCAGAATGTCGACCGCGCCGTCGGCCATCGTCAGGCTCGCCTTGGTGACAGGCCTAAACACGCTCGGTTGATCAACAATTTGGTGCGTGTAGCTGGCGGCTTCGGTCGC
>JALEGB010000095.1 GCA_022760355.1 Neomegalonema sp.
CGGCCGGGCGCCTGGGTGCGGATCCACAAAACCCGCTAGCGCGGGGTGGAACGCGCTGAGGCGCCTTAGAGCCGCATCGACACCCAAGCCTCAGCGCTATGCCGCCGCCCCCCGCCCTAGGGGCGGCGGCGCCTGCGCTATTGGATCACCGTCCAATCATAATCGCCGGTGAAGCCGGCCTCTTCGAACAGTTTCAGCCATCCCTCCGGATAGTCGTGAAACTCCGCCGTAAGCACCCAGCTTTCAAAAATCTCTTTTTGTTCAGGCGTATGATAGCTGTCGACCTTCACAAATGCGCCACTGCTCGCGACGCGTTGAAGCTCCTGCAGCGCGATTTTTGCGCGTGGTCGCGGCAGATTGTGGATCGTGTCCAGCGAGATCGCAGCTTTGAAAGCATTGTCCGGGAAGGGCAGGCGATCGGCTGATCCCAGATGAAGGCGGCCCACGCATTCCGGTGGGCAATTCCTGAGCGCGTACTCCGAAATGTCGAGGCCGAACACCTCCAGCCCAGGAAGCTCGTTCAGCAGATCTTTGACCAAAAAGCCCTTCGCGCAGCCGACATCTAAGAACCGGTCGCCTGGCTTGAGGTCAAAATGCTCGATAATGTCCCGCGCCACCGGAACCCAGCGGCCATCATAGCGATAGCCGCCATAGCCGTAATCGCGCGGACCGTCGAAATACATCTCGCCATATTCTTTGGAGACGCGGACGACTTCTGCGGCTTTTGCTTCGGCGCGGGCGCTGATGTTGCGTTTGGATTTCGGCAGCGCGCGGGTGAGGTGAAGTTGAGCGCCCATTAGCCCTCCAAAGCTCGGCGAACCCGCTCCAGCCCTTCGGGCAGCGGTCGGTAGGTGAAGTCTGGGAAGGCGGCGCGGGTCGCCGCCGGGTCGAAAGCGCGGTAGCCATTATGCGGCATCGGGCCGGAACGCGGCAGCTCCTCAATCGGCGCATCGAACTGCGCCGAGATCTGCGCCGCGATGCTGGCGAAGCTGTGCACATCGCCCGTTGCGGCGTTCAGCGCGCCGCGGCTGCGATGCAGCGCAATTCGAACGGCGAGCTCGGCGACATCCAACACGTCAACATGATCACGCCGCTCTTCGCCTTTGCCGAACATGCGAATTGGCCCGCCAGCGGCGGCTTCGCGCCGGAACCGGTTGGGCCCATAGCCGCCATGTGGATCATCTGCGCCGTAGACCAGCGTTGGACGCAAATGCGCGACCGGCGTCGCTCCGGCGGCGTCGGTCAGCATCAGCTCGCGGGTGGCGTGCATTGCGCCATGCAGGCTGGTGGGCTCGCGCCGTGCGGTTTCGTCCATCGGGTGGGCGCTATCGGCGTAGATCGCGTCCGAGCTGATGTTAATGAGATGCGCGACGCTCCGCGCCCGCAGCGCGCCGCAGATCGCCTCGGCAAGGCGGATATTGTCGATCAACATCTGGGGCGATTTAACCGGAGCGATCGCGGCGGCGGCGACCACCGTATCCCCAGCGCGCAACAGGGTTGCGAGCGCTGCGGCGGCGTCATCCGCCAGCAAGTCGACCTCGGCGCGACCGAGGGGCAGCGTCTCCAGCCCGACGCTGAGGCACAGCTTTGCAATGGCGCCGCCAATAAAACCGCTGGCGCCGATAATCACTACGCGCTCCGGCGGTTGCGGCTGCTCGCCGCCATGGATCAGCATGTTAGAGCCCTCCCTGCGGCGCACGGCCGAGCGTATGCCAGCTCAACCCCGCGGCGGCGGCGCGTTCGGCGTCGAACACCGCATAGGGGTCGATCAAAAGCTCGCCGCGCATCACGCCGCGGAGGGCGCTGAGGTCAAGGTCGCGATAGTGCGGCCAGGGGGTGAGCACAGCCAGCGCGTCCGCATCGGCGGCGGCTTGCGCCGGCGTCTCAACCCGAGCGAAACGGTCGCCCGCGCCCGCCAACGCGCTGAGGTCCTCCGCCTGCGGGTCATGCGCCGAAACGGTAAGGTCGGCAGGCCCTTCGGGTCCGAGCAATAGCGCGATCGTCTCAATCGCCGGCGAGTTTTTGACCGACGCGGTGTTTTCTTTGTAGGCCAGCCCAAGCACGCCGAGTTTCGCCCCGTCGCCGAGCAATTCCGCCGCGCGCCGCGCCGCCCATTGTTTGCGATAGGCGCTGTCGGCGATTTGGGCCGCGACAACCCCAGCAGCGGCGCCGGTTTCACCCGCCATTCGGACGACGTTCGCCAGATCTCGCTCCAGATTTCCGCCCGCCAAGCCCAGGCCCGGTTTCAAATAGGCGGCGGGCCCGATGCGCGCGTCAAGCTTCAGCGCTGGGACGATCTCGGCCCAATCGGCGCCAACGCCTTCACAGACCTCCGCCAGCGTGTTGGCGGTGCTGATCGAGGCGACCAGGCAGCAATTGATCGAGATCTTCGCAAGCTCGGCGCTCTCATAACGCATCGGCAATATCTGCGCGTCAAAGGCTTCCAGATAGGTCTGCAACGGCGCGGGCGGCGCCGCTTGCGGGTCGGCGCAGCCCAGAATATGGCGCTCCGGATGCAGCGCGCGCTCCACCGCACGGCCGAAAATCAGAGTTTCAACTAGGTAGAACAGCTTGCTCGGCGCCCGGTCGATCTTACGCGTGAAACCTGGAGGCGCTTGGCACAGCACCGTCAGCACCGTCTCCGGCCGCAGGTGAATTCGGGCTTGATCCAGCAGCATCAGCACAGGGCCCAGGCTGCTCCGTCCCTGATCGTCAGTCGGGACGTCGCGGGACAGGATCACGAGATCCGCATCCGACAGGGCGGCGAGATCCGTCGTCCAGCTCAGCCGATCGCGATGGGTTTCGATCAGCTCATCAAGTTGGGGCTCGCGGATCGGCGCGCGACCGGACTGCAGCGCTGCAACCGCGCCATGGTCCAGATCGACGCCGATCGTGGTGAACCCTTTCGCCGCCGCCGCTGCGGCTGACACGATCCCAAGATGGGAGAGACCGAGAAAAGCGATGGTGGGCGAAGCGTGCATAGTATCTCCACAGGGCGGCGATGACGCCTTTCGTTCCTGCGCATGACACTAGCGCCATCATGGTTAAATATTGTTAACGGCGTGCGGGTCGGGCCCGCCGCACGCCACGCTATTAAACGCCGCACGCAGTCCGCGAAACAGCCTACCGGTCAACGAACCCCGCAAAATCCGCCGCGGAGACTTGCTTCGCAGCCGCTTCTTGGCCCATCGCATACAGCTTTGGAATGTTCTTCGGTTCGTCGATCGGAAACATCGCTTCGCGTTCCGCTTTCGTCGCTGCGATATCGAATTCCGGCGGCACAAGCCCAAGCTCCAGCGGGGCGTCGTAGCGTTGGAACCGCATCAACCCACGGGGATGCGGCGCCGCCAGCAATTGCCCCGAGAGATCGCCGATTTCCGAGTTGATCCGCCACGAAAAGCGCGGTTCGGAGAGGGATTGGAGCATCGTCAGCCCAAAGGTCTGCCCGTCGGTGACAAGCCCTCGCAGGGTCGCCGCCGCATACTGCGCTTCTTCCAGGTCCGATGCGATGTGGCTGTTAAACACTGACGCGAAGCCTGAAAACATCCGTCGCGCGAAGGAACGTGATTTTGTTCGCTTCACACGGGTCCGGTTCGTTCCCGTGCCGACCGAAATCAGCAGCAGATCCTCGGGCGAAAGGCTCCAGTTGAGCTGATAGGCCGGCAATCCGGCCATCATCAGCATCTGCAGGGCGGGGTTATTGTGGGGCGACACGCCGCCATCGACAAACTCGCCGACCTCGTTGGCGTCGGCGTCATCCGTCGCAATTTCGATCTCGACCGGCGTAAAGAGGAAGGGCGCCGCCGTGCTGGCGCGCAGAAGCGAAACAAGCTTGTAATGCCGATTGCCGCGCCAAGCGAAATTCTCATCCGCGCCATCGTCGAAATATTTCATCCGCGGATTGTTGTTCATGATCCAGGGCGAGCCGGTATCAGCGCGCTTGGCGACAATAACCAAACCGGTCAGCAGCTTTTCGGAACCAAGCGTTTCATCTTCAACAACGCTGCGGACCCGGTTGACCAGCTGGCGCGCGTCAAACCGATCCTGGCCGATCACAGTGTCCCGCCCTTTGAAGATCGCCGGTCCCCATTCCTCGAACCGGCGGCGCACATCTGCGACCGGGTAGCCGAGCGCGAGCATCGTTCCAAGCAGTGAGCCCACGGACGTGCCGCCGATCAGATCGAAAAAGTCGCTGAGGACATAGTCCGGCTTGCCGGTTTCCTCGCGCAGCACCTGCTCCATCCGTTCAAGAAACGCGATCGAGATCATCCCGCGCAGCCCGCCGCCATCCAGCGCGAGAATGCGTTTCTTCCCGCTGGCGAACAGGCGTTGCGCAGACGGCGTGTTTTCAAAATGCTGTGACATGGCGCCCCCCTAGGCGAATCAGGCTGATTGCTGCAGCGCAAAGCTTAATCGCAAGGGGGCTGTTTAGGCGACCGCTGCATGAGCGGAGACGCCGTCGGATTTTCAGCCGCCGCCAGTCGCTTGTTCAATCGCCCGCGCGCCGAGATCGCGCAGGATCGCGTTGAGGCGAAGATCTTGGCTCAGATCGGCGCGTGCGCCGGAGCGGCAGCGTTGCTTGAACCATTCATATTCCAGCGCCCAGGTTGGATCCTCCTGGATCAGAACCTTTTCCTCCTCGGGGGGACGGCCGGCTGGCAAAATACGACGCCGCACCGTGAGGGACGAGGGGCCCCATTTACAGAGCGACTGAATATGCGCGGAGCCACGTTCGGCATAGAGGTCCGCAGTGAAATGGTTCCGCCACGACAGCAACGTCATCTCCAACTGAAGGCGCGGTTCGGAGGCGGTGTTTTCAAGGACCACATGATCGGGCGCCCGGTTTTCGAAGCAATCGGCGCTGGCCACCCGCCAATCGCCGCCAAGCTCGCCAAACCAGAAAGAGGCGGTGTCAAGCAGATGCGACCCTAGATCATGCAGGACGCCGGACCCCTGATCGCGCCATTCCGAGTTGCGCACCAGTCGGGCGGTTCCATTGCCGTAGAACATTCGGCAGCGATAAATTCGGCCGAGACTTTCGGAGTCGATCAGGGCGCGCATCGCGGCGAAGTGCGGTTCGAACCGGTGATTATACGCCGTGGCGACAAAGACGCCCTTGCGTTGCGCTGCGTCGGCAACAGCCTGTATTTCAACGTCTTCCGCCGCCCAGAGCGGCTTTTCCACTAAACAATGAATTCCGGCGTCAATCAGCCTGTTGAGCAGCGCCATTTTCGGGCGGTCGGGCGTGCAAAGGATCGCCGCGTCAACCTCCGCCAGCGGGACTTCCGCGATGTCTTGATAGGTTGCTTCCGCGCGCACAGGATCGACGATGCCGGCGAGATCCTCGCCGGCAATGCGCGCCCGTTTCTCGCCCTGGACGCCGTATCCAATCACGAGCAGTCGAAACGGCTTATCGATCTTCATGGTGCGCGCCTCCGCTTGTTGGTCGGAGGCACGCTCGCTCGACAGGGTTAACGCAGCGCTAACCGGGCCTTAGTCGGCGCCCATGCCAGGAATGATGCCGCCAAAGTCGCGCTGAGCGACCGCCTGGCCGATGATCCGGTCCAGCAGCACATCGCCGAAAGCGACGATCACAATCACGAAGAAGGCGAAGGTCTGGTACTGCGCCACGCCGACGAACAGAATAACGGTCAGAACCGCCAGGATCAGCGACCAAATATCGTTGCGCGAGGTGCCCGAGACGCGGGTCGCGCGAATCGCTTCCAGCCATTGGGCGACGAAGGCGAAGATAACGATGACGGCGGTCAGGCTGATTGGAATGCCGGCTTTGATCGTTTTGCCATCGACCACTTTTTCACCATAGAGCGGCAGCTCAAACAGCGGCGCGTTCCAGTCTTTAATCAACTCCCAGCCGACCGAAGCGAAGCCCGGCAGCACGAGCAGCGTGTACGCGATCACCAGATAGAAATGCAGCGGCACTGTGCGCAGAAAAGTGTTCATCGTCCCATCCTCGCCAATTATCCCACAGCCCGAAGGCTCCTTAGAGCGCTGACGCGCGGCTTCAGCGGCATGCGATGGATTGACGCCGCCGCTTAGCTTTATACGCGAAGCTTGCGTCAGCTGTAGTGGCCGTGACGAGAATGTCTATATGAAGGCGCAAAGCGAGCGGGAGTTGATATGAGTGACGGCGCATTCTTTGGCTACGGATCTCTGGTGAATGTCGACACCTATCCAGCGCGGCGAGATCTCACTCGTGCTCGGTTGAAAGATCATCGGCGCGTGTGGGGGCATCTGGCGCACACGCGGTTGGGGCCGACCTTGTCACTGTCAATCGAAGATGCGCCAGCGGTGGAGATTGAGGGCGTGATGTTTACGCCCCGAGATGTTGAGGAGCAGGCTTGGCTGGATCGGCGGGAGGCCGGCTACGCCAAGAAGCCGTTGAGCAACGATATTCTGGCCTTCGAGAGCGCCCAGGAGGACTCGCTGTTCACCTATCAGAGCCTCTCGACCATTGAGTCGCGCGTCGGCGCTTCAATCCTGATGAGCTATGTCGACGCGGTGATGCAAGGCTTCATTCGCCTGTTCGGGCCGGAGGGCGCGCAACGTTTTGTTGAGACGACCGGGGGCTGGCGCGCGCCGCTGCTCGATGATCGCGCCGATCCGATTTATCCGAGGGCGGTGATGCTGACGGACGAGGAGCGAGCCTTGATTGATGCGCTTCTTCGCGCGCGGCCGGAGAACTAGATGCCGCGGCGCCGTCCGTCCTGAAGGGGGCGCCCCATGCAATATGTGGCGTTTCATGCATATTTTTTGCGCACTTCTTGAGGTTCGGAGCGCGCAACGCTAAGGCTGAGGCGCTCGCTGTCCAATGAGCCGTCAACATCCAGGAGCGCCGACATGACCGTCGCCCGACGTCAACATCCGCCTGCGGCGGCCGCGCAAATCGCAGCGGCGCGGCCCGAGGCGTCGGTATGGGTGTCTGCGAATGCAGGCTCCGGTAAAACGCGGGTCCTGACGACGCGGGTCGCCCGGCTGCTGTTGGCCGGGGCGCAGCCGGGGCGGATCCTGTGCCTTACCTACACGAAAGCCGCCGCGGCGGAGATGCAGACCCGGCTCTACAAAATGCTCGGCGGCTGGGCGATGGCCGAAGATGTGGCGCTTGAGCGGGCGCTGGACGGGGTGTTGGGGGAGGATGAGCCGCCTGTTTCGCCGGAAGATCTCGCGGAGGCGCGGCGCCTGTTCGCCCGCGCATTAGAGACGCCAGGCGGGCTGAAGATCCAAACCATTCACGCATTCTGCGAAAGTTTGCTGAGCCGCTTTCCGCTCGAGGCGGGCGTTTCGCCGCATTTTGGGGTCGCGGATGATCTGACCAGCGCGGAGCTGATCAATGAGGCGCGGGATCAGGTGATGCGCGACCGGTCGCAGGATCCGGAGCTCGCCGCTGCGATTGACATCGTGTTGAACAACGCCGGCGCAGGCGCGTTTGACGAATTGACCCGCGAAATCCTTTCCTTGCGGTCGGCCTATATGAATGCCGGCGGGCGCGAAGAGCTGGCCGCACTGTTGCGGATTGCCCCAGACGCAGCCCCGGACCAGCTGCGCGCCGAATGGGCGCGTGGGCTGGACCGCAGCGGGCTCGCGGAACTCGGCGAGTTTTTTATTGCGACGGGCAAGCCGAAATTATTGAGCGCTGGCCGGGCGCTCAAGCAAGCCGCCGCTGCGCAGAGCGTGAAGGACACGCTGCACGCGCTGGGCTCGGCGCTGCTGACTCAGACGGGCGAGGTGCGCTCGGCCAAGGGCTTTCCCGCCAAAGCGGACATGAAAAACGCGCCTTGGGTGGAGGGCCGCGTTCTGGATCTGCTCGACTCCTTTGCGGATTTGCAGCAACGGGCGACCGCGGCTGAGATGCTGCAGCGATCGGATGCGCTGCGCATATTCGCGACGGCGTTGATTGCGCGCTACGGGCAGGGCAAGGCCGTTCGGGCCACGCTGGATTTTGACGATCTCGTCAATCGCGCGGTTGATCTGCTGACGCGCTCCGAGGCGCGGGATTGGGTGCGCTATAAGCTCGATGGCGGCGTCGAGCATATCCTGGTCGATGAAGCGCAAGACACCAGCCCCGAACAATGGCGGGCTGTGGCGGCGCTGGCCGAGGAGTTTTTCGCCGGCGACGGCGCGGAGCGGGAGGAGGATCGCCCGGCGCCGACGGTTTTCGCGGTCGGTGATGAGAAGCAGTCGATCTACAGTTTTCAAGGCGCCGCGCCGGAGTTGTTGTCGCAGAAGGGCGCAATCTTCGCCGAACATGCCCGCGCCGCGGGGCGGGTGTTCGATCAAAGCGGGTTGGCGACCTCCTTCCGCTCCGCCCCGGCGATCCTGTCATTTGTCGACCGAGTTTTTGAGCCGAAGGCGGCGCGCACAGGGCTGGTGTTCACCGATCCCGAGGTTCGCCATATCGCGTTCAAAAAGGCGCCTGGGATGGTGGAGCTGTGGCCGCCGCTCAGCGTGGTCGGCGCGGGGGAAGAGCCGCCATGGGACGCCCCGATCGACATGCCGGCCGCGGATAATCCGAAGGCCCAGCTGGCGGAGATCGTGGCTGAGACGATTCATCAATGGATTGATCGGGAGCCCTTGCCCTCCCACGGTCGCAAGATCCGGCCTGGCGATATTCTGGTGCTGGTCCGCAAGCGGGGGGCGCTGTCGACGGGGATCATCAAAGGGCTGAAGGCGCGTGGGACGCCGGTGGCCGGCGCGGACCGTCTGTCGCTCGCCAAAGAGATCGCCGCAAAGGATCTGCTGGCGTTGGCGGAGTTCTGCCTGTTTCCTGAGGATGATCTGGCGCTGGCCACATTGCTGCGGTCGCCCTTCTGCGATGTTGACGAAGAAGCTCTGTTCGATCTGGCCCATTACCGGCCGGGCCGGCGGCCGCTCTACTTCGCGCTGCAGCACTGTCGGGCCGATCGGCCGGAGTTTGAGGCGGCGTATCAGTTTCTGCAGGAGCTGATCGAGAGGGCGGACTATCTGCGTCCCTATGAGCTGTTCGCCTTGGCGCTGGGGCCGCGCGGCGGTCGGCGGCGGATGGTGGCCCGGCTCGGCGCTGAGGCGGAGGACCCGATTGACGAGTTCCTGTCCGAAGCGCTTCGCTTCGAAACGGCGGGGCGACCGACCTTGCAGGCCTTTGCGATGCGGCTGGCGGCGACGGGCGAGGCGAGCATCAAGCGCGAGAATGAGCAGGGGCGGGATGAAGTTCGAATCATGACCGCGCATGGCTCGAAAGGGCTGGAGGCGCCGGTGGTTGTGATACCGGACACGACCGACGCGCCGGGCTCGGGCGGGCGATCGCGGCTGTTGAACCCAGCGAAATTTGGCGGACCGCCGGCGGCGCCGATTTGGCTCGGGCCGCGCAAACGCGATCCGGAGCCAGTGGTTGCGCTGCGTGAAGCGGCGGCGGCGCGGGAGGCCGAAGAACATCGGCGGTTGCTCTATGTTGCGTTGACCCGCGCCGAGGACCGGTTGTTGATCTGCGGCGCGCCGGCGCGCGGCCGCAAGGTCAATGAGGAAAGCTGGTACGCGCTGTGCCAGGCCGCGCTGCGCGGGCCGGACGGCGAGACTGTCGACAGTTGGCCCCAAGCGCGCGTGGAGGCGGCGCCTTCGCCAATTCCGGGGGCGGGGGAGACGCTGCTACAGGGCGCGCGGATCATTGGCGATGGCGATCCGAAGCCGCCGCAACAGACAGCCGCCGCCGCAGAAACGTCCATTCAAGCGCCTGATTGGTTGTTTCAGCAGGCGGCGATGGAGGTTGCGCCGCCGGATGTTTCGCCCTCCGACCTGGGCGGCGAGGATCCGGAGCCGTTGAGCAAGCGCCGCGGCGGCTCGGGCTTGGGCCGCGAAGCGGCGGCGCTCCGCGGCGAAGCGATTCACTTTGCGTTGGAGAAGGCGGCGGGCCTCGTCGGCGAGGATCGTCGCGCCGCTGTGCGGGCGATCATCGCGCGCGCGCCGGGCGGATTTTCGGAACGGATCCGCCAAGATATGGCGGCGGAGGCGATCGCCGTGCTTGAAGATCCCGCCTTTGCGGCGATCTTCGGTCCGAACGCGCGGGCTGAGGCGGACCTTACGGCCGTGTTGCCTGAGCTTGGCCCCGGTGAGATCCATGGTCGGATCGACCGGATCTTGATTGAGCCGGACCGCGTGCTGATTGTCGACTTCAAAACCGGGGGCGCCCCGGAGGCGCCGCCCGAAGGGTATCTGCGTCAGCTCAGCGTCTATGTGCGGGCGGTGGCGAAGCTCTATCCGGACCGGCCGGTGGAGGCGGCGCTGCTCTGGACAGCGGACCGTCGACTTGAACACATTTCTGAGAGTGCGCTCGATGCAGCTTTCGCCCGCGCGGCCGCTGAGCTTGACCGGCGCAAGGCTGGCGCCTAGCTAAGTCGGGACGCGAAAAACGAGCGCTACAGAGTAATCAATGCGCTGAAAGGAATAGCGACTATGGCAGATGAAGAGATTACCGTAAAAATTTCCGATGCTTCGTTTGAAGACGATGTGCTTAAGTCGGATAAGCCGGTTGTCGTTGACTTCTGGGCGGAGTGGTGTGGACCGTGCCGCACAATCGCGCCGGCGCTTGAGGAAATCGCGACCGAAATGAAAGAAGACGTTACGATCGCGAAGCTGAATATCGACGAAAACCCAAATGCGCCGAGCAAATACGGCGTACGCGGTATCCCAACGCTGATGCTGTTTAAGAACGGTGAAGTGGTTGCAACCCAAGTCGGCGCCGCCAACAAAAGCAAGCTCGCTGACTGGATTTCGTCAAACAAGTAACCGCGCCAGCCGCGCCAATTCTTGAGCTGGCGCGGCGCATTGTTCCGCCGTTACTGCTGTTGCTGGCGCCCTGAGCTTTCGGGGCGTCGCTCTTTTTCGGCAGGCGCATTTGTCGACGCCGGCCGAGCCTCGGGCGCAGCGCGATCATCACAGATCGCCCGAAGCGCCGCCCATTCTTCCGCCGTCAGAACTGGGGCGCCGCCATGGGCTGGGGCCTTGGCAAATTTCTCTGCGCGCGATTTCGTTAGCGGATGGCTGGCGAATAGGCTGTCCTGGTCGCCGTATTTTTTGATCAGCTTTTTGAAGAAGCCGGAAAGCGGGCGTGCGGGCAGATCCGCTTTCTTGAGGATGCGCAGCGCGACATCATCCGCCTCCGCCTCGACGGCGCGGGAGAATTTCGCTTCGACGGCGGCCGCCCCGGCGTAGGTCAGGAGGATGCTGCCGCTGAAATCTCCAACCAGCACCGAGATGACCCCGAAGGTGGCGCCCGAGCTGATCAGTTTTTCCAGCGAATCGCGGCCGACGACATGGCCGATCTCATGGGCGAGGACCCCCGCCACCTCTTCGGGCGAATCGGCGTTCTTGATCAGGCCGGAGAAGATGAAGATCTGGCCGCCCATGATCGCGAAGGCGTTGATTTCGGGCCGGTTCACGACCCTGGTGTGAATTGGCACGTGTGAGCCCGCCGCCCATTCCAGGCGCGTAGTCATTTTCTGCAGCGCGGCGACGCCCCGCGGCGCGCTGCAGGGCTCGCCGCCCAGCGCGGAGCTGGACGAAATCAGCTTCGCCAAATCCGCGCCCATCTTAATCTCAGTTTCGGGCGGCACCATCCGCGCCAACCGCTCGGAAAGCATCGGGATCAGCACAAATAACACCAGCGCGACTGCTACACCGGCGCCAACAAGCGCGAAGAGCGCGGTCCGAACCAATCCGCGCGATTTTTGCGAGCGAGCCGTGAGGTTGGGCGCGCGGTCCAGGATCGCTTGGGTCAATGCCCCGCCTTCGGCGTCGAATTGGATCGTCAGCCGCTGATCATGTGGAAGCGCGTCCTGAGGGGAGACTCCAATGGGCGTCGGCCCGTCTTCCGCGACCGTTATGGTGAGGGGGCGCCGCTTTTTGCTCTCGGCGTCGACATGGCGAACGGCACTCAGCGGCCACTCGGTCAGGCGCTTGTCGGTCGCCGCATCGCGCACCACCAGCAGCGATCCGGTCAGTTGCAGTTTGACCGGGATAACGCGCGCGGATTGGCCGTCAAAATACGATCCTGACGCGCTCATCGTCGCGTGAGCGGAGTTGGACGAGCTTTCCATCGCGCTGCGCCTCGCAGTTGGCTGTGTGACTGGCGTTTCCGCGTGCGCCTTGAAGTCGAATAAACGCGCGCAACGATCCGCATTCGCATTCGGGAGAGCGGCGCCCAAGCATCGCAAGGGCGCCGCCGATTAAATTTAGAACGCCTGGACGTCAATGGCCTCGGCAAAGCCGCCTGCGTCGCCCGCCAGCGCCTCCGGAGCCTGTTTGACGGCGCCAAGAGCGTCCGGGTTGCTCATTTGCATATTGTCCGCAACCTTCTCCATCATGCCGGTATTGAAGTACATCTGTACGCAGCCGGCCGCGACGCCCATGACGCCGATCACGCCGAACATGAGCAGGACTGAGCCGATCAGGACCAGGAGCTCATTGCCCTTGCCCAGCGCCAATACAGCGGCGCCCGGGCCGATCAGAACAACTGCAGACGCGATCACGAGCAGATTGGTCATCAGCCAAGTAAACAACACGAGGCCGATGATCGACCAGGGGCTGAGCCGGTTGGTGAGGCCGGTGTCGCCGACAGTCGTATTGCGGATGAAGAAGGCGAAGCGCGCAAACGGGTACCAGATCGAGCCGAGGCTCAGCAGGATCGCCGAGATGATGAACAGCACCAGACCTCCGGCCGATGCGCCCTGGAGGGTGCGCACAAGCGCTTCACCTTCGTTCTCATACCCATAGCGTGGCGGGGTCGCTGGGCCGGCGACAGCAATCATAATCACCGCGATCACCAGACCGATCGTACCGATCGCGACAAGCGCATAGGGGCGATACAGCGCGCCGGCCGAGCCGTTGAGTTTAAACTGCATATCGCCGAAGCTCATCCGATCGGTGATGAAGCGGCGTTGGCGATAGTCCGCCAGCGGGGTGATCAGGCCCAGGGTCAGAATTTGGGCGACGGCCCACAGCAGCGCGCGGCCCCAGTAAGCCCATGCGCCGCGCTTCATCATAAAGCGGATGCCGCGCCAACGCAGACGGGTCACGAAATAGCGTTGCGCGTTATAGATCGCAAAGGGCGCGAGCAACAGAAGCGGCAGCACCGCGACGGCGTTGAGAACCGAGCGCAGCGCAAGCGCTTCAGGGCTGGTGTCGCCCGCGTTGACGAATACGAAGTTCACCAACAGAAGCGCCGGGACCAGATAGGCCAGGACGATGATCATCGCGAGAAGGAAGCCGATGAACAGCTCAATGCCCTTGCCCGTATACTCCATTGGATCCCGCAACACGACGAAGTTGGACCAATAGTAGCGACGTTGGCTTGATTTCAGCCAGAATGCGTAAACGCCCAGCGTGATTACCGTTAGGAAGACGCCCCAGAAGGTCATCCAAAAGACCTTGCCGCCTTTTCCAGTGTAGAGCGCACGTCGCTCCCACGCCGCGTCATGCGGCATCGATCCACTTGCTTCCGCCATAATATCCCCGCTTGTCGGCCCGCGCCATTGCGAGCGCCCCGAAGGCTCCATCGGCCGCTTCCTCGAGACTGACAGGCCCCCATTGGCCCGAGCCGCGCGTGAAGCAGCGGGGCAACCGGTAAGGCGCCAATCGCGGCGCTTTGATGACGGTTTCGCGAGTAAATGTCGCAGGTGGTGCGGCATGGCCTCAGCGGGAGGGGGGGCGCCCTCCCGCGAACGCCTTGTGGGATCAGGCGGCGGTCGCGAACCGGCTGTAGAAGCTGTCGCCCTTCGCGGCCATGTCGCGCAGCAGCTGAGGCGCGGCGAAACGCGGGCCGAAAGTCGCCGCCAGCTCCTCGCAGAGGTCGGTGAAGGTTTGCGTTCCGCCCATATCAACCCAAGACAACGGACCGCCGGACCACGGCGCGAAGCCCCATCCCAGGATGGCGCCGACATCGCCTTCGCGAATATCGACGAGAACGCCTTCCTCGAGCGCACGGATTGCCTCGAGCGCCTGCACGGCGAGCAAGCGGTTCTGCACCACCGCGACATCCGGCTGCTCGGCTTTGGGCGGGTATAATTCGGCCAGCCCGGCCCAGAGCCCGACGCGCTTGCCGCGCGCGTCATAATCATAAAACCCGCCGCCGGACTTCCGCCCCAACCGGTTCTTATGGGTGACCATATTGCGCAGCACGTCGTCGGCCGGGGTTTCCTCATAGGCGTCGCCGAGGGCGGCCTTCGTGGCCGCGGCGATCTTAAGGCCGAGCTCCAGGGAGGTTTCGTCGGTCAGTTGCAGCGGCCCAACCGGCATGCCGGCCTGGCGGGCGGCGTTGTCGATCAGAGCTGGCGCGACGCCCTCGGCGATCATCCGGATGCCTTCATTGAGATAAGGGATGATGCAGCGGTTCGCGTAAAAGAAGCGGGCGTCATTGACGACGATGGGCGTTTTGCGGATCTGTCGGACGAAATCGAGCGCTTTGGCGACCGCTTCGTCACCGGTTTTCTCACCCTTGATGATTTCGACCAGCATCATCTTATGGACGGGCGAGAAAAAGTGGATGCCCACGAACCGATCAGGGCGAGAGCTTCCTTTCGCGAGCTCGGTGATCGGAAGCGTGGAGGTGTTGGAGGCGAAAATGGCGTCGGGGCCGAGCTGCGCCTCAGCCATTTCAGTGACTTTCGCCTTCAGCCCGAGATCCTCAAACACGGCCTCGACAATGAGATCACAGCCTTGCAGCTGCTCATAATTCGGGGTCGCCGTCAGGCGCGTGAGGGTTGCGTCTTTTTTCGCCGCATCGATACGGCGTTTCTTGACGCTCTCGTCCAGCAATCCCTCGATGGTCGCCTTGCCGCGGTCTGCGCTTTCTTGGTCTCGATCAACCAGCACAACCTCAATGCCGGCGTTCAGCGCGACATAAGCGATGCCGGCGCCCATCATGCCGGCGCCGAGGACGCCCAGCTTCTTGACCGCCATATCCGGGACGCCCGCAGGCCGCCGCGCGCCCTTTTCGATCGCCTGTTTGTTGACGAACAGGGACCGGATCATGGCTGAGGAGCTCGGGTTCATCAGAATATTGGTGAACCAACGCGCCTCAATTTTGAGCGCATTGTCGAAATTGACCATTGCGCCCTCATAGGCCGCGGAAAGCATGGCCTTGATCGCCGGGTAGGCGCCCTGACTCTTGCCGTGCGACATGGCTACGCCGCCCAGGAATGTTTGAAATCCAGCTGGGTGGTAGGGGCCGCCGCCGGGGATCTTGAAGCCCTTCGCGTCCCAAGGCTTCGTATAGTCGGGCTCGCTCGCGGACAGAACCCACTCTTTCGCTTTCGCCGTCAGCTCCTCGGGCGCGACGACCTCATCGACCAGACCGGCCATCTTCGCCTTCTTCGGGTCGGAGAGCTTGCCTTCCAGCAAGAACGGCGCGGCGCCCATCAGCCCCAGCATCCGGATCAGTCGCGTGGTGCCGCCGGCGCCAGGGAAGATGCCAACCATGATTTCAGGCAGGCCGATCTTCGCCTTGGGATTTTCGGCGGCGAAACGCCGGTGCCCCGCCAGCATGATTTCGTAGCCGATCCCGAGCGCTGTGCCTGGCGTGGCGACGGCGACGGGCTTGCCGCCCTTATTTGTCTTGGGGTCTTTGCCCATACGTTCGATCTTCCGCAGCACGCCATGGAGCTGCATGATGTAGTCGAACACTGTCTTAGCCGGGTTCTGTCCGGAGGCTTCGCCCTTTTCCCGCATCGCCGCGATCACGTTGAGATCCATGCCGGCGGCGAAATCTGGTTTGGCGGAAGTGATGACAACGCCTTTGACCGCGGCGTCGTCAATCGCTCGGTCGATATGCGCGTCCAACTGGCGAATGCCGGTTTCCGACAGCACATTCATCGATTTGTCCGGGCCAATGTCCCAGGTGATCGTTGCAACGCCGTCAGCGTCGAGCGAATAGGTGAATTCTTCTGTCATCCCTGTCGGTCCTTGTTGTGCGGTTGTCCGGGCGGGCGAATGGCGCGCCGAGCGCGCGGTAAGGGCGGCTTCGGTACGCGCGAGGATCTTACGCCGATGGCGCAGCACGTCTCCGCTGGTAATGTGGAGCGTGCGAAAGCCGCTCCGGTCCTACGCTGCGGCCGCTGCGCGGGCCAATGTTGCGGCGCGCCCGCAGGCGCCCCAGGCTAGACGCGCTCGATGATTGTCGCGGCGCCCATGCCGGACGCGACGCAGAGCGTGGCCAGTCCGGTTTCTTTGTCCTGCCGCTCCATTTCGTCCAGCAGCGTGCCAAGGATCATCGCCCCTGTTGCGCCCAGCGGGTGGCCCAGTGCGATTGCGCCGCCATTGACGTTCACTTTGGCGTGGTCGGCGTCGAACGCCTGCAAGAAGCGCAGAACGACGGAGCTGAAGGCCTCGTTCACTTCGATCAGGTCAATGTCGGCGATCGACATGCCGCTTTCCCGAAGGATTTTCTCGGTCGCCGGCACCGGGCCGATCAGCATGATGGTGGGATCATTGCCAACCTTCGCGGTGGCCCGAATGCGCGCGCGGGGCTTAAGGCCGAACCGCTCGCCAAACGCCTTGTCGCCGACCAGCACCGCGGCGGCGCCGTCAACGATGCCGCTCGAGTTGCCGGCATGGTGGACATGGTTGATCTTCTCAAGATGCGGATATTTGAGCAGCGCGACGGCGTCAAAACCGGGCATTGTCTCGCCCATGTCTTTAAAGGACGGCTTGAGCGCGCCGAGCGACTGCATATCCGTGCCTGGCCGCGGAAACTCGTCCTTCTCCAGCAGCGGGACGCCGTTTTGATCTTTGACCGGCACGATGGATTTGTCGAAGCGCCCCTCGCTCATGGCTGTCGCGGCGCGCTTTTGGCTCTCAACCGCGTAGGCGTCGACATCATCGCGGCTAAAGCCGTACTCGGTGGCGATAATGTCGGCTGAAATGCCCTGCGGCACGAAATAGGTCTTCATGGCGATGTACGGATCAACGCCAATGGCGAAGCCGTCCGACCCCATTGGGATGCGGCTCATCATCTCGACCCCGCCTGCGACATAGGCGGAGCCGGAGCCGGCTTTGACTTGGTTGGCGGCGAGGTTCACCGCCTCCAGCCCGCTGGCGCAGAAGCGGTTGATGTGCAGCCCCGGCACGCGCTCATCATAACCAGCATACAGAACGGCGGTCCGCGCGATCTCGCCGCCCTGTTCGCCGACCGGCGTGACGCAGCCGAGAATCACGTCTTCAAGCGCCGCCGTGTCGATATTATTGCGATCGCGAATATGCTCCAGCACGCTCGATGCGACCCGCAGCGATGTCGCCTCATGGAGGCCGCCATCGGCTTTGCCCTTGCCGCGCGGCGTGCGCACCGCGTCGTAGATGTAAGCTTCGGTCATGCTTCCTTCTCCCGCCTTCACAGCGTTTCTATGTTCGGGGCGACGTCCCCGCAGATGTCGGCGCCGTCGATCCGGTCTCTTCTCGTCAGACGGCGCAAGCTGGCGCGCGCGGCGCTGTGGCGATCACAGGCTGCATATGAACTTGCCGTAGAACCGCCGAATTTGGACTTTGCGCAACGGCCCGCGCGGGGCGATCATAAAGCTCCAGACGCCCCGATCCCGGATGGCCAACAAGTCCGCCTTGAGGCGCTTGACCACTCCGTTATCTTCGGAATCGTAGGCGATTGGCGTCACCACGCAGCGCAGCTCATCGGTTGCAATCGCGGCGACGGGCGCGGTCGGCGGCTCTAGCGCGACGTTCGAGATACGAAAGCCGGCGTGGGCGCCGCTCTCAACAGCAGCGGCCATGTACGACTTTAAACTGACGCCCTGTGCGCGTGCGGAGATTTCAGCGATGCGCCGCGGCATGAACCGCGCGACTGCGCCGCCATTGAATGGCGTCAATCGTTTGGCGAACCGCTCAAACGCGCTCCTGAAGGCGCCGTATTCGGCGTCGGTCAGCGTATGCCGGCTCTGAGCTTCGGCGGCGGAGAGCGCCGCGAACAGCGCCAGGGCGCAAGCGGCGAGCGCAGCGCGGAGGCCAACACGAAGACCAAGACGAGGACGCATGGCTTACCCTTCCCGACCGGGCAGCGGATGGCCCGGCATCAACGCGTAGGGATGGCGCCAACCTGGGAGTTTTTCGAGTCGCTCCAGCCAACGGCCAATTGCCGGCCAATCGTCTCGGCTCTCGCCGATCTCATCCAGCCAGAAGAGATATCCGCATGCCGAGATGTCGGCGATCGTCGCGCGGTCCGGCAGCGCCAGCCAGTCCTGCTGGCTCAACCGTTGTTCAAGGATCTTAAATGCGATCCGGCGACGGCCATTTAGAAATGCAATCGCGCCCGCGTCGCGTTTGGCTTCTGGAAGGAAGTTCAACATGAAACGATACGGCGCGACATAGCCGGTCAGCTTCTGATTGTCCCACAGCAGCCAGCGCAGGATTTCGTCATCCTCCGGCTGCGACGCCGGGCCGAATTTCTGTGTTTTGCGCGCCAGCATCCGCAAGATGACGCCTGATTGGCTGAATGTTCCTTCGGGCCCTTCAAGCACCGGAACCTCCCCCATCGGATTCAGCGCATAGAAGGCTTCCGTTCGGTGCGCGCCGTTGAAAAAGTCGACGAACACCGGCGCCCATTCGACGTCTGTCAACGCCATCATCAGGGCCGGTTTATAGGCGTTGCCCGATTGGGCGAAGCAGTGCAGGCGATACTCGGTCATCTCGCGCTCATCTATTCTGTGGCGGGCCGCTTGCGCCGTGCCGAAAAAGTGGGATGCGTCGCCGCGTTCTAAGGGCGGCGAGGCGGCGCAGATGGGGTTAGTAGCGGATGCCCCCTTTGGTCCGGGTCCATGTGCGCCGGCTGCGGCTGTCGCCATTGCGGTAAGGCACGGGCGCGCCCAGAAGCGTCGGATAGGCTTCCAGCATGATTTCATAGTCGATCTGCGTCTCGATGAGCGCAAAGCGCCAGACGCCCAGATCGTAAACAGCGAGCACCATCACCTCATTGCCGCCCCAGAAGGTTCGCTTCGCGTCGCGCAGAGCATAGGAGACGGTTGCGGCGCGAAAGCCGCTTACGAAAGGCGCGAAGTCCGCGCCAGCGATTGCTTCGCGGCGCAGGCGGGGCAACCGGCCAGCTTTGCCCAGCTCCTCGCGCAGCAGCGTGCGGGCGCCGGGGAGCTCCAGATCATTTCGCTCTGCGATCACTGCGAGATAGTCCCGCGGCGCCATCGCGGCGAGCGTACTGGCGTCCCGCTTCGCCAGAGCAGCCGCGTAGGCGGCCGCCGCTTTCTCGAGGCTGGCTTCTTCACTCGTCGTCAGCGCGCGTGGCGTTGGCGTCCGCGCATGGGCCGCCGCCCCGGCGATGCCGAAACTGAGTGCGAAGGCCGCGGCGACCAGCAGATGGGGCAACTTCATCATTTCAAATCTCCTGAGCGGGCGCGGCGTCCGTCCTGTTAACATCCGCGCGTTCGGACCAATGCGGCCCGAGCGCGGAGTGGCGATCGGGCGGCGCTTAGAACGCCTCGGCGGGCAGCGCCATCACCTGGGCTGAGCCGGCCTTGATTCTGGCGAGTCGCATTCCGGTTTCGGGCAGAAGTTTAGTCATGAAGTAGCGGCCAGTCGTCAACTTCGCCTCATAAAAGGCTTTGTCATCGGTTCCCTCCGCCAGGGCTTGACGCGCGGCTTTCGCCATCAGCGCCCACATAAAGCCGAGGGCGGTATGCCCGAACAGATGGAGGAAATCGTTCGATCCAGCCAACGCGTCGTTCGGGTTCTTGAGGCCGGCCTGCATGAAATACATGCCCGCCTCCTGAAGATGGCCGGACGCCTCCTTCAATGGTGCGAGGAACTCGGCTTTAAGCTCCTCATCATCGCCATTTTCCTTGGCGAATTCGCGCATGACCTCAAAGAAGCGCATGATCGCTTTGCCGCCATTCTGCCCAAGCTTGCGCCCAACCAGATCGAGCGCCTGCACGCCGTTCGCGCCCTCATAGATCATCGCGATCCGGGCGTCGCGCACATACTGCGACATGCCCCATTCTTCGATATAGCCATGACCGCCAAACACTTGCTGCGCCTGGCTGGCGTTTTCATACCCCTTATCGGTCAGGAAGCCCTTCAGAACCGGGGTCAGCAGCGCGATCATTGCGCCAGCGTCGTCGCGCGCCGCTTCGTCCTGATGATGTTTCTCCGCGTCGATCAGCGTCGAGCCCCAGAGCAGGAAGGCCCGGCCGCCTTCGATAAAGGCGCGTTGGTCCATCAGCATCCGGCGCACATCTGGATGCACGATCAGCGGGTCCGCCGGCTTGTCCGGCGCCTCGGCGCCGGTCACGGCGCGGCCCTGTAAGCGATCACGGGCGTATTCGGCGGCGTTTTGATAGGCGATCGTCGCCTGGGCGAGGCCCTGCATGCCGACCAGCAGGCGCGCCTCGTTCATCATCGTGAACATCGCCCGCAAGCCCTTATGCGGCTCGCCGACCAGCCATCCAACCGCGCCGTCATAGTTCATGACGCAGGTCGCATTGCCGTGGATGCCCATCTTCTCCTCCAGCTTGCCGCAGGAGACGTTGTTCCGTTGGCCCAGCGCGCCGTCGGCCCCGACCTGGATCTTGGGCACGACGAACAAAGAGATGCCCTTTACCCCTTCCGGACCGCCTGGGATTTTCGCCAGCACCAGGTGAATGATATTCTGGGCGAGGTCATGGTCGCCGGCGGAGATAAAGATCTTCTGGCCGGTAATCAGATAGGAGCCGTCTTCTTGCGGCTCCGCTTTGGTGCGGATCAGGCCAAGATCCGTGCCGCATTGCGGCTCGGTCAGGTTCATGGTGCCGGTCCATTCGCCGGAGGCGAGCTTCGGCAGGTAGGTGTTCTTTTGCTCCGCCGTCCCATGGGCGTGCAGGGCCGAATAGGCGCCATGGGTCAGGCCTTGATACATCATCAGCGCCATGTTGGCCGCCGAGTGCATTTCACCGACGGCGAGGCTGATGACGCTTGGCATGCCCTGGCCGCCATATTCTTCGTGACATTCCAGCGAGGGCCAGCCGCCCTCTCGCAGTGCGGCGAACGCCTCCTGGTAGCCGGATGGGGTCCGAACTTGGCCATTCTCAAGCTTGCAACCTTCTTGGTCGCCTGTCGTGTTGCTTTTGATCAGCATTTCCGATGCAAGACGGCCGGCTTCGGCCAGAACCGCTGACGTCATGTCGGCCGTCATGTCGGCGTAGCCGGCCACGGCGGTGTTCTGATCAATTTTCAGCGTTTCGTGCAGGACGAACTGATAGTCCCGCAATGGCGGCGTGAAAGTGGGCATGGCGCCTCTCCTGCGCTGGAATTATCCGGTTATTCTCTTGTGAAGGCGATCGGCTCAATCGCCGTCCGTTGATGATTTATCGCTCAGCTCCACGAGCATGTTTTCGACCAAGTCCATATGCTCGCGCAGCTCATCGATCGCCGCTGCGATGTCGTTTTTACGGGCCTCGAGCATCTCCAGCTTTTCGCGCGCCTTGTCCAAAGTCGCCGTGAGCTGGGTGCGTTGCCGATCTCCCAGATCGTAGAGATCAAGCAGCTCGCGAACTTCGGCCAGGCTGAAGCCGAAGCGTTTGCCACGGATGATCAGCTTCAGCCGCGCGCGATCTCGGGCGCTGTAGATCCGTTTCTGACCATCGCGTTTGGGGAAGATCAGCCCTTGATCCTCGTAAAATCGCAGTGCTCGCGGCGTGACGTCGAAAGCGTCACAAAGGTCTCGAATGCTAAAAATGACGCTCTCCTTCTCGAGCGCTGCTGCGCTGTCGAGGGGCGCGGGATAGAGGGCCGACAGCCGCTCGCTCTGTGTGGTTTCGCGTTCCATGTTTGTAGAATGCCTCGTGCTTACGTTTACGTCAACGGAAACTTTGCGTAAGGCCAGAGCAGAATTTTAAGGAGCTCTTGATGCGATGCGCGCGCGATTAGGCTTCGTTAACAGTCCTAACCCTAAGGTTGTGGCGAAGGCCGCAGAAGCGGCGAATCAATTGCTTCGCGCGCCAGAACGGCGTCGCCTTTGATCGAGAGTAGTTATGGCCCCCCCCTCCAGCGCAGCACGACGGTCCTTTCCCACTTCCGACGAGCCCGTTTCGGCATTGAGCCGCTCCTGCGCTGCTGCGGGCGCTGAGCGCAAAAAGAGGCAGAGAGTCGTGAAGGTCCAAGGGCTGCCGCGCGGGGTGCTGGAGCGGGCGGACGAAGCCGCGCGCGACGCGGGGCGTCCACTGGGAGAATGGCTGAATGCAGCCATCGAGACTGCCGCGGAGGGCGGAACGCCGCAGGAGCCGGCCCGCGCAGCGGCGGCAATCGTTCGGGACGCGGTTGACGAGATCGGCGAACGAATCGATGCGGCGCTCGGCGACGCGGCGCGACAGAACCATAGAATGCGGCGCCTGACCGAAGCGGTGATCGAGCTGGCCAACCGGTTAGAGTACCTCGAGGATGCCGAAATGCGCGTTGCCGAGCGGCAGGCGCGAGTGGAGCGGGACAACGCGAAGCTGATTGAGGCGACGCCGCCAGCGCTTGGCGGGCCGGAGCCTCAGCCCGTTGATTGGGCCGAGATCGTCGAGACGGATGCGGCTGCGTCCAGCGCCGAAAGCGGGCCGCAATGGGATGAGCTGATCGACTACGCCGCCCACTGCAGAGATCCGAACGCGCGAAAGAACTCCGAGATTGTCGAACCGGAGGCGGCGCCGGCGGCGAAGGACGCGCCCCACGAGGCTCAGGCGATCCCAGAGGCTGCTCCGGAATTTGTGACGACAGCGCCCGCCGCTGTTGCGTCCGAGACCGAGACCGAGGCAGCGACGACAGCACGCGCTGCGCCGTTTCATTGGGAGCCGATCGATCCGTTCGCCGCGGATGAGATTGCGCCGCCGATGGCCGCTCCCGTTCCGGCGGCGGTCTCAAGCGAGAGCGCAGATGATCTGCAGCGGGTTTTGAACCGGATCAAGGGCGCAAAAGAAGGGCCGCGGGGGCGCCAGAGCTCAGTTGCGCCCGCGGCTGCGTCGGCGCAAACGCCTCTTTCCGCGCAGTATCCGGACAATGACGAACTGTCGGAGCGGATCGCTCGGCAGGTTGAGGCCGCACTGCGCGGCGATAGGGAGAGCGGTGAAGCAGGGCGGCCGCCGAACTGGCTGCTCGCCCGCGCCGACGCGGTCCGGCGCGACCCGCTCGCGTCGAGCAGCGGCCATGCGCCGGAACAGAGCCAAGCCGCGCCGTTCGGGACCGCTCCGACGGGGCCAATTGTGCTTGACGAGACGATGCGGCATGTTGAGCCCCCGCGGAAAAAGGCCGAGAGCGAACAGGCGCAGAGGGACGAAACCTCGTCGGATGCGTTTTTCTATCTGATCGTCGCGAGCGCGGCCGCCCTTTCGGCCGCGTTCCTGTACGGTCTAACCCTTTAGGGTGGGAACTCATAAAGCTGGCGGCCTGGCCCGCCAGATGGGCGCGTTCGCGGGCTATCGGACGGCGACAACCTTAACTTTTTGGCCAGCCCGTAGGCGCGCGCTGGGGCCGAGGCCATTGAGGAAGCGGAAATAGGTCTCTCCGATCGGGGCGGCGCCGCTCCGCGTAAGGATCGATCGGTAGTCGTCGCCGGGCTCCACAGTCACCACTCGCACACTCAATCGTGAGAGCACGGCAAGGTCGTCGGCGTCGATTGGCCGAACGCTATGCTCGAAGGTCCAAAGCGCGTCGGCCAACTCAGCCTTCATCGAAACTGGGGACAGCGCAATCAGCACAAAACGGCGGCGGTCGCCCTGGATGACGGATAGGCGCGCCTCCGCGGTGACGCCGCCCACGCGCAGCGACGTACGGCCCGTTAGCGCATCACGATCATTAAAAGAGCGGTATTTCTTGACATCCAACAGCGGGCCCGCCTGCGCCGTCGCGACAAGCGGCGCGTGCAGGTCGTGAAGATGCGCCTTAAGATCCGGCCCGCTCTCCGGGCTCGCCTTGAGCCGGATCCGGATCAGCCCGTCCGGGTGCGCAAACTCCAGCGCGTTGCCTGTGTCGAGAACTCGGTAGCCCGGCGGCGGCGACATCGCCAATTTTAGCGACGGAGACACCAGGACGCCGGCGCGCACCGGAATGGTCAGCCGGCCTGGAAAGGTGAAGCGCAACCCGTCGACAGCGTCAAAATACGCGTCGACCCTCCGCGCGCCGCCGCCAGAGCGCGGCATGGCGGCGAGGCGGGCGGCGTTGGTTGGATGGGTGGCGAGGTAGGCGGCGATCCGTCGCCCCCCGGCGCCGCCCAGCCGTTGGGTCAACCGCCTGGGCGCGCTGACGTCATAACCGGCGGCGCGCAGAAGCTCGATGCCGCGCCGATCCGCGGCCATTTCGGACCGGCGTCTTGAGGCGGCGAAGCGGCGAATCTCGCTGAGCGCCGTCGGGCGCGTGATCGACGCGAGCTTTTTCGGGTGGCCAAGTTCGACATGCGCGATCTCATGGGCCAGAACCCAGGCCAGCTCGGCCTCATCCAGCAGCAACGCCAACAGCCCGGTGGTGATTGCGATTTCATTGTCGGGCCCGGCCGTGGCGTTCGGCGCCGGCGCATTCACGACAATGGCTTTGGGGGCGCCGGCCGTTAGGCGGGCGTTGGCGCTCAGCTTCGCGACCACGCCCGCGATGTAGGCGTGAAGGCGTCGATCTTCATAGCGATCGTAGGCCTCCCAGCCGACACTGGCGACGCGGCCGCGCGTGACGCTTGTCTCTGCGGCTCTGGCGCTGACTTTTTGGGGGGCTGTCCCCGCAAAATTCGCCTTTGGCGCCGCGCACGCCGTAAGCAAAAGCGCGGCCGCCATCGCGGCCACGACGCCTTTTACCTCTCGCTGAACCAACCGCCCCACGCGCCCCTCCTTGGCAACTGAGTTTGGTTGCGCAGTTTAAGCTGCCGCTCAGCGGGATAATAGAGGGGATTTCTTAGCAGCGCCTTTGGAGATGCGAACCCATGCGCCAGGGTTACGTAGCGATTCTGCGACGACGAACCGATAGGGCGAGTCTTCGGCGCGCGAGACATATCCGACCAGGTTGTCGAGCACGAAGTCGCCCTTGTCGGTCGAAACGATGAGCACGGCGTGATAGCCGACGCCGTCATGTACGACCGTGATGCGAAGCGCTGTGCGCGGCCATCCAAGGCGCAGCAGCATCTCTCGCTTCATCAGCACATACTCTTCGCAATCGCCGACCAGCGCGCCGAGGCTCCAGACATCGCCGCCGCGATCGACGCGGGGTTCAATCAAGCCGTTCACCACGTCATTCACGCGGTCCAGCTGCTTTTTGCGCTCCGCCGTCAGGACAACGGGCGCGATTTTCAGCGCGTCCTCGCCGAACATTTTCGCCATGCGCTTCTCAAATGGCGCAAGAATTGGCGCGGCGTGTTTTGCAGCGCACAAACGCGGCTCTTTTTCACACAGACGGCGATAGGCGCGCGGGGCTTTGACCGATTCGGTTTCGATCACGGCCGACGCGGCGGTTTTAACTTGTTTGACGCTCGACGACGGAGACGTCGGAGCAACTGTAATAGCGGCGAGTGCTGCTAGTCCGAACGCCGAGAGGGCGAGCAGATGCGGCGACATTGCGGTTCCCTTCAAAGAGCCAGTTTATGGTTGTCTTTGCGGTGGAACATGCGCTCGGGGGGTTTCTGAAGTTCTAACGACTCAAGGCAAGAATAAGAATTTAGCGCTGATGCGGTTTATCGAATTAACGAATTGGGCGCCGCAAAAATCGCGTATGTAGCGGTTTTGGAGTGTTAAATTTCTGTATATTGATTTTTTTCTACCGCTGCGCGAGGGGGCGCCATGCTTCTGCCGCTATTGGGGCGGATCTGAGGCGGTAAAATAATTGAGAGCATTTGGTTAAGCGTCCCGCGGGGCGCGAGACGCCGTTTTCACCTTCGCGCAGCCGGGGCGCCTACTTTGCGAAGCTGTCGCGCTCCAGGTTGCGCCGGGCCAGTTCGCCGGCCACGCCGCCCGGGCGGCCTTTCTCATCTTTCGCCGGATCGAGCAGGGATGCAGTCAGCCAGCTTTTGCGCGCCGCGGCCCGATCGCCGAGCGCGCGTTCCGCCGCCCCGCGTTCAAACCAGGCCAACGCGACTTTTGGCGCAAATTCGGTGGCTTTCTTCGCATCTGCGAGAGCGCCTTTGGCGTCGCCTGCGGAGCGTCGGGCGGCGGCGCGCAGGGTGAGCGCTTCGACATCGGATTGCTCGGCGCCAATCATCAGATCCAGATATCCAATTGCGCTTTTCCACTCGCCCAGCATCGCATGGGCGCGGGCTGAGCCGAGTTGAATACGGCGATTGTCCTTGCCCAGCTTTGTGGACGCGGCGAAAGCTTTCAGCGCGAGCTTCGGTTGCTCCAGGCGGAGCCAAAGATCGCCCGCGAGACTAAGCGCCGCCGCGCGATCCGACTCTGTGAAGCCGACGCCGCCGCTGACGCCTAGCTCCGTCAGTTCACGCGCGGCGTTGAGCTCCGCGTCCGTGGCGATCATCGCGATCGCGCCACAATGACGGGCCAAAGCGCCGCCGCCGATCGCGCGCCACTTCGCCGCCGCTTCGAGCGCTTTCGTCGCATCTTTGCGGATGAGCGCCATGCAGTCCTTGTAGCGTTTGGCGTCTTCGTCAGATGCTGTGGCGCTTTGGGCCGCCGCAATCCCGGTCAGCCCCAGGAATGCGGCCAGCGCCGCTGCGGCGAAACGACATGGCGCGATTCCGGAGGTGTTGCGAGACGATGGGAGGGTCATCATTTGGTGCTCCTCAAAAGTCCTGGTCGCTCAGCGCGACGGGTAGGTGAAAGCAGAAAAACATGACCGATGCGACATGTTCTGATCAGCCAAGCGCAGAAGGGCGGCGGGGAGCGCTGTTTTGCTTTGGCTACGGATATAGCGCCGAAGCGCTCGGGCGCGACTTGATTGAACAGGGGCGGCGCGTCTTTGGGACCACCCGATCCGAGGAAAAGCGCCAGCGGCTTGCGCAGGCGGGCGTCGAGGCGATTCTAGATGACGATCTTGCTGCGGTGGCGCAAGGGCTCGCGCAATGTGATCAGGTGCTCGTGTCCGCGGGCCCGAGCGCAGCTGGCGATCCAACACTGGCCCGCCATGGCGATGCGCTGCGACGCGAGGCTGGGCGGTTGCGCTGGATCGGATATTTGTCCACGACGGCGGTGTATGGCGATCGCGGCGGCGATTGGGTGGACGAAGACTCGGAGCGTCTTCCCGCGACGGAGCGTGGGCGATGGCGCGTCGCGGCCGAGGATGAGTGGCTTGCATTCGGCGCGCAAAGCGGCGCCCCTGCGCATCTATTTCGCTTGGCGGGGATTTACGGGCCAGGCCGCGGCCCATTCGCCAAGCTGCGCGCCGGCGCGGCGCGGCGGATCGTGAAGCCGGGGCAGGTTTTCTCTCGCATTCATGTTGACGACATCGCCTCGACATTGGAGGCGTCAATGGCGCAGCCGCGCGCAGGCGCCGCTTATAATGTGTGCGATGACGAGCCGGCGCCGCCTTCTGAAGTGATTGCGTTCGCCGCGAACCTGCTTGGGGTGACCCCGCCGCCCGAGGAGACGTTTGAGGAGGCGCGCGCGAAGATGTCGCCAATGGCCGCGTCATTCTATGCGGAGTCCAAACGGGTTTCGAATAAACGCATTAAAGACGAGCTGGGCGTAGAGCTCGCTTATCCTGGCTATCGCGAAGGGCTCGTCGCCGTGCTGGCGGAAGAAGACGCCGGCGAGAGGCTCGGCCTATAGAAGCGCCGCCGTCAAGCGGGGCTCCTATAGTGAGTTATGGCGGCGCGAGTTAGCGTGATTTCAGCAGGTCGACATAGTCCTTCAGGCCCTTGATCACGCCCAGATGCTGTTTCTTGACGTAGATATAGGATTGGGAGGCCAGCGGGTACGCGCCTGAGGCCACATTCTCCGCGGTCGGGGCCGCGCCGTTGATCTTGACCAGCTTCAGCCGCCCGCCCGGGCCGGTGTTCGCCATCAGAAGATCAACCGGGAGGAAGACGAGCGCCGGGGCCCTCGCCACGCCAATCGCGGCGCGCTCCTCATCAGAAATCACTTCGAGGATCGCGTCCGTGCGGAGCGATAGCGCCGCGCGGGCGCATCCCCGGCCGCCCGCCGCTTCGCATGCGGCTTTCGCGACGATGGGGCCAAAGCGTCCGCTCCGGCCATCGGCGTAAATCGCGATCCGCTCAGCAGGCAGCGACGGATCAATATCCGCCCACATTTTTGGGGCCCGACGCGAGTTGGAAATCGCCATCCAGAGTTGGGCGAGCGTCAGATCGTAGCTCTTGCTCGACGCGGTGGCGAAGCCATAGGCCGCGCCGCCGAGCTTAATCGCTTCGATTTGCACGCCTTTCGCTCGGCAGGCGTCTGCTTCTTTCTTGCTGAGCGGGCGGCTGAGCAGGACCAGGTCCGGAGTGTCGGCGCCAACCCCTTTGCAGAACTGATAACGCAGTTGGCCGGCGCTGGTGATTTTCACCTTGGTGAGGCCCATCGACTCTAACGCCTCAGCGGCGAGGCTCGCTTTGCCGAACAGCTCTTTGCTGACTTGCGCCACGACATGATCCCGCGCAGAAGCCAGGGGCCCCGACAGGGTCGCCAATAGAAGGGCGGTTCGTGCAATCCACTTTTTCATCGCTGCCTCCGAGTATGCGCGTCATGCCGACGCTTTAACCTTTGTCGGGATGCGCTGGGCGCCCCTAGGGTGGGAACTCATAAATCTGGCCGGACGCCCTTCGGGCCCGTGAAACGCGCTTTTGGGGTGCGTCAGCGACGCTCGCCGGTGGAACCACACCGCCCTCGCGCCGCTTCCTGCCCCAAAAGCGCGTTTCACGGGCTGGCGACACCCAGATTTATGAGTTCCCACCCTAAAGCGCGAGTTTGCGACAAAAATAGGTTTCGGAGGGCCCCGGTTGAGCGATGTTTCGCCGTGAGCGGCCTGTCGCGCCCGCCTGCAAGAAGCCGTCAAACGTGGTTGACGTTGCGGAGCCGCCGCGCTCAGCGCGGGCGGTGCGGCGCGGTGGGCGGCGGGCGCTGTCGGGGAGCGGTGACGCGACGCTGAAGCTGTGGGAGAATTGAGCGCGCGTTTTGCGCAGCCCCCTCCGCCCCGCGCGCCTTCTCGGGCGGGGCTGGGTATTGTGGCGCGCGCCTGCTATAGCGCGCCGTGATTTGCAAGTTGAGGAGGCGGATATGATGGCGCGTAGATGGCGCGACAGCGTGTTGGCGATGGGGATGGCGGCGCTTTTGGTCGGCGTTCCAGCGGCGGCGCAGGACCACAAACATGCGGCCGCGCCTTATGCCGGACTGCAAAAGCGCAAGATCGCAAGTCTGTCCGAAGATGATCTCGCCGCTCTGCGCGCTGGCCGGGGCTGGGGGCTGGCCCTGCCGGCGGAGCTGAACGGACTGCCCGGGCCGGCTCATGTGCTGGAGCTGCATGCGAAGCTCGGCCTGTCGGCTGAACAAAAGGCGGCGGTTGAGAAAATTTTCGCCGCCATGCGCGCTAAGGCGATCTCCGCCGGCAAGCGTTTTATCGAAGCTGAAGCGGCGCTCAGCGGGGCGTTCGCCAAGGGCGGCGTCGAAAAGGCGAAGCTGCGCGAGTTGCTGGATGCGGCGGCGACGGCGCGCGCCGATCTGCGCATGGCGCATCTCGCGGCGCATATTGACACGGCGAAGCTGCTCACCCCGGCGCAGATCAAGCGCTATCAGGCGCTGCGCGGATATGCGGATGATCCCTGCGCCAACACGCCGCCGGGCCATGATCCCACGATGTGGCGCAAGCATAACGGTTGCGACTAGCGGGTCGACGCTGATCCGCGCCACAACTCTCGACGCGGCCCGCCCGATCCCCTATTTGCGGGGGATGGCAAAAAAATTTCAGACCCCCGGCGGCGGGCCCTCTCAGCGGCAGCAGCGGGTCGGGGAAAACATCCGGCGGGCCCTTGCGGATATATTGATGCGCGGCGAGACCCATGATCCCGAGCTGGGCCGCCGCTCCATTACCGTGTCCGAGGTTAAATGCTCGCCTGATCTCAAGCGGGTGACGGCCTATGTGCTGCCGCTGGGGGGCGACGATCCCGACGGCGCGATTGCGTTGCTTAAGAAAAACGCTGGCGCGTTGCGGCATTTGCTCGGCAAAGCGGTGCATCTCAAATATGCGCCGGAGATCCATTTCGTGATCGATGAGACTTTTGATCGGATGGATGAGGCGCGGCGGATGCTGGATGATGAGCGTGTGAAAGCCGACGTCGCGAAGGATGAGGACGAGGGACCGTCCTCCGCGTAGGATGCGATGCGCCGCAGCCCGGCGTCTGCGCGCCCGGGGATGGACGGCGCATGAAACCGGCCGCCACAAGACGGCCGGTTCAGTTGGTTCGATCGATCGGTTAGCCGATCAGCCCGCCATCTTCGCGGCTAATCGCGAGGATCGCCGAACGCGGCGTCGCTTCGCCGCCCTCAGGCCAGTGGCTGTCGCCCCGTTCGCCAGGGTGCTGAATGCCGACAAACATGACGCGGCGATCCGACGACCAGGTCAGGCCGGTCACTTCGCACTCTTTCGGGCCGACCAAGAAGCGGCGGATTTCACCCGTTACCGGGTCGCCCGCCAGCATCTGGTTGTTGCCCTGACCAGCGAAGTCGCCTTCGTTCTTGTAATTGCCGTCCGTCTGGATCCAGAGCAGGCCGCTCGAATCGAACCGCAGACCGTCCGGCGAGTTGAACATGTTGTCGGCGTCGATGTTTTTCGAGCCGGCATATGCGTCTTTATGGACGGTCGGGTTGCCCGCCAGCACAAACAGGTCCCAGGTGAAGCCGGCGGCGGTGTGGTCGCCGCCTTCTGGACGCCAGCGCACGATCTGACCGTAGTTATTTTTCTCGCGCGGGTTTGGACCAACGGCGGGGGTTGGATCGCCGCCGGCATTCGTCTTGACGCCGCGGTTCTTGTTGTTGGTCAAGGCGCAGTACACCTCGGCCTTTTTCGGGTTGGCGGCGACCCATTCTGGGCGGTCCATGGTGGTGGCGCCAACCTTCGAGCCGGCCATCCGGGTGTGGATGCAGATCTCGGCGGCGTCCATGCCGGTTGCTTCAGGCGTCAGCGCGACCCAAGCGCCGGAGCCGTCCTCGTTGAATTTGGCGGCGTAGAGCACGCCGTCATTCAGCAGGTCCTCCGTCGGCGCGCCTGGCGCGTAGACGCCGTTCGACACAAAACGATAGAGGAATTCGCCGCGCTCATCGTCACCCATATAGACAACAACGCGACCGTCGCCATTGATCACCAGCTCCGCGTTCTCGTGCTTGAAGCGGCCCAGGGCGGTGCGCTTCTTCGGCGTCGAAGTTGGGTCGGTCGGGTCGATCTCAACGATGTATCCAGCGCGGTTCGGCTCGTTCGGATTTTTCGCAATGTCGAAGCGCTCGTCGATTTTCGCCCATCCATAGCCCCAGTCTTTGGTGCGGATGCCGTAGCGGACGAAGGCTGGCGACAGTTCGACAGGTTTTTGGTCCTGCGTCTTCTCCGACGAAGAGAAGTAGCCGTTGAAGTTTTCCTCGCAGGCCAGATAGGTGCCCCATGGGGTCCGGCCGTTGCCGCAGTTGTTCCAGGTGCCGAGCGACTTTTTGCCGGTCGGGTCCGCATCGGTCTTCAGCAGATCATGGCCAGCCGCCGGGCCCGTCAGCTCCATTTCAGACTTTGGGGTGATGCGGCGGTTGAATGGGCTGTCTTTGACCAGGCGCCAGGCGCCGTCCACCGGGGCGATTTCGACCACCGACACGCCATGCGCCAGCATGCCTTTGGCGATGTCGTCGTCATTCGCCGCCTTCTGGTCTGGGTTCGCGCCCCAGATGATGCTGCGGTTGGTGTATTCGTTGTTCACGACCAGCAGGGTTTTGCCCTGATGCGAGAAAACGTCCATGCCGTCAGTGTTGTCGCCAAAGGCGCGTTCCTGGCTGGCTGCGGTGCCGCGGGTCGCGTGATCGAATTCTGGCGCGTCCGACCAGAGCGGATCGCCCCAGCGCACCAGGATATCTACTTTGTAACCTGCTGGAACCGTAACGGCGTCGTCGCCATTGGTCGGAATTTGGGTGAAGGCGAAGCGGTCAGCGGAGGCTTCGGCGGTGGAGGCGGTCAGAGCGCCGCCCAGCGCGGTGAAGCTGCCAAAGGCGAGTGCGCCGCCCAGAAAGCCGCGCCGATCGATTGCGGCTTCGACGATCCGGTCAAAGTCGTTCTCTTCTGGGCGGGGGGTCATAACCTCGTCGAAGTCGTCGAAGGAGAGTTCTTCAGTTTCGATCTGCTTCACGATTTTGGTCCTTCCTGGCGTCAGCCTCTAAGGGCGTTGCTAAGTACCGCCCCTACCGCGTCCACGCCGCTCAATCCCGATCGGGCGGAGGGAGGCGAGTTTGGCGCAAAACGCGCGAAACGCCTCAAGCGCGTGAGTCGATTGGAGCAGCGGGAAGCTACCTCAAGAAGGTCTCAGTGTTGTGACAGGCCGCACGGACAGGGAGCGCCCTAGCCCTGCGCGAGCCGTTCGACGGCGGCGCGGGCTTCTTCAGCGATTTGCGGTAGTTCGAACCGCGTGAGCCGCCCGTCACGCACCACCGGCCGGCCCTCGACGAACAGGTCGCGCACGCGGTGAGGCGCGCAGAAGATCAGAGCGGCGAGGGGGTCCCACGCGCCGCTGGCGGTCGGAGGGTCGATCGGCCAGATTGCGACATCGGCGCGCTTGCCAATGGCGAGCTGGCCGCAGTCCGAGCGCCCCAACGTTTCGGCCCCGCCGCGTGTGGCGATCTCCAGCGCTTCGCGGGCGCTCATCGCATCCGCCCCGTTGGCTACGCGCTGCAGCAACAGGCTTTGACGGGCCTCCAGCAGGAGATGCGCCGCGTCATTTGAAGCGGAGCCGTCAACCCCGAGTCCAACCTTCACGCCAGCATCCCGCATCGCTCGGACCGGCGCGACGCCCGAGCCCAGCCGGCAGTTGGAGCAGGGGCAGTGGGCGACGCCGGAGCCGCTGGCGGCGAACAGCGCGATTTCTTGAGCATCCAGCTTCACACAATGCGCATGCCAGACATCCGGGCCGGTCCAGCCCAGATCTTCGGCGTACTGGCCGGGGCGGCAGCCAAATTTTTCCAGCGAATAGGCGACGTCCTCGTCATTCTCCGCCAGATGCGTATGCAACATGACCCCTTTGTCCCGCGCCAGCAGCGCGCTGTCGCGCATCAGTTCGCGGCTGACGGAAAAGGGGGAGCACGGGGCCAGCGCAATTTGCAGCATCGCGCCTTCGTTCGGATCATGGAACGCGTCGATCACGCGGATCGAATCCTCCAGGATGACCGACTCGTTCTGAACCAACGCGTCCGGCGGCAAACCGCCATCGCTTTCGCCGATGCTCATCGAGCCGCGGGTCGCATGGAACCGCAACCCGACTTCGGCTGCGCCGGCGATGGCGTCGTCCAGCCGCGCGCCGTTCGGATAGAGATAGAGGTGATCCGAACTCATGCTGCAGCCCGACAGCGCAAGCTCCGCAAGGCCCAACTGCGCTGAGAGGCGAAAGTCCTCGGGCCGCATCCGCGCCCAGATCGGGTAGAGCGCCCGCAGCCAACCGAAGAGCAGCGCATCCTGCCCGGCGGGCGCCACGCGGGTTAGCGTCTGATAAAGGTGATGATGTGTGTTCACCAAGCCCGGCGTAACAACGCAGCCGGCGGCGTCGATGACGTCATCGGCGGTTGCCGGCAGCCCGTCGCCGACGGCTTCGATCTTGCCGTCGCGCGCGAACAGGCCGCCGCCCTCGATTTCTCGGCGCTCCGCATCCATCGTCGCCAAGCAATGCGCGTTTTTGATCAGAAGAGTCGCCATCGCCCTCTCAGCCTCTATCCTGCCGGCGCCCAGGAAAGCGGCGCCAGCTGCATATTTTTAAGCAGTACTGCCGTTTGCGTTGGCGCCGCAGCAAAAAGTCCGCCTTGAGCTCGAGAAGACTATTGCGTCTCCGGTTCAGTGCGGCCCTGAATAGGCGTGGTGGTGTTATTCGCGGAACAGGTCCGCCGACGGGCGCGCATTTGGCCCTGTCGGACCTGGCGCCTCGACTTGTCCGGAGCATCCTTGCACATGGCCGCAGATCGCAGCGCCTCAGGCGGCGCGCGCCTTGAGCTTCGCGGAGTAACGAAAGCGTTCCCAGGCGTTTTGGCCAATGACAAGGTGAGCTTTACCGTTCAGCCCGGTGAAATCCATGCGCTGCTGGGGGAAAATGGCGCCGGTAAATCCACCCTGGTTAAGATGATCTATGGCGTGACGCAGCCGGATGCGGGGGAGATCCGCTGGAACGGCGCGCCCGTCGGCGTTTCGAGCCCGCGCGCGGCGAGGAAGCTCGGCGTCGGAATGGTGTTTCAGCATTTCTCACTGTTTGAGGCGCTGAGCGTGACGGAGAATATCGCGCTGGGGCTGGATGTGAGCATGCGGCCGGGCAAACTGGCGGCGCGCATCCGCGAGGTATTGGACGCCTATGGCCTGGCGCTCGATCCCTCTCGGATCGTCAGCAGCTTAAGCGTGGGGGAGCGTCAGCGGATCGAGATTGTCCGGGCCCTGCTGCTGGAGCCGGAGCTGCTGATTATGGATGAGCCAACCTCCGTGCTCACCCCCCAAGAAGCGGCGCAGCTGTTTGAAACGCTGCGCCAGCTGGCGGCGCGCGGCTGCTCGGTGCTGTACATCTCGCACAAGTTGAAGGAAATCCAGGAGCTGTGCGACGCGGCGACCATCTTGCGAGGCGGCAAGGTTGTGGCCGAGTGTCAGCCGCGGCGTGAAACGGCGGGATCGATGGCCGAGATGATGATCGGCGCCGGGTTGGCGGCGGTCAAGCGGCCGAAAGCCCGCGCGTTGGGGGCGGAAAAGCTCGTTGTCGAGGGGCTCTCGACGGCCGGCGAGGGGCTTGCTCTGCAAGATATTTCGTTCCGGGTGCGCGCAGGCGAGATCCTTGGCGTCGCCGGGGTTGCCGGCAATGGGCAGAATGAGCTGCTGGAAGTTCTGAGCGGCGAGCGTCCGGCGGCGCGCGGATCGGCGCAGCTGAGCGGCGGCGAGCTGCTGGGGCGATCTCCGAATGCGCGGCGCAAGCTGGGGTTGTGCGCTGCGCCCGAGGAACGGAACGGTCATGCGGCGGTGGGAGAGTTCTCGCTGGCGGAGAACGCCGCGCTGACCGGGCGGGATCGGCGCAATCTTACCAGCTTCGGGTTGGTGCGCCCCGCGCCGACCCGCGCCTTTGCGGAGGAGATCATCGCGCGTTTTGACGTGCGGACGACGGGCCCGGGCGCTCTGGCGAGCGCGCTTTCCGGCGGCAATTTGCAGAAGTTCGTGATCGGCCGAGAGATCCTGCAGGCGCCCGAAGCCCTGATCGTCGCTCAGCCCACTTGGGGGGTGGATGCGGGCGCGGCGGCCGTGATCCATCAGGCCTTGCTGGATTTGGCCGCGAAGGGATGCGCGATTGTGTTGATCAGTCAGGACCTTGATGAGCTGCTCGCAATCGTCGATCAGCTCGCGGTGATTAATGAGGGCCGGTTGTCGCCAGCGCGGGAAACCGGCGCGGTGTCGATTGAAGCGTTGGGGCTGCTGATGGGCGGCGTGCATGGCGCCGAGGATTCTGGCGCTGATGGCGGGGCGGAGGAGGCGGCTTATGCGGGTTGAGCTGGTCGCGCGGCGGGAGCCCAGCCGGTTGATGTTGTATCTGACGCCGTTGCTGGCCGTCAGCCTGACGGCGCTTGTCGGCGCCGGCGTGTTTTCGCTGCTGGGCTATGATGGGCCTGGCGCCGCGTTCATGATTTTTGTCCAACCGATCACCAACCCTTCCCTTTGGCCGGATCTGGCTGCGAAGGCGGCGCCGCTTGTGATCATCGCTGTCGGGCTCGCGATCGGCTTTCGCGCCAATGTCTGGAATATCGGCGCGGAGGGGCAATATGTCGTGGGCGCTCTGGCCGGAACGGGCGTGGCGCTGGGCACATGGGGCATGCAGGGCGCCTGGATCCTGCCGCTGATGGTGCTGGCGGGCATGCTCGCCGGCGGGCTGTATGCGGGCGTTCCGGCGTTGCTGCGCACGCGGCTGGGGGTCAGTGAAATTCTGACCAGCCTGATGCTGAACTACGCGGCGATTCAGCTGCTCTACTATCTGATGCGCGGCCCTTGGAAAGATCCGGAGGGGTACGGATTTCCCGAGACCAGGCAGTTCGACGAAGCTCGGACCGTCCCCAAACTGAGCGATTGGGGGCTTTTGACCGAGCTTGATCCTGGCGGGGTCGTTCATTTCGGCGCGCCGTTGGCGATTTTGCTGGCGTTGATCGCCTGGTTTGTGATGGCCCGGTCATTGTTTGGTTTTCGCATACGGGTTAGCGGCGCGGCGCCCAAGGCTGCGCGATATGGCGGCTTCGCCGCGAACCGGACCATTTGGATGTCATTGTTGCTGTCAGGCGGCTTGGCCGGTTTGGCCGGCGTCCTGCACGCCTCCGGCTCCGTCGGTCAAATGGTGCCGGCGTTCCCGACCGGCTATGGCTTTATGGCGATCATCGTTGCGTTTCTTGGCCGGTTGCATCCGCTTGGCGTCGCCTTGGCCAGCATCGTCCTGGCGATCACGATCATCGGCGGCGAGGAAGCGCAGGCGAAGCTCGGCATGCCGAACGCCGCGGCGGGCGTGTTCCAGGCGATGACGCTGTTCTTCTTACTGGCGACCGACGTGTTCGTGAAGAACCGGTTGCGCATCGGCGGCCGGATCAAAACGGGGGCGTCGGCATGAGCGCGGAAGCGGTCACAATTCTGATTTCGATTCTCGTCACCGTTGTTGGCGCAGCGACGCCGATTTTGATCGCCGGCCTGGGCGAGCTGGTGGTCGAGAAAAGCGGCGTGCTGAATCTCGGGGTGGAGGGGATGATGCTGATGGGCGCCGTCCTGGGGTTCATCGCGACCTTTTCAACCGGCAGCGGCCTGCTCGGGGTGCTGGCCGCGGCGGCCGCCGGCGCGGGCGCGTCGCTGCTGTTCGCCGTGCTGACCTTGACGTTCAGCTCCAATCAAGTCGCTACTGGGTTGGCGCTGACGATCTTTGGGTTGGGTCTGTCCTCGCTGATCGGCGCGCCGTTTGTCGGCAAGCCGCTGGCGCCGCTGCCGCCGCTGTTCCCGTCCGCCCTGGCGGAGCATTGGCTGGGGCGGCTGGTCTTCGGTTATAATGCGCTGGTCTATTTCGCGCTGGCGATGACGGCGGGGATCGCGCTGTTTCTGCGGCGGACCCGCGCCGGGTTGATCTTGCGCGCTGTTGGCGAAAATGATCATTCCGCCCATTCGATTGGCTATTCGGTGATCGGCGTTCGCTACGCCGCGGTTGCTTTTGGCGGCGCGATGGCGGGGATCGCGGGGGCGTTCTATTCCTTGGCGGTGACGCCGAGTTGGACCGAAGGGATGACCGCCGGGCGCGGATGGATCGCCCTGGCGCTGGTCGTGTTTTCCGCCTGGGCGCCGGGCCGACTGTTGCTGGGCGCCGTGCTGTTCGGCGCTATGACGACGCTGGATTTGCACGCGCAGGCGGCCGGCGTGAAGTTGTTCGCGCCGGAGTTCCTGGCCGCGGCGCCTTATCTCGCCACC
>JALEGB010000096.1 GCA_022760355.1 Neomegalonema sp.
AGCGACGCTCGCCGGTGGAACCACACCGCATTCGCGCCGCTTCCTGCCCCAAAAGCGCGTTTGACGGGCTGGCGACGACCAGATTTATGAGTTCGCACCCTAGGCCGTCAGGTGGGTGGTGAAGAAGGCGATTGTACGCCGCCAGGCGAGCTCTGCTGCTTCGGCGTCGTAGCGCGGCGTCGTATCGTTATGGAAGCCGTGATTCACGTCCGGATAGAAATGGACGCTGAATTCCTTCTGATGCTCGATCAACGCCGCCTCATAAGCGGGCCAGCCCGCATTGATACGCTTGTCCAACCCACCATAATGGATCATCAACGGCGCCTTGATCGCCGGCACATCCTCAACCGCTGGCTGCCGGCCATAGAACGGGACAGACGCGCTCAGATTTGGGTAAGCGACCGCCAGCGCGTTGCAAACGCCGCCGCCATAGCAGAAGCCCACCGCCCCGACTTTGCCGGTGCTGTCTGAATGATCGACCAGATACTCAAACGCAGCGAAAAAATCTTCCATCAGCTTCGCACGATCCATGCCCCGCTGCATCGTCCGGCCGTCATCGTCGTTGCCCGGATATCCGCCGAGCGGCGACAGACCGTCGGGCGCCAGCGCCAGAAAGCCAGCCTTGCCGACACGGCGCGCAACATCCTGAATGTAGGGGTTCAGGCCCCGGTTCTCATGAACCACCAGAACGGCTGGCAATTTTCCGGCAGCTCCCGCCGGCTTCACCATCAGCGCCTCAATCTCACCATGGCCTTTGGGCGAAGGGTACTTGATGCGCGCCGTCGTAATCGCAGGATCATCCGGCGCAACTTGCTCAGCCAGCGCATAGTTCGGCTGCAAACTTTCCAACACCGCCGCCGCGGCGACGCCGGCCGCGACATATTTTGTCGACTGCGTCAGAAACTCTCGTTTCGAGATCTGGCCGTGGACATACCCGTCATAGAGTTCCAACAGCCGTGGATCGAACTCTTTCGCCGTTTTGCGTTGCATGCGTTTCTCCGAGCATAGGTCACCCCGGAGATAGTACGGACGAAACGGCGCGCTGGTCGCTCAGAGGCGCGGATCTAACAGCAACGTGATCGCGCCGCGCCGACATTCCTGCATTGATCATGAAGGGGTTTCGACCCTAGCGAACCGCCTTGAAATCCGCCTCGTTCAAGATCATGAGCTTCTGCCAGATCTTGCGGCCGATATTGCTCGACAGCGCCTCAACATCGCTTGCCGCCTCAATGATCTGCTTGTCGTCCGTCTGCTCCGCATACAGCTCGGCCAGCTTGCCGATCAGGGACAGCATCTCCGTGCAATAGCTGAGATACCGCGCCAGCTCGAACGGCGTCATATTGCGTTCCGGGGAGGATTGCGTCCGGTCGTCCGGGTTTTGGATCGAAATCGGATCCTTGGTCAGTTGGCGCATATCGACGACATGCGCATGCGAGCGCAGCTCATGCAGGTGCTTGATCGCAATCCGCCGTTTCAATTGGGCTTCGAGCGAGATCATTGACCAAATCGCGAAACCGATAACGATGGCGAGGTTGACCCCGGAATCCAGCGCCTGCGCAGCGGAGCTGAACTCCACGTTTTTATGCAGAAAAAAGGCCAGCGCCGCCGGCCCGAATGTAACGCCGATCAGATAGACGCCCCACAAAGCGGCGGCGATCAGCAACGCTGTCGCCATCCGCAGCGGATAATTGGGACGACCGACCGACGCTGCGCGCGCGGCCGTCAATTGGGCGGTCTCCAGCAGCTCCGTACAGCAGAGCGACAAGCCTGAGCCCGGAAAACGCTCGACAATCCGCATATGCAGCGTGCCCAGGCTTTTCGCGATCCCGTCCGCCTCAAGACTACGTGTTGACCGAACCCCCATTGCGCCCTCCCATCGGGTTGTCAGCGACGCCGCCAAAACCGGGCGCCGCCGTTATTTATGCCGCCGCCGGCCCCGCCGCCTTCGCCACCGCGGCGCAAATTTCGTCGACGATGGTCTCAACCTGAAGACGATCCTCGCCCTCCCCCATGACGCGGATGACCGGCTCCGTACCTGATTTCCGGATCACAAGTCGCCCCTTCGAGCCGAGCTTGTCTTCGCCAGCGGCAATCACCTTCTGAACTTCAGCGTCCTCCAGCGGCTGCGCGCCGGCGCCAAAGCGCACATTCTTCAACAGCTGCGGCATCGGCTCGAACACGCGGCAGAGTTCAGAAGCCGGTTTCTGACGCTCCACCAACGCCGCCAGAACCTGCAGCCCCGCAATCGCGCCATCGCCTGTCGTGGTGAAATCATTCAGAACGATATGGCCCGACTGTTCGCCGCCGAGATTAAAACCGGAGCGGCGCATCTCTTCGACGACATAGCGATCGCCGACTTTCGTGCGCGCAAGCTTCAGCCCGCGCCCTTCCAGGTGCTTCTCCATGCCAAGATTCGACATCACCGTCGCCACGACGCCGCCGCCCTTCAGCTGCCCCTTCATCGCCCATTGCTCAGCAATCAGCGCCATCACCTGATCGCCATCAACGATCTGGCCTTTCTCATCAATGACATGGACGCGGTCGGCGTCTCCATCCAGCGCAATGCCAAGATCGGCGCCATTCTCGATGACGGCGACTTGGCATTTCTGGGGCGACGTCGAGCCCACGCCGTCATTGATGTTCACCCCATCCGGATTGACGCCGATGCGCACGACCTCGGCGCCCAATTCCCACAACATATCCGGCGCGGTTCGATAGGCCGCGCCGTTGGCGCAATCCACGACGATTTTCAGCCCGTCCAGGGTCAGGTTTTTGGGAAAAGTGCTCTTGGCGAATTCGACATAGCGGGCGCGGCCATCCTCAAGCCGTTGGATCCGCCCGAGATCTCGGTCCCCCGCCAGATGATCTTCCAGCCCATTCGCCATCAGCGTTTCAATCTTCGCCTCAGCCTCATCCGAAAGCTTATATCCGTCCGGGCCAAAGAATTTGATGCCGTTGTCGTAAAACGGATTGTGCGACGCGGAGATCATAATCCCAAGATCCGCGCGCAGACTTTTGGTCAACATTCCGACCGCTGGCGTCGGCACTGGGCCCAGCAGATAGACATCCATCCCCATCGACACCAAACCCGACATCAGCGAGGCTTCGATCATATAGCCGGACAAGCGCGTGTCCTTGCCGATCACCACCCGGTGCGGCCGTTCGCCAGCACGGAAATAGTGGCCAGCAGCCATGCCGAGCTTGAGAGTCATTTCCGCCGTCATCGGCGCCTTGTTTGCGCGCCCACGGACGCCGTCCGTTCCAAAGAGCTTACGAACCGTCACGAGTTTGCTCCGTCTATTAACTCGTTGCTGACCAGCGCCGACCAAACACTGAGCGCCTGCGCGGTCTCCTCAACATCGTGGACACGCAAGATTCGGGCCCCTTGCCCCGCAGACCACAGCGCGGCGGCTATGGACCCTGGCGCCCGCCGTGTGGGCAAACTCTCGCCCGACAGCGCGCCGACAAATCGTTTGCGCGACGCGCCGATCAACAACGGCGCCCCAAGGGTCGCGTACAGGGCCAACCCGCGGAAGATGGCCAAATTATGCTCCAGCGTTTTGCCGAAGCCGACGCCAGGATCCAGGATGACTCGATCCGCGGGCGCGCCGGCCGCCACCGCTTGCTCCAACCGCCGGGCCAGCAAGTCGTACACATCCAGCAACGCATTGTCATAGCTCGGCGCGTCCTGCATGTTGCTCGGATCGCCCTGGGCGTGCATCAGACAGATCCAGCCGCCATCGGGCCCGGCGGTCAGCGCCGCCGCAGTCTCAAGCCCATCGGCCGCGTATCCCAGCGAGGAAACGTCATTCCAGATCCGCGCGCCTGCGGCGAAGGCGGCTCGGGCGACGTCGGGCTTGCGCGTATCAATCGAAATCGGCGGCGCCATTCCGGCTTCGCGCAAAGCCGTAATCGCCGGCAGCACCCGAGCCATTTCGACATCCGCCGGAACGAACTCGGCGCCTGGCCGCGTCGACTCGCCGCCGATGTCAAAGAAATCAACGCCGGCGGCCGCCATGGCGCGGGCGCGCGATACGCAATCCTGCATCGCGTAATGCATGCCGCCATCGGAAAAACTGTCCGGCGTCACATTCAACACGCCCATGATCCGGGGCCGATCCAACGCGACCCCCGCAACCGCGGGCGGCGCTGAAGCAACTTTGGCGAGCGCCCGCAGCGCCGCTTCCGCCGCCTGATCGCCAAGGGCGCGCCTCAACCCCAAGGCCTCCGCCTCCCCGTCAGCATGCGCCAACAGCGCGATATCGCTGGACATCGGGGATGGCGCCGCCGCGGGCCGTCGCAAGACTTCCACCGCCTCGACGCAGCCGGGCCCGCCAAGAAACGCCGCGCCGCCGAGCCGGGGCGACGCCGTCGGGCGAAGGATCGGTCGAATGTAAATACGCTCGCTCATAGAGCGGGCCTTACCGCGCTTCGCGCGGCTTGAGAACCGGCGCTATGCGCATAGCGCCTTGAAACGCGCCGCCGTCACCAGGAGGGGCGCGCGATCATCAGCCAGTAGATGCCGATCACTGCGCCGAATGCCGGAAAACCGAATGCGAACCAGAGGCGATATAGTCGGCGATAGGCGCGCGGCGGCGGCGCGCCGGCCTCAGCCGCCGCTCTCGCGAGGTTGCGCATCCGAATCTGCATCCAAACAACCGGAAGCCAGAACAGCCCAGTGAACACATAGAGGCCAATCGACGCCAGTAGCCAAGGCTCGGTCAGCGACCACCCGATTGAACTGGCCAACAAAACCCCCGTGACCGGCTGCAACACCACCGCCGTCGCCGTGAAGATAAAGTCGGCGATCACCACAATCCCTGCAGTATGCGCAATAATGCGCGCATTGTTGGTGCGATGCGCCATGACCATGAAAAATGCGATGCCGGACCCCGTGCCGAACAACACTGCGGCGCCGATCACATGCGCGAGCCGAAGCAGTACGTCATACTCGATCATCTTTCCCCCAAACGCGCCCAGGCCGTCATCGCCAATACCGCCGCCGGAACCGCCTTCGCCAATGGCGCAAGCGGATCAACCCACAGCCATGGCGTTAGCACTGTGCCGAATACGAGATAACCCAGCGTAACCAAGAGCATTGCGATACAGGCCCACCCCGACCAGGGGCGGCGCAGAACGGCCACGCCAATCACGCAATCCACGAATCCGCCAATCAGAATCATCGCCCAAGCGGAGACTTGGCTTAGCCCCGCCGGCGCCAGCAAGGCCAGTCCGGCGCTGACGTGAAACAAAGATACGAGCCCGCTTGCGAGCCAGAGAAACGACAGCGACAGAATCATCAGCGGCGTCAACAGCTGCAGACGCGCCTCGCGCAGAGCCCCGCTTGCGGGCGGCGTCGCCGCCAGCGTCTGCGGCAGCGCGCGCAGGGTCTGACCTGACGCCTCTCGCCATGGCGACGGATCGGCCTGCACCCCATCGCGCAGCGCCCGAAAGGACGTGCTCGACAGCGCGGAACGCCAGCCCAGCGCAATCGCGGCGTCGCCGAGCCGGCTGACGCCAGCGCCGAGCCATGCGGGCAAACGCAGCATCAACATCGGAGCCGGAACGCCGAGCCATGCGCGCAACGCCAGAACGATCTCCTCCAGCGTCCGGGCCTGCGGCTCCACCAACGCCGCATCAACATTGTTTGGAAAACCGTCCTTCAGCGCAATCGCGACGGCGTCGCCCACCTGTTCGAGCGCCACCGTGCCGATCTGCGCCTGTGCGAGCGTCAGAGGTTGGACCAGCGGCGCCGACGCCAACATTCGCAGCAACGCCGATCCGCCATACGCCGTCTCGCCCAGCACCAGCGCGGGGCGCAGGATCGTCCAATGCAAATGCGAGGCGCGAACCGCCTCATCGCCAACCGCCTTCGTCCTCAAGAAAGCCGTGCTCGCGCTTTCCGACGCGCCAGGGGCTGAGATTTGCACCAACCGGCCGACCTGCATATGTTCGCAAGCCCCCGCGAGAGCCGTGATCGACGCCCCATGCACCGCGCTCAGATCGTCGCGCGGGCCGTCCTGCAGGGCGCCGGCGGCGTTCACAACCGCATCCATCCCAGCCAGCAGCGGCGCCCAATCCTCCGCCGTCGTCAGCTGGGCGAGATCGGCGGTGATCCACCGGTCAGGCGGCAAAAGCGCGCGGCCGAGACGCTCCGACCGACCGAGCCCGACCACACGCCATCCGTCCGCCGTCAGCGCCCGGCAAATCTCCGAGCCGATCAGGCCATACGCCCCAAGAACCAGTACGTTTTTGGCCATGCCGCCTCCTTTAGAGTGCGAACTCATAAATCTGGTCGTCGCCAGCCGGTCAAACGCGCGTTGTCACGGCGCCGCGCAGATCGCGCTAATCGAACAACCACAGGGCCGCCGCGCCCACCAAAAACGGCGCCGGAGCGGCGAAAATCATGCGATCGCGGGTATAGCGGCCGCCGAGAAACGGCTGCTCCCAAACCAACGCTTTGTTGAAGGAAAACAGCATCCACGCGGTGGTGAACGCCATCACCTGCCCCTCGCCAGCCCCCGCGGCCGCCGCCGCGCCGGCGACGGCGAACACCAGCGCAGGCCCGCCGGGCGCTACAGCCCCCAACCCCGCCGCAATCACGACGCCGAGCAACCCAGCGTCCCGCCCGAGCAGCGCGCGCACAACCTCCGCCGGCAACAGCTCGGCCAGAAACCCCGCGCCGATCACACCTAAAACCAAGCGCGGCGCCGTGAAGGCGAGCTGCCCCCACGCGTCCTTCACGCCGCCCCATAGAACAGCCTCGCCACGGCGCGCTGCGGCAATCCCCAACGCGCCGGCGGCGCCAAACAGGATGATGGTGAAGATAAGCAGCGTCATCGTCGTTCCCCCTCCGCCATATCGGCGAAGCTCGGCCGTCCCGTCGCTTGGGCGACAAGTCCGATCAGAATTGGAACCGGAAGGGTGATCAGCAGCCGCTGGAGCACCGTATCATAGTCGATAAACGCCATCTCCCAAACGATCGTGCGGTTCAGGCTCAACAACATCCAGGACGCCAGAAAAACAGCAGTGGCGCCAATATCCGCGCCCGCCCGGCCGAAAGCAGCCGCAATGGGATAGGCCGTCATCGGGCCGCCGGGCAAAATCGCGCCGCCCGCATACGCCCTGGCGAACCCCGCCCAGCCAGCGCCGCGGCCAAACCAACGCGCAACAGCCTGCTCCGACATCAGCAGCCGCATCCATGCGGCGAGCAGCATCGCCGCCAAAATTTTCGGTCCGATCTTTAGGATCAGCAGCGCATCTTCGCCCAGGATCGCGAAAAAGCGTTCCGGGCCACGCAGCAACCAGACGCCGAGGCCCCCCGCTACCGCGATAAAAATCAGAATGACCATGCCGAAATCGATCCGCTTGCGGCGCGGCTCGCGTTCGGACGACGGAGGGAGCATTATTCAGACCTGCACAACATGATGGACGGGCCTTATTATGTGGCGCGCAGAGGTTGAGCGACTGGAAAATCGCGCAAACTGGCGCCGGCGGCGGAACGCCGTATCTATCACACTGACCGCAGGCGGAGCAGGAACATCGATTTGCAACGGATCATAGTTGGCGTCACCGGCGCCTCAGGCGTCATCTACGGCGTGCGCGCCTTACAGCTGCTGCGCAAGGCGCCCGACGTTGAGACGCACGCCGTTATTTCGCCAGCGGCCTATCGCACTGCGCTTGAAGAGCTGGAGATGGGGCAGGAAGAGATCCGCAGCTACTGCGACAAGATCTACAATCATCGAGATATCGGCGCAGCGATTTCCTCCGGCTCCTTTCAGACCGCTGGCATGCTGATCGCGCCCTGTTCGGTCAAAACGCTCAGCGGCGTCGCCCATTGCTATGATAGCGAACTGATCACCCGCGCAGCGGATGTATGTCTGAAGGAACGGCGCCGGCTTGTCCTGATGTTCCGGGAGACGCCGCTTCATGCAGGGCATATCGCGCTGATGGACCAGGCGACGCGCAATGGCGCGATCATCATGCCGCCCGTTCCAGCTTTCTACACCAAGCCCCAGAGCGTTAACGACATCGTGGATCAAACGGTCGGCCGCGCGCTGGACCTGTTCGGCATCCATCTTCCACATGTCAAACGGTGGGAGGGGGGCGAGAAAGACGCGTCGAACTAGGGTGCGAACTCATAAATCTGGTCGTCGCCAGCCCGTCAAACGCGCTTTTGGGGCAGGAAGCGGCGCGACGGCGGTGTG
>JALEGB010000011.1 GCA_022760355.1 Neomegalonema sp.
ATTTTAAGTCCGCTATGTCTACCAATTCCATCAAGCGGGCTGAGGACGGAGGGTGCTCAGTTAAGCAATTTGAACGCCCAACGCCAGACGCATCGGGCGATTCGCCTCACTGTTCCGGCGGCGTCTCGGAAATCTGCGTCGCGCCCCGTTCCTGGCACAGGGCTCGGACGCGCGTTACGGCGCTTTCGAGCGAGCTGCGCACCACGGATCGCAGCACGACCGTCGAGCCCAGGCCGCCGCGATAGAACGGGTACACGCCGACAGTGACATCAGGCAGCCCCGAGTCGATTTCCGCCAGCCCCGCCGCCAGATCTCCCTCCGGCGCGTTGCTGCGGATGGACCATGACAGGGTGACCGGCCCGCCTTTCAGGCTGGGGCGCAGACTTTCCAGCATCTCTTTAAAAACGATCGGCACCCCGGCGAGCACATGGACATTGGCTAACGTAAAGCCGGGTGCGCGGCTGACAGGATTGTCAATCAAGAGCGCGCCGTCCGGAATGCGCGCCATGCGCAGGCGGGCTTCGTTGATCCCGTCCTGGCCATAGTAGGCCTCCAGGATCGCGCGCGCATCGTCCCTCACCCCGATCGGCGCGCCCATCGCCTCGGCGACCGCCTCCGCCGTGATATCATCATGCGTCGGGCCGATGCCGCCGGACGTGAACAGGTGGTCCACTCTCGCCGCAAGCTCTCGCACCGATGCGACGATCGTAGCATGATCATCGGGGATGACGCGCATCTCGACCATCCGCACGCCAATGCCGGCCAGAAACTGCGCCAGAACATGTCCATTGCCTTCGTGGATCCGCCCCGAAAGGATTTCATCGCCGATCGCGATGATCGCGGCCGTCGGCTGCGCGGCCTCAAGGCTTGCTTCGTCCATGACTTATTCTCCTCGCGGCGCTTTCGCGTTATGGCTTCACCATGTTTCTTAAAGCGCCTCTCGTCAAAGCCCAGCTGATCCGCCGATACAAACGGTTCCTCGCCGATGTCGAATTTCCGGACGGCTCGGTGGAGACGGCCCATGTCGCCAATCCCGGCGGCATGATCGGGCTGACGACGCCGGGCGCGACCGTGTGGCTCTCACGCAGCGACGATCCCAAGCGGAAGCTGAAGCTTTCATGGGAACTGATTGAGGTGGAGGGGGGCGCGCTTGTCGGCGTGAATACAGCCCATCCGAATCGGATCGTGGAAGAAGCGCTGCGCGCGCGCAAAGCGCCGGAGTTGGCGTCCTATGGCGGCGTGCGACGCGAGGTGAAATATGGCGCGAACAGTCGGGTCGACTTTCTTTTGGAGGAGGCTGGGCTGCCGCCAGCTTATGTCGAAGTCAAGAACGTGCATTTACGCCGGGAAAACACGCTGGCGGAGTTCCCAGATGCGGTGACGGCCCGCGGCGCAAAACATCTGGCTGAGTTGACACAGATGGTTGCGCAAGGCGCGCGCGCGGTGATGTTTTACCTTATACAAAGGAACGACTGCGATCAGTTCCGGCTTGCCGGCGATATCGACGCGGCTTACCTCCGCGCCTATCGGGAAGCCCGCGCGGCGGGCGTTGAAGCGATCGCCTATGACTGCCGCTTTACCGCGCCGGACGGCCCGGCCCCCGCGATTGAGCTGGGCGGCCCGATTGAAATCCTCGATGCCGATATGCTGGGGCAGTAGCGCCGACAGCTTGAATCGGCGCAACAGCCGGCCGGAACGCGCTGGCGGAGCTGAGAATGAAGGACGGAATTTTGAAGGGCTCGGACCGCACAAAAGAGGGCATCAAGCTCCATACGCCGGAAGATTTCGAAGGCATGCGCCAAGCGGGCCGCGTGGCGGCCGAGATCCTCGACGAAGTGGCGGCCGAAGTCGCGCCAGGCGTTTCGACAGGTCGGATCAATGACTGGATCCACCAACGCGTGATCGATAAGGGCGTGAAATCCGCGACCATCGGGTATCGCGGCTATCAGCATGCGAGCTGTATTTCAGTGAATCATGTCGTCTGCCACGGGATCCCGAACCATTCAAAGATCCTGCGCGCAGGCGACATCCTGAATATTGACGTCACCGTCATCGTCGATGGCTGGTTCGGCGACACCTCACGCATGTATGTCGCCGGGATGCCGGGCGGCAAGGCGGAGCGGCTGATCAACCTGACCCATGAGGCGCTGTTTAAGGGGATCGAAACGGTAAAACCCGGCGCAACCTTTGGAGACATTGGCGCTGCGATCCAAAAGCTTGTCGAGAGCCGTCGCTGCAGCGTTGTCCGCCAATATTGCGGCCACGGGCTTGGGCGCGTTTTCCATGACTCCCCGCAGGTCATGCATTTCGGCAAAGAGGGAAGTGGGCCGGAGCTGCGGCCGGGCATGTTTTTCACCATTGAGCCGATGGTGAATCTCGGCAAGCCGGCGACCAAGGTGCTGTCCGATGAATGGACTGTGGTGACGAGAGATCGGTCGCTCTCAGCGCAGTTTGAGCACTCGGTTGGGGTGACGGAGGATGGTGTGGAGATCTTCACCCTCTCGCCGGCCGGACGGTTCCACCCGACCTGGACCCCGGCGGCCTAGCGCCATGAGCGCCGCGCCGAATAAAGGACGAGGCGAGCCGCGGCCGGACCTTTTTGGCGAAGCGGCCGTCCCTGCGGCCGAAGCTGGGGCGCAGTCGCCTTCCCCCGCCGCCAAAGATCACCGCCACGGCCATCGCGCCCGGCTGCGCAGCCGCTTTATGAGCGCGGGGGCGGATGCGTTGCCCGACTATGAGCTGATGGAGCTGCTGTTGTTCCGCGCCATTCCGCGGCGAGATGTCAAACCGCTGGCGAAACAGCTGCTGGAGCGGTTCGGCGATTTTCCCGGCGTGCTCGCCGCCTCGCCGGAGCGGCTGCGCGAAGTTGACGGGCTTGGCGATGCGGCGATCGTGGAGTTGAAGATCGTCCAAGCCGCCGCTCAGCGCCTCGCCCAAAACCGGTTGCGCGCCCAGCCGGATCTGACCAGCTTTGACGCGGTAATTGACTATTGCCGTGTCGCGATGCGGGATGAAACGGAGGAGCTGTTTCGGGCGTTCTTCCTCAACCGAAAAGGCAAGCTTATCACCGAAGAGCTGCTCAGCCGCGGCACTGTGGATCAGGTTGCGGTCTATCCCCGCGAGGTGGTCAAACGCGCGCTGGAGCTCAGCGCCTCAGCGGTGATCCTCGCCCATAATCATCCCAGCGGCGATCCAACCCCGTCGCGGGCGGACATCGCCATGACCCGAGAAATCGCCACCGCGTTGAAAACCGTGCGGGTCGAACTCTTCGATCATGTGGTGATCGGCCATAGCGAGGCGATCAGCATGAAGGGACAGGGACTGTTTTAGCTGCTGAGCGGCCAGGCTGGGACGGATTTTGGAAAGTCGCTTTCCCGCATTGGGCGTCCCATCCCGTAGCCTTGGCCGAATGCGCAGCCAGCGTCACGGTGGAAACTAATTTCCTCCGTGGTCTCCAACCCTTCGGCCAGAACCTTGACGCCAATTTGCTGGGCGAGCCCAACCAGGGAGCGGGTGATGGCGCGGGCGGTCTCGGAGACCAGAACTTGACCAGCGACGGCGCGATCCAGCTTGATGCAATCGACCTCAAGCTCCTGCAGCCGGGCGAGAGACGAGTGGCCTTTGCCGAAATCATCGATCGAAACGGTGAGCCCGGCCGCGCGCAGCCGTTTCAGCATTTCTGGATCGAAGTCGCCGCCCTCGCTGAAGGCGCTTTCCGTCACCTCCAGCTCCAGCCGGCGGGGCGAAAGGCCTGTCCGTTGAAGCGTTTCGCGCAGTTGAGCCTCGAAGTCGGGATTCTGCAGCTGCAGCGGCGAAACATTGACGGCGACATGCAGATGCTCGGGCCAGCGCGTCGCCTGCAGGCAGGCTTTGTTCAGCACATAGGCCCCCAGCTGATCGATAACGCCGAATTTTTCAGCCGCGGCGGCAAAGACATTCGGCGGCGCGCCCGCTTCCGGTCCACGACGCCAGCGCGCTAGAGCTTCGGCGCCGATCAGGCGACCATCCTCCAGCCGCCATTGGGGCTGATAGTCAAGATCGATCTCGTTGCGGGTCAGCGCGTCCGCAAGCGAGGCCGCCATCGCTTTGCCGATCGCATCTTCGTCAGACCCCATGCTTGAGCCATTCATGCCTGAGCCGTTCGCGCCCGGGCCACTGACGCCTGCGGCCGAAAACGCCATGTTCGGCGACAGCGCTTGGACCGCCGCTTCATTCCGACCTGCTCGGCGGTCATTGACCGACGCAAACGCAAAGCTGAAGGATGAAAAGGTGCTGGCCCCGATCCAGAGCGTCATCAACGCAACCGCCATTGCGACCGCGGCCAACCCCTCCTGTTGCGAAATCGGCGGGGCGAAGATCGAGTGGGTTTCGATGTCGTCCGTATTCAGCGGCGGCGCGGTTTGCGTTGGCGCGAGCTCGGCGAGCACGCAGAGACAAACGCCGGCGGCTGCGATTACGAAATGGGAGAAGCGCCGATGCCGAAAGGCGAGCCTGACGCCCAGCGCGCCGGCGCCGCCCGCGAGCGCCAAACGAGACAAGACGGTTGCCGGCTGCTCCACGGCCCCGACGCCCATGGCGTGGACATGCGCGAGCACCACCAGAGCAGCGACTGCGGCTAGCGCCGCGCAGGCGGCGATGCGTCGCTTGCGGTTGCCCCCTTCGATCGCCTCGAACATCAGGAACAGCAGCAATCCGCATCCGAGCACGGCCGCAACCAGGATCGCAACGCCGTCCATGGGCGCGATCGTCAGTCGCTCCGACAGCACCATCGCGCTCCACAGCGCGGCGCCAAGGCATGCCGCCCCGGTCATGAGCGCCGCGATCCGCGCTGAGCCGCGATCGGCAGCTGCGCGCCCGAGCATATTGGCGGACGTTACAGCTCCGAAGAGCAGCATCGCCGCGGCGCCGGCGGCGGCGAGAAAGCCTGGTGTCGTCGCAAAGGAAAACATGCGGAGCCCTGTGAATCGGAGATGTCCCCACTCTCTCAGGCGATGTTTGCTAAATCTTTGACGGCGGGCCCTTCGTCGCCCCGATTGATCTCCGACGCCGGCTCGGGCTAAAGCGGGCGGCAGAGCGCCGTTGGGCGCATCGTAAGCAGAGCAGCGCGCGCCGCCGAGCGCGACGTTTGACGAGGCGGAGCGGCGGCATGGCCATTTATTTCCACGAGCATGATCTACCGGATGGTCTGGATCTGGGGGCGCAAATCGCGGTTGATAGCGAAACGATGGGGCTGCAGCCGCATCGCGATCGGTTGTGTGTTGTGCAGCTATCCGCCGGCGACGGCGACGCCCATCTGGTGCGAATCGGCGCGCCGGAGACCGCAGCGGCCAAGGCGCCCAATTTGATCGCGCAGCTGGGCGATCCCAGCCGGCTGAAGCTGTTCCATTTTGCGCGTTTTGATCTGGCGGTGCTCGCCTTGCGCCTCGGGGTGATGCCGAGCCCCTGCTATTGCACGAAAATTGCTTCGAAACTGGCGCGGACCTACACGGACCGGCATGGACTCAAGGATGTGGCGCGAGAGATTGCGGGCGCGGAGATTTCTAAACAGCAGCAATCGTCGGATTGGGGCGCCGACGCGCTGACCGATGCGCAGAAGAATTACGCGGCGGATGATGTTTTGCATTTGCACGCGATCAAGGCGGGGCTTGACCGGATGCTGGCGCGCGAAGGGCGCACCGAACTGGCGCAAGCCTGCTTTGACTTCTTACCGACGCGCGCGCGGCTGGATCTGGCGGGTTGGCCGGAAACAGACATTTTCGCCCACTCCTAAACCGGCGGCCAACGCTGACCCGGGCGCGGCGGAGTGCGCTGACGAATAAATCAGGAGGACCCGCGTGGCGGCGTCGATCAATGAACTGAGCGCGACCGAGGCTCCAGGCGAGGCGGAAACGCCAACGCAAGCCGGCGCAACGCGCGAAATCGGCCGGAATGTGCTTGTAACTGAGAGCGCGGCCATCTCCGCCTTGGCGGGGGCGCTCGATGAGAATTTTGACCGCGCTGTGGAGCAGATCCTCGCGGCGGAAGGGCGCGTGGTCGTGTCCGGTATGGGCAAGTCCGGCCATATTGGCCGCAAAATCGCAGCCACCTTCGCCTCCACCGGCTCGCCAGCCCAGTTTGTGCATCCGGCTGAAGCCAGTCATGGCGATCTGGGCATGGTGACGGAAAAAGACGTCGCGCTTGTGCTCTCCAACTCAGGCGAGACGCCCGAGCTGTTTCACCTGGTGGAGCATACAAGGCGCTTCGGCATTCCCTTGATCGGCATGGCCAGCCGCGCGGAAAGCACGCTGATGCGCCAATCCGACATCGCGTTGCTGCTGCCGGCGCAGCCAGAGGCGTGCCCGATGGGGCTGGCGCCAACGACATCAACGACCATGAGCCTTGCGCTGGGCGACGCGCTGGCCGTAGCAGTCATGAGCCGGCGCGATTTCACGCCGGCGAATTTCCGCACCTTCCATCCAGGCGGCAAACTCGGCGCCCGTTTGTTGAATGTCTCGGGCCTGATGCATGCGGGCGACGCGCTGCCGCTGATCCGAGAAAACTCGCCGATGTCCGAAGCGATCCTCGAGATGTCCGCCAAGTCCTTCGGCGTGGTCGGCGTATTGGACGCCGATGGCGCTTTGATCGGGGTTGTAAGCGATGGAGATTTGCGTCGGGCGATGGATGGGCTTATGACCAAGACCGCCGGAGAGGTCGCAACCCGCCATCCGAAAACGATATCCGCAGATGCGCTGGCGGCGGAAGCGCTCGCCGTCATGAACGGCCACAAAATTACGTCGCTGTTCGTGGTTGAGGGCGCAGCGGCGGAGAGCGGGGATACTGAAGCGTCTGAGCCGCGCGCGAAGGCGCCGGTTGGACTTATTCACATCCATGATTGCCTCCGCGCTGGAATCGCGTAACGCATCTGCGCAGGGGAAGATCGCCGCGCATGGGGGCGCGCGGCAACGGCTTTAGGGAAGGAAAGCGAGATATGGCCTCGAGCGACGAGCCATCCGACTCGGTCCGCGTCGGGCCCGTGCGCAGCGCGGGTGGAACCGCCGGCCGTCGGCGCGAGGTTAATTTCGCCCGTATCCTGCGCGTGGTGCTGCCCTTGTCAGCCGTTGCGCTGGTCGTCGCGATCTTCCTTGTTGGAGATCGCAAAAACAGCGGCCAATTCGCCCTGAGCATCGATCCGGCAACCCTGGTGGGCGGCACGCGGGTCGAGAATCCGCGCCTGACCGGCGTCACTGAGGAGGGCTCGATCTATTCCTTTCAGGCCGCTGTGGCGCGTCTTGACAGCGTGGTCCCGGACAAAGTCGGTCTTGAGGGCGTCCGCGGGACGGTCGACATGCCAAACGGCCGTTCGGTTCGGATGATCGCGGCTGAAGGCGTGTTGACCCAGTCCACCAAGACCTTCCGCCTTGGCGGCGGCGTGCGCCTGGCGACCAGTGACGGTTACCAGGTCCATATGCGCAGCATTGTCGCCGATGGCGCAACCCGTGTCGCGACCACCGATAAACGGGTGATTGGCTATGGCCCTGCGGGTCGGATCTGCTCGCTCACTATGAAGCTGACCGAGGGGGATGGCGGTGTGGCGCGGTTCGAAGGCGACGTTGTTGTGATACTGACCGCATTGCCGGGGCAAAAGAAGAAGGCCGCGGCCAAAGAAAAAACAGCGGCGAAACCAGTTGAGGTCTCGGATGAGGGCGAAAAAGCTCTGGCGGCGCGCCGCGCGGCGGGGCTTAAGCTCGACCCCGATGAGAAAATGACGGTTTGTCAGCGCACGGTGTGGGCGTTAGACGAAACCGCACGTAAGTAACTGCGAGTCTGAGGCGCTCCGCGCGCTTGAAAGAGAGGACCGGATGATCGTCATCGGACGACGCATGAAGAATATCGCCGCGCGCAGCGCACAAATGTTCGCCGCCGCGCTGTGCTTCACCCTTGTTGCTGCTTCCGGCGACGCCGTGGCGCAAGCGAAATTCGGCACCGGCTTCGGCCACGATACGTCAAAGCCGATCGAAGTCGCCGCCGACAGTCTCGAGGTGCGGAACGCCGCGAACTCCGCTGTCTTTCGCGGCCGGGTGCGGGTGAAGCAGGGCGCGGTGCGGATGACCGCCAAGGAACTGCACGTCACCTACGCAAAGGGCGGCAAAAGCGGCGCCATTGATAAGCTCCGCGCCCTTGGGGATGTGTTGATCACCAACGGCAAGGATGCGGCGACCGCGAAGCGCGCCGACTATAATGTCAAAACCGGCAAAATCATCATGACCGGCGACGTATTGCTGCTGCAGGATCCCAACGCGATTTCCGGCGATCGGCTGATTATCGATCTTCCGACCGGCCGCGCGACGATGAAGGGGCGGATTACGGTTAAAATCATCCGTAAGGACGGCGCCAAGAAATAAGCCCCCACGGCGCTTTCGTTTCGCGCGCTGCGGGAGCAGCGCGCGCCCTCCAGCTTCCCGAGACGCGCACGCTTTGCGCTTTCGGCGCGCGATTGAGTAGTCGTTCGAGATGAGAAGACCTCCCCCAGCGCAGGACGCGCCAGAACCTCAACGCCGCCGCGCCCCCCGCGGCGCTCGCTTCACCGCGCCAACGGTCATGCGCCAAGCGCGGACGCCGGGGCTGGTCGCGAACAATATCGGCAAAACCTATAAAGGCCGGATGGTCGTCCGGGATGTCAGCGTTGAAGTGCGTCGCGGCGAGATTGTCGGCCTGCTCGGCCCGAACGGCGCCGGCAAGACAACCTGCTTCTACATGATCACCGGGTTGGTGCCGGTCGACCGAGGGTCGATCACGTTGCAGGGCGAAGACGTCACTGCGTTGCCGATGTATCGGCGCGCACGGCTCGGACTGGGGTATCTGCCGCAGGAGGCGTCGATCTACCGTGGGCTGAGTGTGGAGCAAAATATCCGCGCCGGGCTTGAGCTGGTCGAACCATCGCGGCGAAAACGCGAACAGCGTCTTGAGCAACTCCTGGCTGAATTCTCGATCACGCGGCTGCGGAACGCGCCTGCGGTCGCGCTGTCGGGCGGCGAGCGTCGGCGGGTGGAGATCGCGCGCGCCCTGGCCGCCGGACCGTCATTCGTTCTGCTGGATGAACCTTTCGCCGGCGTCGACCCCATCGCCGTCGGCGACATTCGCTCCTTAGTATGGCAGCTTAAGGATCGCGGCATTGGGGTTCTGATCACGGATCACAATGTCCGGGAGACATTGGAGATCATCGATCGCGCGTACATCCTGCACAACGGGTCGGTCCTGATGGAAGGGTCGCCAGAAGACGTCGTTCAGGACGAAAATGTAAGACGTGTTTATCTTGGTGAAGGATTCCGGATTTAGCCTCCTGGACATCTGCCGGTAGAATGGTCGACCCTACGGAGGAACGACTGCGCCAGGCACAGCAAACGTGGCGCCAGTAAGGCGGCACGCTGGTCTTTTGGAGGTTCATTGGCGATGTCTTTCGCCCAACGTCTAGATATGCGTCAGAGCCAGAATCTGGTGATGACGCCGCAACTGCAGCAAGCAATCAAGATGCTGCAGATGTCAAACATCGAACTACAAGATTATGTGCATTCCGAAATGGAGCGGAATCCGCTGCTTGAAGCGGGTGACGAACGCGATCGTGCAAGGGAAGCTGCCGAATCGCCGCCTGACAAGGCGGCCCCAGAAAGTGACGGGGTGCGTTGTGATGTCGCACTCGCCGAGGATCGCTTAGAACGCGCATCGGAAACTTTTGATACCGGTCGAGAAAATATTTTTGCCGATGAAGCGGTTGCTGATCGGCAGGGGCCATCACCCGAGTCCGGTTCAATCCACGAACAATCGCTGACCGCGGCCTCGGCTGAGGCGGGCGCATGGTCGACGGTTGGAAAAGGCGGCTCAAGCCGGTTCGAAGATGAGTCGATGTCGCTCGAGGGGCGGCTGTCAGAAGAGCTGACGCTGCGCCAAACGCTGTTGCAACAGCTGGGGCGGCTGAGGCTATCGCCAGCGGTCCGCCTTATTGCAGCGGATATCGTCGAGCAGCTCGATGAGTGCGGCTACTTCCGCTCGGACCTGTCCGAAACGGCGATGCGGCTCGGCGCGACGCTTGAGGAATGCAAATCGGCGCTGCGTGCGGTGCAGAGTTTGGAGCCAACCGGCGTCGGCGCTCGCTCACTGAAGGAATGCCTGAGCCTTCAGCTTTCGGAACGCAATCGACTCGACCCCGCGATGGCCGTGTTGATCGAAAATCTCGAACTTCTGGCCAAACGAGAAGCCGCGAAGCTGCGGAAAATGTGCGGTGTTGATGACGATGATTTGCGTGAGATGGTGCGCGAGATTCGCGCACTGGATCCGAAACCGGGCCGCCAGTTCGCTCATGAACCGTCTCAAACCGTGTCGCCAGACGTTTTCGTGATCGACAACGGCGTGAACGGGTGGTCGGTGGAGCTCAACGCCGAGACGATGCCGCGCGTACTTTTGAACAATCGCTACGCCGCCGAAGTCTCGAAGGGCCTGGGCAAGGGCAAGCGCGCCGACGAGGTGAAAGAGTATCTGGCGGAATGTCACCAGTCGGCCAATTGGCTGGTCAAGAGCATCGACCAGAGGGCGAAGACAATCCTCCGCGTCGCCAGCGAGATTGTGCGTCAGCAAGATGGGTTCTTTGCATTCGGCGTCGCGGCGTTGCGTCCGCTCAATCTCAAGCGCGTGGCCGAAGCGATCGACATGCACGAATCGACGGTAAGCCGCGTCACCTCGAATAAATATGTCGCCACGCCGCGCGGCATCTTCGAGCTGAAGTACTTTTTCACGCCGCCAATCGCGTCCACGCGCGGCGGCGAGGAATACTCCGCGGAGGCGATTCGGCATCGCGTGAAAGCGCTCATCGATGGTGAGCGGCCCGATGATGTCTTGTCTGACGACAGAATCGTCGCCATTTTAAGGGGCGCCGGGGTAGACATTGCACGTCGTACTGTGACGAAATACCGCGAAGCACTCGGCGTTCCGTCCTCGATCCAACGCCGAAGGGAAAAATCGGCAGTTACGGTTTTTTAACCGATTTCACTGTCGATGGGACGGGAACGGTTTGAACCGTTCATAGTAAACAGGTGAGGCGAAAAATGAGAATTGAAGTCGCCGGCCGGCATATTGACGTGGGTGAGGCTCTGCGGACCCATATCAGCGAGCGGTTAGAGGAAGTCGTTTTGAAGTACGCGGCGCGCGCCACTGATGCGCGTGCGACCGTGTCTCGGGACGGCCATATGTATGTGTGCGATTGCACCACGCATCTTTCGACAGGAATGAAAGCGCAAGCATCCGGCAAAGCCGATGAGGTGTACGCAGCCTGCGATCAGGCCGTGGCGCGGCTGGAAAAGCAGCTTCGGCGCTACAAACGGCGCCTAAAAGACCATCATCATCACCGTTCGGAGCCGATTCCGGCTTTCGACGCATCGGCATACGTGCTGGATGCGGCGTATGAAGAACCACAAGTTGATGTCGAGTCCGAAGCGACCGACAATTTCTGGACGCCGGCGGTGATTGCGGAAACCACGCAGCCTGTCGCCCGGCTGACAGTTGGCGAAGCGGTCATGCAGATGGAGCTGGCCCACGCGAACTTCCTGCTGTTCGTTAATGACGGCGTCGGCCGCCTTAACGCCGTGTATCGGCGTGAGGACGGACATATCGGCTGGATTGATCCGGTCAGCTCGGATACAGCTTCATGACGCTGTTGAGGATTGTCGGGCAAGAGGGCGTTGTGCGACGCCCTGTAAGTGCTCGGCAGCGTTCCGGGTTGGTCGGTGCGAGAACAAAGAGGGTCGAGATGGACTTGACCGATTTGACGCCCCGCGAAGCAATCTTTTGCGGTCTCAAGGCGACAAGCAAAAAACAGCTGCTGCAAGAGCTGTCGCATCGAATGGCGCCGGTGACGGATGTCGATGCGCGTGAATTGCTGTCGGCATTGCTGGAGAGAGAGCGCCTTGGAACCACGGGCGCAGGCCGCGGCGTTGCGATTCCGCATTGCCGCCTGCCGCAGCTGAAGCGTCTGGTCGGATGCTTGGCGCGTCTCGACGCGCCCGTTGATTTCGAGTCGATCGATGGCGAGCCGGTAGATCTGGTTTATGTCATCGCCGCCCCCGCCAGCGAAGGCGCGGAGCATCTTAAAGCGCTCGCTCGGGTCTCTCGGATCTTCCGCGACGACGCGGTGCTGCAAAAGCTGCGCGGCGCCAAGAATGCGGAGGCTATGCACGCCCTGCTCGCCGCCGAGGAGAGGTCGCGCGCCGCGTGATCCGCAACGGCGCGTCGCCGGCTGGGCGGCGCGCTATTTCCACTGCGCATTTGACGATGATCGCCAAAGCCCGCTTGATCTGATCTGATCTGATCTGATCTGATCTGATCTGATCGGCGCGCGGCCTACGATTTTTTAAAGGGCGCCATTCCAGCGCGCGCCAGCGCATCGGCGCGTTCATTTTCGGGATGGCCGGCATGGCCCTTCACCCACTCCCACGCGACCTGATGCCGGGCCGCGGCCGCGTCCAGCCGCCGCCATAGATCTTCGTTCTTAACCGGCTTTTTATCCGCGGTTTTCCAGCCTCGGGCTTTCCAAGCGTGGATCCATTTCGTCAGCCCGTCTTTCACATAGGAAGAATCGGTGACGACGGTGATGGCGGTCGACCGGTTCAAGGCCTCCAGCGCTTCGGCGGCGGCCGTCAGCTCCATGCGGTTATTCGTTGTGTCCGCATCGCCGCCCTGCAGCTCCACCTCTTTGACCACCGTCCCATCCGCCGAGCGCGCGACCAGCAATGCGCCCCAGCCGCCGGGACCCGGATTGCCGCTGCAGGCGCCGTCGGTGTAGGCGAAAAACTCGGTCATTGAGCGCTCCTCTCTCTGCGCGGCGCGGCTACTCGGTGTCAGGGCGGCGGGCCAGTAGATAGACATGCCGGCTTTCGACATCATCCATGTCGACGCCTTTGCCGTCCCCGATCCACTCAACGGTCATCCCGGCGGCGACAATCAGCGCTTCGAGGTCGGACGGCGCGTAGTCGGCGTAGAAGCGGCCAAGCCGATCGCGCCGCTCGACGCTGCCCTCGGCGCTGGTTTTGACGCTGACGAACAGCACGCCGCCGGGTTTCAGCGCTCGACGCACGCGCGCCAGCAGGTCGGGCGCCTCCTCCCGTGGCGCGTGTAGCAGACTGAACGAGGCGAAAACACCGTCATAGAGCGCGATATCCTCCAGCTCGTCGAACCGGAGCAGCCGCACATCGAGCCCGGTTAACCGTCGCGCCTCCGCCACCATCCCCTGTGCGCCGTCGACCGCCGTCACGTCAAAGCCGCGCTGCGCCATCTCCGCCGCCGCCCAGGCGGCGCCGCAGCCCAAATCCAACACCGAGCCGCCCGGGGGCAGCGCCGCGAGAAAGATGTCGACGGTCGTATGCGGCGCCGTTTGCGTTTGCTTCGCTGCGACCTGCGGCGCGTTGGCGTTGTAGAAATCCAGGGTGCGCGCGTCAGCCGTCATCGCCGCCTCCTTTATTTGCCGCCTGGCGCATCGAACCGTCGCTCGCCCGCCGCCGCGTCCCGGCGCGCGCCGGGCTTGCGCACTTTCGAGGCGACCCAGTTCGGTCCGGTCATCAGCAGTCGGCCCAGCGGATTTTTATTCACCGCCGCCTTGGCTTTTTCGAACCGCATCACCCCGGCGATACGGCGGTCCAAAAACTCCCACGTCCGCTCCCGACCAGCGCTTTCGTCGCCAAGCCAATACAGCACCGTCGCGCCATATACGCTCGCGAGGATCGCGCGCTTGCTGTACCAGTTCAGATCGTCCGAGGGATCGCCCAGCGCGGTCCAAATCGCGTCTGCGGTTGACCAAACCGCGCGCGCGCCGTCTGGCGCATAAAGCGGCACAGCAAACAACGTGGCGCCCCGGCGGACAGCTTCGCGGTTCGCTTCGGCGATATCCAGCCGCAGCTTCACCGCCGCAACCACACGCTCTCTGATCCGCATTTCGCTCAGATCCATCGCAGAAAGCCGAGCCGTCAGCTCCCGATCGCCTTCATCGTGAAAAAACAGCGCCAGATCGACGCCGCCGCGCGGAAAGGCCAGCTTCGCATCCTCTGCGGAAGCTCCGGCCAATTCCGTTCCGATCCTCAGCGCCTCCTCGGTCCAGCCGTCAAAGGGCACATTCGGCAGCGCCGCCGCCAGAATGCGGCGCCGGATCGCCACCATCGGGTCTTCCATCGCCGCATCAGCGCTTGGCGCCGCGCCCTCAAAAGTTTGTTCACTCATTATCGTGACCCTTCGATCCTGCAGATGACATCCAACATGGACTTCCGTGCTATAAGAGAGTAATAGCAGCCATCCCGGAAACCAGTGAGAGGTATGCCGCCAGTGCAAGTTCTGGTTCGTGAGAACAATGTCGATCAGGCGCTCAAGGCGCTGAAGAAGAAGATGCAGCGCGAAGGCGTGTTTCGCGAAATGAAGCTGCGTCAGCATTATGAAAAGCCATCGGTGAAGCGTGCGCGCGAAAAAGCCGAGGCAATCCGTCGCGCGCGTAAGCTCGCACGGAAGAAAGCGCAGCGCGAAGGGCTCTAAGCCGCGCGGCAGCGTATGAACGCCGCCCTTTCCCCCTCCCGCGTGGGTATGGAGAAAGGGCAGGGCGCTCCCTGAGCCCTCGGCGTTTGCGCATGAAGCTCCTACAGATAGGCCATCCCGCTGATCGTGAGCGGCCGCGTCTTTGGGGCGAGCGATAACACACCGACACACTGCACTCGCGCAACTCGCAGGAGTTTGCGGAGTGTTTTGGTGTGAGCGCATTTTGCGTAGATTTCCGCGCAGATAGGCTGGGTCTTCGGGTAGGCGCCCGTTTTCTGGAATGTCGGCGCGCCAACAGCAGAGCGGCGCGCCAGATCATCAGGCGCCGCGATTACGGCCCGAAGACCGCAATGATCGCGACCAAAGCAATCGCAACGATCGCAGCGATCCGGATGCTCCAGCTCCAGAACAAATCATAAGTTTGCTCTTGTGCGCGGACGTCCATTTTGCCGGGCTCAAAGTCGGCCATTGTCATACTCCCAATTGATAACCGCGCCAATTGCGCGACGCTTGATGCCGATCACGCGAATAGGCCGCATTGGCGGCAGGCGCAATATGTCGCGGCGCCGCGCTTTTCACGCACGCGTCGCCGATCAGAGCTGCGGCGCTCGCCATCCAACCATACCATCCGCCAGTTCTGGCGTCGGGGCGCTTGTGGGGACGAAGAAGTCCGGCGTCAATTTGCCCCCCGGCGTGACCGCGTAGGGCTCAAAGTCCGTCACGCCGGCGCCCGCCAACACCAAATCATCCAAACAGAACCATCCGGTAAAATCGGTTGGACGCTCGAGAATTGCGGTCGCGGCGTCACCCATAATTTCAGGCTTGCGCGAGGTCGCCGCCATCGCATCTCCGCCGAGAAGGTTGCGAACCGCCGCGGTGTCAATCGTCGTTCGCGGCCATAGCGCATTCGCAGCGATCCGCCCCTCAAATTCGGCGGCCCACCCCAATGTCAGGATGCTCATCCCATATTTGGCCAAGCTATAGGCGGGGTGATTTTTGAACCATTGCGGCGAAAAGTCCAACGGCGGCGACAGTGTCAGGATCCGCGCGTGATCGGACTTCAGAAGATGCGGAATGCTGGCGCGGGTGACGGCGAAGGTTCCGCGCGAGTTGACGCCGGTCATCAAATCATAGCGTTTGAGTTCAGTGTCTTGCGTGCTTGTCAGCTGGATCGCCGAGGCGTTGTTGATCACAATGTCAAGGCCGCCAAAACGCTGCGCAGTTTGATCAACCGCGCCAGCAACGGCTTCTTCGTCTCGGATATCGACGGTGAGGGGCAACGCTTTGCCGCCCGCCGCCTCAATCTCGGCCGCGGCGGTGAAGATGGTGCCGGGCAGTTTAGGGTGAGGCTCGGCGGTTTTGGCGGCGATCGCCACATTCGCGCCCTTGCGCGCGCAGGCCAGCGCGATCGCCAAGCCAATCCCTCGGCTGCCCCCGGACATAAATACCGTGCGGCCCTTGAGAGCACTCATAAGATCCTCCTCATTCATTCTTTGAGGAGGATCTGAGCCTGCGTGGCGCGCCTGCGCAAGCCAAACGCCGCGTCACGGCGGCTTATTTAAAGCTGATCTCAATCGCCGCTTTGCGCAAATCTGATCGCGCCCGCGCGGTTGCGCTTAGTCCGACATAGCGGAAACCGCCGCCGGAAAGCGTGATGGCGCCGGAGCCGCGCGATTGCACGTAGCCGCGCACCAGCCGGCCGCTTTCGCTCGTCACCAACGTCAGCGTCACGCCGGATCCGCAGCCGAGATGCAGCCGCGACAATTTCAGTCGCTTGGTTGGCGAGGAGAACCGCGCGCCGCAACGCGCCCGGCGCTTGCGATCCCGGCCGAATTCAAGGCGCGCCGAGACAGACACGCGTAGCAGGACCGGCTTTGGCGCCGCGCGCTCAATCGGTTCATGCGCTTCCGGCTCATAGTCAGGACGTGGACGCGGCGGATAGGCGCGCTCGCGGCGCGGCGGCGGCCCCGCGCGGCGCGGCGGCCTTGCATGGCGAGGCTCTTCAAAGCGCGGACGCGGCCGAATGCGAACTGGGGGAGCGGGGCGAACCGGCGTCGGCGTCGCGCGCAATGCAGTAAGGATCGCTTTGGTCGGGCGATCAGATTGCGCCAACCCGTTTTCCCGCAAGAACGCCCGCAACGCCGCCCGGGAGCGGGGGCCCCAATCGCCGTCGACCTCTCCAATCGGGTAGCCAAGCCGCTTCAGCTCAACCTGCGCCGCCCAAATCCGGGCTTTCTCGCGCGCAGCCGCCACCACGGCCGGGTCAACGCCGCCTGGCTTCGGTTTCGCGGCGCGGTCCGCTACGGCCGTCCCCTCAACTTTCGCGCCTTCCCGTTGCTTTGTGGGGTCGATCGCCGGCCGTGGCGGCTCGGACGACGGGCCCGTCGCATTGACTGTTGAACGCTCGGACGCCGGCTTCGGCGTGGCGACGCGCTTGTCCGCGCGCTCCGTCGGCGCGGTTTTTTCAGGCTCGGCCGCCGGCTCAGGTCTCGTGCTCGGGGTCGCAACGGCGGTCGCCGGCGAGCCTGCGCCAAGATTCGCCAACGGCGCCGATGGTTTCACCGGCTTGCTGGTCGCTTCTTTTGCGCCAGGGTCGACTGGAGCAGCCGTCTTGGGCCCGACCGCCACAGGTGTCGGCGTCACGCTTGCCGCGCCGACCGTTTTATCAACTTTTTTAACCGCCACGGCGGGACCAGCTTCTTCGGCGGCGCTCACCGCTGCAGGCGATGTCAGCGCCTTCTCTTTAACCCGGGCTGTCGCTTCCCGCGCCGTATCGCTCGCGGCGGCGGGGCCGCGCTCAAGCGCGGGCGCGGCGATCTTGTCGACCTGGACGCCTTTCGATGGCGCTTTGGCCTGAGCGGCGCTTTCGCGCAGTTTTTTGGCGCGGCTTTTCGCCAGCGCGGCCAGCGGACCATCCGGGTAAGACGCTGCAAATGCGTCCAGCACCGCCGGATCCTTGCTCGCCTTGATCTCATTCCAGATCGCCAGAGCTTCTTTCGCCGACGGGGGCGCTGGCTCAGGCTTCAGCGTTTTCTTGCCGTCGCCACATTGCGCTGCGGCCAATCCGATGCATTCGACATAGGCGTCCAGCGCGACGCTACAGCTGGCGGCGGTTTCAGTTGGTTTAATCGGAGCCGAGCCCGCCGAGTATTTTTCAAGGCAGCTCGGGGGGAGGGACTTGCCGCAAAACGCCGCCGGATCCGCACAGATCGAGGCGGACTGCGCCAAAGCCGGCCCGTTGGCGCACATAGTCGCCGTTACAACCGCCAAAATCATCGCCCGCAGCATTCGTCTCTCCGTCTCTTTCCCGAGCGGTTGATCGCGCCGAGGCCAAATTTCAGTCTCGCGCAGCTCCACCGAGCAACCATCGTCGAAAAATAGGCTTGAAAGGCGCCAGTTCTATGGTCGAACCACGCCTTTTCAAGCGCGTCGCCACCAATAAGCCCCATCTGGCCCAATCTCGCGCACCGCTTGCCCGGCCGCCCGCAACCGATGCAGATGCGCGAGAGTTTCCACCGTCGCCAATCCTTCGTTGGCGGCGTTAATTTCGCGCTTATACATCGCTGCAAAACAATCGACGACCCGCCGCGGATTCTCAAGATGCGTTAGCAGGCGCGCCAGTGTTGCGTCATGTCGGTCGATGACCTGGCGCAGCCGGGTTGACGCGCCCTGGAACGGCGCGCCATGGCCAGGCAACACCAAAATGTCGTCGGAAAGCTGGGTCGCCAGCTGCGCGCAGCTCCGCATCCACTCGCCAAGCGGGTCGCCCTCCGGCTCGGCCGGGTAGACGCCGATATTGGGGGTAATCTTAGGCAGCACCTGATCACCCGCAATCAAGATCTGCTCCGCCTCGCAGTGAAGCAGCGCATGGTCCGGCGCGTGCCCCTGGCCGAACAGCACACGCCAACGCCGCGCTCCGATTTCGATCTGATCGCCTTCGCAAATCCGGTGATAGCCAAGCGGCATCGGCGTTACCGAGACCGGAAACCCCAGTTTGGCGCGATTCCGTTGGTGCGCCAGCTGCTCTTCATCGTATCCGCAGCGCCGGTAAAACAGCGCAATTTCCTCTGGCGGATCCGGCGGAGCGTCCAATTGCAGCATGCGGGCAAACAACCATGACGTGCGGGTCGTCCATAGCTCGGCGCCGAATTTCGCCTGAAACCATCCCGCCAAACCGATATGGTCCGGATGGTGATGCGTGACGATAACGCGGCCAATTCGACGGCCCGAAAGGGGCCCCTCGAGCAGGCCGCGCCACACGTCTTTCGCACTGGCAAGTCCCGTATCGACAATCGTCCAGACGTCTTCATTATGACGCCGATCCTGCAGGGCGAGGACGCCGACCATGCCGGGCGGGAAGGGTACGGGGAGCTCAATTCTCAAGATTCCCGGTTTAATTTCAGATATATGTACTGAGTCGGTCGCATTTTCCGACGGTAGTGCGTGTTTGCTGCTCATATGCAGGGAAATCTCCCCCCTATACGCCAAACTTTAACCGCTGCGCGCCAAGCTGTTTTGATCGAAAGCGACTATCGGACTTCACGATGCGGTTAGTTGGCAGATTTGTGGCCCCGACATTGATCGTCTTAGCGATTTGCGCGGTTGTGCTCTACAACCTTCGCGATCGTTTTTTGATGGCGGAGCGCGAGGCCGCGACCGCCGCGGCGACCAGCGCGGCGATTATGAGTGCGGCTTCGGCAGCCCGCGCCGCCTATGGCGACTTGGTGGTGCATGACTTTCTGGGGGCACACCATGCTCCTGGCGCGCAGCGAAGTCGCGGGGTTTTGCGAAAGAGTCTAGCGCAGATCAAGAAACTTAGCCGCAGCCCATCGCTCAGCGCCGCGGTAAAGGATGTCTCGAAGCTCGTCCTGAGTCGTCGGCCGGTGCGGCCGCGGGAAGCCGTGATCAGCGCCGCCTTTGGGGTGCTGCAAGCCGCCGCAGCGAAGCAGAGTGAGGATCGACGGACCGCCACCGTACGGGAGCTCAGCCATCTATTCAATGAGGCGATTACCTTTGTTGGCGCGGCAATCCTCGTCTCGATGCTTATCTACGCGAAGATTGGCGTTCAAATGTCGCGCCCATTACGACAGTTGCTGGGTTTCGCCGATGCGGTGGCGAAGGGGGATAAGCCGCCAGCATTGCCGACCGCTCCGCTTCGGTCCGATTTGGGGCGGCTCGTTACGGCTTTTTCACAGATGTTGACGGCGCTACAGACAGATCGGCGGGCGTTGGAGCGGCTTGCGTACCGGGATCCGGAAACGAAACTGCCGAACCGGATCGGTTTTGTCCGGGATATTGACAAGGAATTGGAGACGGCCAGCGACGAAAAAGAACCCGCGCTGCTGCTGCTGCTCCATTTCCCGCAACTGCAGCAGCTTGAGGCGCTGTTCGGAGACGACTATCGACGCGCGCTCGAGAGCGCGATCGCGAAGCGACTGCAAGAGGCGCGATCCCGCGCCCTGCGTGAGAAATCGAACGCGCCGCTGATTATCGGGCGGCCGCGCTTCGACGTTTTCGCCGTGTTTGGCAGCAGAGAGTCGGCGCTGCACACCTCCGCCGTCCGACAGTCCTTCCGAACGCCGGCGATGGTGGGTGACAACCAAGTCCTGCTGGAGCCGCGCGCAGCGGCGGCGCGCGGGCCGGAACATGGCCGAACGGCGTTTGAACTGTTGGGCGCGGCCGAAGTCGCCCTCGCCGGCGCGAAACAGTCAGGCGCAACGGTGATGTATCGCGCGGAGATTCGCGAAGAAGCGATCGCCGCGCGCGAATTGGAGGCGAAGCTGCGGCTGGCGGTGGATCGCCACCAGCTCGAAGCCTTCTATCAACCAAAGATTTGCTGTCGCACAGGACGCATCCTTGGGGCTGAAGCGCTGGCGCGCTGGCGCGGCGAGGATGGTCAGCTCATTTCGCCTGCGCTGTTCGTCCCGAGCGCGGAGCGGTCCGGCCTGATTTCCCGTATCGATTATTTGGTGCTGCGCGCCGCGCTGGAGGAGACCGCCAAGTTGCACGCCGCCGGCTTCGCCGTCTCCATCGCGGTAAACTTCTCCGCCGTTACGCTTGGAGATCCGCGTCTGCCTGATATTGTTCAGGCGGAGCTGGAGCGCGCCGAAGTCCCGAGCGAGGCGCTCGAGATGGAAATCACCGAAACGGCGCTGGTGAGCGACGTGAACGGCGCCAAAGCCCGGCTGGAGCCGCTGCGCGCCGGCGGCGTTCGCGTCGCGCTGGACGATTTCGGGGTTGGCTATGGCAGCCTTGCGTCGCTCCGCTCGCTACCGATCGATACGCTGAAGGTCGATCGATCCGTGCTGCCGAAGGATGAAACGGATAGCGACGCCATCGCAATCGCCGAGGCCGTGTTTGCGCTGGCGGAGCGGATGAAGGTGCGCACCGTCGCCGAAGGCGTGGAAACCGAATGGCAGGCGCGATTCATATCCTCGCATGGGTGCGATGTCGCACAGGGCTTTTTGTTCGGCCGGCCCACGCCGGCGGATGAGTACGCCAAGCGGCTAGAGGAAGACGCGCGGTGTTGGACGAGCGCGCAGGTGGCGGGGCGCATGTTTTAGCCGGCGCCCACAGCCGTGGCGGAATGGCGATGTTCAGAGTTCCTTTTGGGGGCTTAACGAGGCAGCCGAACCGCCGCCCGCAATCCGCCTAGCATCGCGCTTTCGCCCAACGTGATGTCGCCGCCATGGCTCCTGGCCGTGTCCAGGGCCAGAGCCAACCCCAGCCCGACCCCGCCGCCGCGATTGCGATTGCGCGATTCATCGAGCCTGCTGAAGGGCCTCATCGCCGCGTCGCGCGCCTCCTCCGCGATCCCAGGCCCATCATCTTCAATAACAAACTCGACAAAGGCGCGGTTCACCGTCACCGCGAGCGCAACTTGGCCGCCATACGAAAACGCGTTCTCCAACAAATTATGTAAGCATCGCTTTATTGCGCGCGGCCGAATGCTCAATCGCGTCTCGCCGGGCGTTTCAACATAGTGAGACACCGACAATTTGCGTCCCGCGCGCCGCGTTTCCGCCGCTACTTCGTCCACCAGCTCGGCGACATCGGCGACTGAGAAGCTCTCGCCCTGATCGCCCCGCGCATAGGCGAGGAACTCCTCGATAATGTCCGCCATCTCATCAACGTCGCTGCGCAGCTCAACAACCTCGTCTGTTTCATCCATCAAATCGAGCGCCAGCCGCATGCGCGTCAGGGGCGTTCGCAGATCATGGCTGACCCCTGACAGCATCCGCGTGCGCTGCTCGATATGGCGCTCAATACGGGCCCGGGCGTCCAGAAATGCGCTCGAGGCTTGGCGAACCTCCCGCGCCCCTGCGACATTCAGCTCAAAGTTCTGCCCGCGGCCGAAAGCGTGCGCGGCCTTCGCCAGCTGCTCTATCGGGCGGATCTGATTGCGCAGATAAAGGAGCGCGACGCCGATCAGAGCCGCCGCCGCCGCCGCGGTCCAGGTCAACAGTAGATGCGGGTTGGAGGCGACCATGCGTCGGTGCGACAATGTGGCCTTTAACAATCCCCAACGTGTTTGGGCGCGGACGTCGACCACTTTTCTGTCGCGGTCATACGCGACGAACAGCGGACGCCCGAGACGCTTGAGCAGCGTTTCCTCCACAGCATTGCCGATGACGTCATAGAAGAGCGGATCGACGCTGGGCGGCACCTTCTCCCCCGCCTTCAGGTCGAGCTCGATGCTCAAAGTAAGGGCGGCTTGCTCCATGCCGCGCCGCGCGTCCGCTTCGCTCTCGGCGCTGTTGATCACCGAAACAACATAGCTCAACTCGGCTGAAACGCTTTCCGTCAGCTGACGCGTCACCCCATCAAAGTGGCGCTCAATGATCAGCCAGACGATAATCAGCTGCAGCGCGACAATTGGCGTCACGACGATTAAGATCGTCCGCCAAAATAGGCCCTTCGGCATATAACGTCTGAGGAAGGACATGCGATCTCTCCTTTGCGCGTCGCGTACGCGGAAGTTGAGCGCAACGCGCCCGGGGATCAGGCTCAAGGAATAATCAAGATGGCGTCGATTGATACGGTTTTTGACGAGGACGCGGTTCAAGTTCTCCGCATTACGGCGCCGAACCCTGGGCCGCTGACCGCAGAGGGAACGAACTCCTATGTGATCCTGAGCGACCGGACGATCATTATCGATCCGGGCCCCAAATCCGCCGCGCATCGCGCGGCGCTGGTCGGCGCCCTGGAGGGCGCCAGGCTGGATGCAATCGCCGTCACCCATCCTCATCTTGATCATAGCGCCGGCGTGCGCGACCTCGCCGCGGCGACGGGCGCTCCGGTTCTTGGCGCCGCGCCGCATGGCTCCGACCTGAGTCCAATCATGGCGAAGCTGGCCGCCGACGAAGCTGGCGCCCTTGGCGGCGGCGAAGGCGGCGACGCCGCATATCGGCCCGATCGCCGATTGTTTGACGGTGAGGCGCTGTTCGGCGGCTTTGAGGGGATTGACCTGCGCGCCTTATCCACGCCCGGCCATACCTCCACCCATCTGAGCTTTGCGCTAGAGCTGGACGGTCAGGATCTCGGCGTCGTGTTTAGCGGCGATCATGTGATGGGGTGGGCCACAAGCCTGATTTCCCCGCCGGACGGCGATATGGCGGCGTTTATGCGCAGCCTCGCCCGCTTGGCGCTGCGGCAAGATGAGCTGTTTCTGCCAGGGCACGGCCCGGCGATCGATGCGCCGGCGGAGCGTTTGGCGGAGCTGACGGCGCACCGCCTTGGGCGCCGCCGGGCGATCGAAGCGGCGCTGGAGAGCGGTCCGAAAAACGCCGCCGAAGTGCGGGCGAAGGTCTATCAGGACTTGCCGTCGCATCTGGCGCCCGCAGCCGATCGCAACGTGCTGGCGCATCTGATAGAGCTGACTGAGGATGGGGTCGCGATATTCGCCGATCCAGTCTCCGCCGCGGCGCGCTTTTCGTTGCGCTAGAGTGATTTCAAATCGAATGCGCGCATTCGATGACTCGGAAATCGCGACCACTCAAAGAGATAGAGCATTTTCATGGCCGCACTTGTTTCGAAAATGCGCTAGGGTGCGAACTCCTAAATCTGGTCGTCGCCAGCCCGTCAAACGCACCTCTGAGGTGCGTCAGCCAAGCGCCTCAGCCGAGCGTTTCCGGCTGATCGGACATTTCATATCGCTCGGCGATCCACGCCGCCGGCTCGTCCAACCCGGCGCGCTTCCATTGCAGGTAGGATGGGTGGCTTAGAAGCGCTTCCGAATATGCCGCGGCGTCGCCCTGGAGCGATACGCCGTACGTTTCCAGCCGCGTTGCATATGGGGTGAAAAACGCCTCCGCAACGCCGTAGTCGGCGCCAAACAGATAGGGGCCGCCGCCCCCGAATCGGGCGCGCGTCGTTTCCCATAGCTCGGTCAGGCGCGCGACATCGTCCTGCAGCGGCGCTGCGAGGCTTTTGTTGCTATAGCGGCGCCCAAGGTTCATCGGCATCGCTTGGCGCAGCGGTCCGAAGCTCGAATGCGCCTCGGCGACGATCGAACGGGCCCAGGCGCGCGCGCCGGCGTCAGCGGGCCAGTAGCTGAGATCCGGATGCTGCTCGGCAAGATACTCCGCGATCGCCAGACTGTCCCAAATGATCCGCTGTTGGCCGTCGACGGCGTGCGCGAGGGTGGGCACAGTGCGGGCGGGCGCCATTTCGGCGCTCATCGTCGCGAAATCAGCGCTGCGCAGTTCAGCCACCCGCTCTTTGAACTCCAGACCGAACGGCGCCATCAGCAGCCAGCCGCGCAGGGACCAGCTGGAGTAGCGTTTTGAGCCCAGGAATAGCGTGTAGCTCATTGCGTATGCTCCAATGTGTATAATGTTGCTCGGCGCAACCCCCGCGCCAAGGTCAAGGCGCTATTTCGCGCGCGTCGGGGCGGCCCTGTCCAATAGATTGTTGTGATGACCAGGATTGCGCCGCGTGAAACGCGCCCCGGCGCCCGCCCGCTTGCGAAGCCCTTACCTGCGCGGGGAGTTCACGCCGGCGTGCTGCGCGAACGCATCCAGCTTTCGTAGGGCGGATGCTGACGTCGCATCGTGTCATAGAGCCAGACCATCCGATCCAAGAACCAGAACTTGGCCAGCATGGCGACACTCATTCCAAACAGGGTCATGCCCAGATCATAGAGCACAAGCCCGACGGTGAACGGGATCAAGCCGGCGCCTGCGATTGAATTAAGGATGATCCCTACGCGTTTGTGATGGGCGGGGATCGGCACGTCGGACTGGTTGAGCCAGACCCGCTCGCCCAGCACGCCTTTGGACATCCAATTGTCCGTACTGCGCGGCGCGGGGAACAGCCGAGGGTTCAGCCAGATCCAGATGATCACGATCGCGCCCAGCAGCCAGGCCCAATGGCCGACCCAGGCGCGGCTCCAGACCGCGAGGGCGAGCAGCGGCAGCGCGGTCACGCGCGTCCAGCCGCTCCATGGATTGGCGTGCCGCGCCCAGGTCGCATCATCCATGCTCATCAGCCGTTCCGCCGCCGCCGTCGCTTTCATTCCCTAGGTCTCCCGCGCCGCCCAATCGGCGGAGCGCATCTCCATCAGTCGGCTGGCGGTGCGCTCAAACTCGAATGCGCCTTCGCCATCCTGGTAGAGATCATCCGGCTCGGCGTCGGCCGAGCAGATCAGATGTATCTTCGCCTCGTACAAGGTGTCGATCAGGGTCACGAACCGTTTTGCCCGGTCATGATTTGCGCGGCTAAGTTTGGGAATGCGATCGATAAACAACGTGCGAACGCGTTCGGTTATGCCGAGATAGTCGGCGGCGCCGAGGGGCGCGCCGCACAAATCCTCGAACTCCGCTCGGCCGACGCCTGCGGCGTAGGTGGGAATGACGACCGTACGACCCGACACCTCGAAGCTCAGCGGCGCGCCGACTGCGCCATCGGTCACCTCATCCCATGCTGCGTTCATCGCTGCGTCGGCCGCTGCGCCAAGCGGCGTGTGGTAAATCTCCAAGCCGCGCAGGCGGGCCAGGCGAAAGTCCGTCGGTCCATCCAAATGGTGAACATCCAGCTCCGCGCTGATACGCTCGATGAAGGGTACAAAGAGTTGCCGGTTCAGGCCGTTTTTGTAGAGGTCGGTCGGATGTCGGTTTGACGTCACCACCACGGCTACTCCGGCGTCGAACAGCTTGTCGAACAAGCGGCCGAGGATCATTGCATCGGCGATATCAGTCACTTGCATCTCATCGAAGCACAGTAGCGTTGCGTCGGCGGCGATTTTTTCCGCCACCGGTTGGATCGGATCCGTGGAGCCCTGCGCCCGTGCGGCGTCAATGCCGGCATGGACCTCCTGCATAAAGGCGTGGAAATGCGCGCGCTGTTTCCGAGCCACTGGCGCCGTTTCGAAGAACAGATCCATCAGCATCGACTTGCCCCTGCCGACGCCGCCATAGAGGTAGAGGCCGCGCCTGACGCCCTCTTCCGCCTCGCCGCGGGCGGAGAAGACAAACAGGCCGAAGAGGGAGCGCGACCGCGCTGGCCGGTAATCAATAAGCCGCCGATGCAGCAGCTGCAGCTTCTCGATCGCAGCTCGCTGCGCAGGATCGGCCTTCAGCGCGCCTTCCGCAACCAGTGCTCGATAGCGGGCCAGAGGCCCTTCCTGAGGCTCATTCGCCATTATTTTCTCTCCACCCGCTGCGGCCCAGGGTTTTGGCGTCGAAGTCGCGCCGCCCCTACGCATCACGCGCGCTTATGTCTCGCGTCACAGAGCTGCGCTTTACATTTTGCGCGGCCGCCCAATAGGCTCGCATTGCCCGACAACGGCATCGCCGATCAACCATTCAGCCCAAATTGTGACCTGCCGGGCGTCAAAGCGCGGTTTGTCTTCCGGCTCAGGGAGGCCGAAATGAGTACGAATGTATCCGCAACGTCGCACAGCCGCGGTGCGATCGTCTCCGTGGTGGCCGCGGGGGCGATGATGCTGGCGGTCGCCTTCGGAATCCGGTCGGTCTTTGGCGTCTTCATGCAGCCGATTAGCGGCGAGTTGTTTGGCGGTCAGATCGAAGTTTTCGCGCTGTCGCTCGCGATTCAGAATCTGGTCTGGGGGCTTGCGCAACCCGGCTTTGGCGCCATTGCCGACAAGTTTGGCGACCGGCCCGCATTGTGGCTGGGGTTGGCCTGCTACGCAGTCGGGATGATCGCGACAATGTTCGCCTCTTCGGCGCTGATGATGCATCTGAGCGTCGGGCTGCTGATTGGCGCCGGCATTTCTGGAACCGCGTTCGGACTGGTTCTTTCGGTTGTGGGGCGCGCCTCGAGCGAGGAGAAGCGCAGCCAGAATTTGGGCCTGGTTTCGGCGCTTGGGTCTGGCGGACAGGTGTTGATTCCGCTCTTCGCCGGGGAGCTGGTGAAAGAGTTCGATTGGCGCGAAAGCCTTTTCTACGTGTCGCTCCTGCTGATCCCATTGATCCTATGCGTGCCGTTTATGCGCGCAAAGGCCAGCGCGGCGGCTGGGTCGACCCGCAAATGGGCGATGGACGACATGCCGTTGCATTGCGCCGTATCGGCGGCGTTCAAGAATACGAACTACGTGTTGCTGACGGTCGGCTTCTTTGTATGCGGGTTCCACATCGCCTTTATCACGGCGCACCTGCCGAACTTCGTTGAGAATTTCTGCACTGGTACAGATGCGGTTTGGACCACCCTGACCGGCGACGATAAACCCATGACGAAGGAGGAGCTGCGCGGCTTTGGTCTTCAGGCGCTTGGCGTGGTCGGGCTGGCGAATATTATCGGCACCTTCAGCGCCGGGCATCTGGGAAGCATTTTCCCGAAGCCCTACGTGCTGTCAGCGATTTACGCGCTGCGGGCGCTGATTATCATCGTATTCATTGCGCTGCCGATCTCGCCGATCTCGGTTCTGATCTTCGCCTTTACGATGGGACTGCTGTGGCTCTCGACGGTGCCGCTCACCAGCGGGCTGGTCTTCTCATTCTTCGGGCCGCGCTACGCGAGCACATTGTACGGGTTTGTGTTTCTCAGCCACCAGGTGGGGAGCTTCCTCGGCGTTTGGCTTGGCGGCGTGTTCTTCGACGCATTCCAGTCCTATGATCTGATCTGGTATGCGAGCATCGGCCTGGGCGTGTTCTCGGCGATCGTTCATCTGCCCGTGCGTGAGCGTCCTTACGAGCCGGCGGCGGCCTGACGAGAGCGCCAAGGCGCGCATCCGCACTTGCGCTGCCGTGAAACCCGTCCAACAATGGCGCGGATCAGCGCGCTATTGTTGCGTTTGGCGCGAGTCTCTCGGATAGGTTGCGGAGCGATGAAAGCGATGTCGACATCATTTCAGAGGCGGCTCACGGAACTGAACCCTTGGTTGTCGAAGGCGTCGCCCGACGCGCCGGACAGTTTCGCTGCGGCGCGTTTCGCCGCGCATGCGGCGCGGCTGCAGGCTGGCGTCGAGGGGTGGAACAGCTGGGCGGACGCAATGGCCGGCCTGCGCGGTCGCGCCCGGACGGAGGCGGACATGAGCGCATTCAACGCCGCCGCCTTGGTCGATCTCAGCCCTTGGCGCGAGGTGATCGATCTTTATGGGCATGCGTTTCCTGGCGATCTGAGGCTGGAGCAGCGCAAAGACCTTGAGCGAGTGGGGTTTGAGGCGGTGAGCGTCGCCGGCGATTTCGTGCTGAGTAAGCTGCGGTTCGATGACGGCGTTCATCTGCAGTCCAGCCGTATCGCCGGTGATTTTGTGATTGCCGACTGTGTGTTTGAGAGTCGGAACGATCTGACCTATCTGCGTGTTGGCGGTCGCGCTCGGATTGAGCGCTCGAAGTTCTTTGGCGGCGCTTGGCATCAGCATTCGGTGTTCGCCGGCGATGCGCTCTGGAGCGACGTCGACTTTTTCAGCGACGCCGCGTTTCACCATGTCGGCTTCGGCGCCGCGGCGCACTTCCAGCGCGTGAATTTTTTCGACACAACCGGCTTTGAGCAGGCGAGCTTCGGCGCGCCTGGCCGTTGCGACGGGGTGAAGTTCTACAAAAAGTGCTTTTTCGCCGGCGCCTCGGGCGCCCTGCCCGCCTTTCTACGACCAACCGCGAGCGCGAGGGCCAATAGCGGCTCGATCACACGGCTCTCCACGCGCCGCGCGCGGAAGGATGCGAGTTAGCTAAGATGCGAATGCCGGTTGAGGATCGGAGCGGGGATGGGCGCATCCCTCCTGGTCAAGTCGTCACAAAGAAGTTTCCCGTGATGACGGCCGGGACGCCGTCGACGCGGTCGGCGGATAGCTGGACGTTTGAGCTCTGGCTGGAAAACGCCGAGGGTGAAGAGCGGCGTCTACAGGTGTGGAACTATGCCGCCATGCGCGCTGCGCCGCAGGTGGAGCGGGTCGCCGATATCCATTGCGTCACCAGATGGTCAAAGCTGGACACACGTTGGCGCGGTGTTGATATCAGTGCGCTTCTGAAGCTGGCCGGCGTTGATCTTCAGGAGCTTGCGCAGGCGGCGCCGCCTATCGCCTATGCTCAGGCGCACAGCGACGGCGGCTATTCGGCGAATCTCAAATTGGCCGATCTTGTTGGCGGCGCGGCGATGATTGCGCTGGAATTCGCCGAAAAGGGAGCGGCGCTGGCGCCGCTCGATCCAGAGCATGGCGGGCCGGCCCGGTTGCTCGCGCCGAAGCTTTACTTCTGGAAATCGGCGAAATGGGTCTCGCGCCTGGTATTAAGCCCATTTGATCGCAAGGGATATTGGGAGCGGCTGGGCTATCATAACTACGGAGACCCGTGGCGCGAGCAGCGCTATCGCGGGATCTCCGATGGTGATTGGCGCCGCACCTTGGATCCGGAATTATCGCGTCAGATTCGCGAGGAGCGGAAGCGGCGATAGGGGCTGGCGCGGCGCGTCCGCCTGGCGCCCTTATTTTTGCGCGGCGAAAGCGTCGTAGGCCTGCAGCGCCTGGCCGGCGTAGATCGATGAGGGGCCGCCGCCCATTTGAATGGCGACGGCAAGGAGTTCGACGACCTCCTCGCGGGTGGCGCCTAATTTGTGAGCCATTTTTGCATGCCACGCCACACATCCATCACAGCGGACGGCGACGCCGATGGCGAGGGCGACGAGTTCCTTCGTTTTCTTTGACAGCGCGCCGTCCGTATAGGCGGCGGCGCCCAGTGCGGCGAAGGCCGCCATGGTGTCCGGAGCCGCTTCGCGCAGGGCTTTTGCTCCGGTCACAACGTCTTGGGCGGTTTGGATATAGTCTTTGCTCATTTTTTCCTCTTAAGCGCTTGTTGCGCCAGGATGGAGCGAGGCTCTGTAAGCGCCGTCAGGCGCGCCTGCAGCAGACGCTCAGCGCGCGCTGAACGCCTTGATGCGCATCAACTTCGTTGGGGCGGCGGCGTCGGGCCGTGTTCAGCGATCATGTTCTGATTCTCAAATCTTTAACTTGTTGCGTTGTGGAGACGCTCTACAACCACAGTTTGTGGTTGATCCCAAATGAGTTGTGCTTAAAAATTAGGCCCACCATAGAGTGTGTTTGACAAAGTCGCCGCGATCGCGCACGAAGAGTGCGTCCGATAATCGGGCGGCGCAGGTTGGCGAGGGTTCGCTCACCGGCGTTTTTTGCGTTGAGCCAAATGCCTGAGCTGACAGTGGCGACTGTACGGGTGCGGTTACAACCCCTGGATTGAGGATGCGGCATGTTTGAGGCCCTGTCAGAACGTCTTTCCGGCGTTTTCGACAAGCTGACGCGTCAAGGCGCGCTGACGGAGGCGGATGTTCAGGCGGCGATGCGCGAAGTACGCGTCGCATTGCTGGACGCCGATGTCGCGCTGCCGGTCGCGCGGGACTTCATTGGCCGCGTAAAATCGCAGGCGATTGGCGCCGCGGTGCTCAAATCGGTCACGCCAGGCCAGATGGTGATCAAGATCGTCCATGACGAGCTGATCAAAACGCTGGCCGGCGACGACTCGAAAGCTGGCGATTCGGGCCTCCGGATCGACAGCCCGCCGGCGCCGGTGCTGATGGTCGGCTTGCAAGGCTCTGGTAAAACCACCACGACCGGCAAGCTGGCGAAACGGCTGAAGGAGCGGTACGGCAAAAAGGTGCTGATGGCGTCTCTTGACGTCTATCGCCCAGCCGCGATGGATCAGCTGGCCGTGCTCGGGCAGCAGATCGGGGTCGATACGCTGCCGATCGTCAAGGGCGAGATGCCGGTCCAGATCGCCAAGCGCGCGAAGCAGCAGGCGACCTTGGGCGGGTATGATGCGTATCTGCTCGACACCGCCGGCCGCTTGCACATCAATGAAGAGTTGATGGCGGAGGTTGAGGCGGTGCGCGAGGTCGCGCAGCCGCATGAAACCCTCCTGGTGGTCGACAGCCTTACCGGTCAGGACGCTGTCAACGTCGCCAAAACCTTCAATGAGCGTGTGTCGATCTCCGGCGTCGTGCTGACCCGGATGGATGGCGACGGCCGCGGCGGCGCAGCGCTTTCGATGCGCGCCGTTACCGGCAAGCCAATCAAGTTCGTTGGCGTCGGCGAAAAAATGGATGGGCTGGAGGAATTCCACGCCGATCGCGTCGCCGGCCGAATCCTCGGCATGGGCGACATCGTTACGCTGGTCGAGAAGGCCGCCGAAACGATGGAGCGCGAGGCGGCGGAGCGCCAAGCGAAGCGGATGATGAAGGGCCGCTTCGATATGAACGACCTGCGCAAGCAGCTTGAGCAAATGCAGCAGCTCGGCGGCATGAGCAGCGTGATGTCGATGCTTCCGGGGCTCGGGAAGATGGCGAAGCAGCTCGAAGAGGGCGGCGTCGACGACAAGGTGATCAAACGTCAGATCGCGATCATCCAAAGCATGACGAAGGATGAGCGCAAACGGCCGGACATGATGGCGGCGAGCCGCAAAAAACGGGTGGCCGCGGGCTCAGGCATGCAGGTTCAGGATGTAAATAAGCTCCTGAAAATGCACCGCCAAATGCAGGACATGATGAAGAAGATGGGGAAGATGGGCAAGCAAGGCTTCGCCCGCGGCCTCGCTTCGATGATGGGGATGGGCGGCGGCGCGCCGGGGATGCCGGCGGGGGCGCCAGGCGCGCTTCCTGGCGGCGCGCCGGGTCTTCCCCTTGGCGGCGCGAGTGCGCCAACAGACGCGAAAGCGCCGGGCGGCGCGCTTCCCGGTCTGGGCGGCCTGCCCACCGGCGCCGGCCTTCCGGGTTTAGGCGGCCTGCCAACGCCGCCAGGAGGGCTCACCGGCCTTGGGGGCGGCAAGCCAAAGAAAAAGAGGCGCAAATGAGCGCGCGCAACTTTGCGAGCATCGTGACGCTTGCTTCTGGGGAGAGAGCCGCATGAGCGCTGTTGTAGAAAATAGCGCAGCTCAAGAAGAGCTGCTGCGCCACCGCGCGAGCATCGATAATCTCGACGCTGCGCTGATCCATATCCTCGCTGAGCGCTTTCGCCATACGAAAGCGGTCGGCGCCCTAAAAGCGGCGCATGAGATGCCGCCTTCCGATCCTGCGCGTGAGGAGCGCCAGGTCGCCCGCCTGCGCGAGTTGGCGATTTCGGCTGGGCTCGACCCGGATTTCGCCGAAAAGCTGCTCGCCTTCGTCATCAAAGAAGTTATCCAACATCACGAAGCCCAGCGCAGCTGACGCTTCCTCTGCTAAGAAAGATCTCACCATGGCCATCAAAATCCGCCTTGCGCGCGGTGGTTCGAAAAAACGCCCTTTCTACAGTATCGTCGCGGCTGACAGCCGTATGCCGCGCGACGGGCGCTTTATCGAGAAGCTCGGCACCTACAACCCGCTGCTGCCGAAAGACCATGAAAAGCGGATTGTGATGGACATCGAGAAGATCAAAGACTGGATCGCCAAAGGCGCGCAGCCGACGGATCGGATCCAGCGCTTCTTGGAGAGCGCCGAGATCCTGCCGAAGAAAGCCCGCAACAACCCGCAGAAGGCGGAGCCGGGCCAAAAGGCGAAAGAGCGCGAGGAAGAGCGTAAGGCGAAGGCCGAAGAGGCTGCCGCGGCGGCTGAGGAAGCAGCCGAATAAAGGCTGCTTGCCGCCAATGGGGCTCGCTGAGCTGATGCGGGTCCCAGTGCGGCGGCGCGCTCTTGGAAGAGCCCCAGCGCGGTGGCGCGCGTCTTGGAAGAGGATGCGGCGATGGCGAACAAGCGTGAAGCGACGAGCGAAAGCGAGCGCGTTTGCGTCGGCGCGATCGCCGGCGCTTTTGGCGTGCGCGGCGAAGCGCGAATTAAGCCGTTCACGTCCGACCCTGAAGCGATTGGCGACTATGGCCCGCTTGAGACCGAGGACGGCGCCCGCACGTTCGAGATCCGCGTTACGCGGATGGTCAAGGGCGGCTTAGCGGCGCGCCTCTCCGGCGTTGAAACGCGGGAACAGGTCGAGGCGTTGCGGGGCGTGCGCCTGTATGTTCCGCGGGAGCGTTTGCCGGATCTTGAGGAGGATGAATTCTACCATGCGGATCTTATCGGCATGGTCGTGGTTGATCTGGCTGACAATGAGCTCGGCGTTGTCAGATCCGTGCAAAACTATGGAGCGGGCGATTTTTTGGAAGTCCATTCCGCCGCCTTGAAGCATCCCGCCCTTCTGCCATTTACGCGTGACGCAGTCCCGCATATCGATCTGGGCGCGCGCCGCGTAGTGTCTGATCCGCCGGAAGGGGTTTTCCCCGACCCCCAGGACTCCCTTGACCCAAAGGACCCTAAGGATCCCGCCGCGGACGCGGATGCGGGCAAGGCGTAGTCAACTCCGATCCGGCTGGTTGACCCGAGGCCGCTATGGGCTGAGCAGCCCACCGAAATATTTAAAGGAGCCGACCACCTGCGCCAAAAGCAGGTTTCGCGCTAGATAGCCCAACGCCAGCAGTGTGGCGATATAGATTAACGCACATAGCCACGCATCTCCCTTGCTCATACGCGGCAGCGCCGCCGCATAGTCGATATGACGGTCGGCTTGAAGCAGGCCGATCAGCGCGAAGATGAGTAGGAACCACATTCCATTGGCAATGGCGACGACCACGATGAGCCCGGTCGTTACCGACGTCGCCACCATCATGGTCGAGCGCATCCGTGTCGGACCAAGGTTGCTGACGATGGATTGTAGGGCGCGGCCGCCGTCAAAAGGATAGAGCGGCAACAAATTGATCGCATTCAGAATGCCGACCCAAAAGGCCATCAGGAAGGCTAGGTGCGCCAGTTCAAAATTGACCTGCACGAGACCTTTGGCCACAAGCAGCAAGGCGACCACGAGAATCAGGCTAAAGCCGGGTCCCATCATCGCGACGAAGAAGGCTTCGCGATTGCTGCCGTAATGTTGGCCAGAATAGGCGACGCCGCCGAAGGGGACGAACTGAAATTTTGGATTGCTATGTCCGATCAGGCGATAAGCGAGCACGTGCCCATATTCATGCACCGCCACTGCGAAGAGAACCGCCGCGACCATCACAGGGCTGCGGAAGATGACCAGCAGAAACACCAGCCCGAGTACGCTCATCGTGATCGCTTCGCGGCTTAAATCGAGCGCGATGCTCCAGCGCCGGCTGTTGATCGCCGGCCGCACGAGCGACGCAAAGAGGAAAATGGTGCCGGCCCCCAGCACCCATTCAAGGGCGCTGACTGCGGAAATGCCTCCAACCTGGCCCAACGGTGAGCTCCTGACGCTGCGCGACGCCGAGAGGGCGGTGTCGCCCGCTCAATCGCTAAGGTTGTCCTCGGCCGCCATGCCCATCACATGGTAGCCGCAGTCGACATAAAGCACTTCGCCGGTTACGCCAGCGCCCAGCGGCGACAGGGTGAACAACGCGGCCCCGCCGACATCATCGAGCGAAACATTCCGACGCAACGGCGCGTTCTCTCCGGTTTCACGGAACACCTTGCGCGCGCCGCCAATCGCCGAGCCGGCTAGAGTGCGCATTGGCCCCGGCGACAGCGCGTTGACCCGGATATTGCTTGGGCCGAGGTCAAAGGCGAGGTAGCGCACGCTCGCCTCCAGCGCGGCCTTCGCGACGCCCATGATATTGTAGTTCGGCATCACGCGGTCGGAGCCCAGATAGGTGAGCGTAACAACCGAGCCGCCATTCTTCATCAGCGGCTGGGCGCGTTTGGCGACATTTACGAATGAAAAGCAGGATATTTCCATCGTTTGGCGGAAATTCTCGCGGCTCGTATCCATGAAACGGCCACGCAGTTCGGACTTATCCGAATAGGCGATGGCGTGAACCAGAAAATCGATCTCGCCCCATTCGTCCTCAAGCTTGGCGAACAAAGCGTCCAGGCTTTCGTCGCTCATAACGTCGGCCGGCAGCACAATTTTCGAGTCGAGAGTCTCTGCAAGCGGCGCTACGCGCCGCCCGAAGGCCTCGCCTTGATAAGTGAAAGCGAGTTCGGCGCCCTCCGCGCGCAGCGCTTTTGCGATGCCCCATGCGATCGAGTGGTCGTTCGCTACGCCCATTACAAGGCCGCGTTTTCCCGCCATCAGACCGTTGGTCAGGCCCGTTCCAGCCGCTTCTGTCGCCATCATATGCTTTCGTCTTTCTTCGCGCTGGCGCAAGCGCCTGCGCCTCGTAGGCTTCTTTCGCCCGCGGTTGCGCGATTAAGCGTCCCGCAGCTTCGAGAAAACCAAGCTCGCATTGGTGCCGCCGAAGCCGAAGCTGTTCGACATCACGCTATCCAGGCCCGCATTATCGACGCGCTCCAGCGCGATGGGATCGTTCGCGAATTCTGGGTCGAGTTCGTCAATGTTCGCTGATGCGGCGATGAAATCATGCTGCAGCATCAGCAAGCTGTAGATCGCTTCCTGCACGCCGGTTGCGCCCTGGCTGTGACCGGTCAGCGACTTGGTCGAGCTAATCAGCGGCGCGGTTCCGTTGGCGATCTGGGCGCCGAAGACTTCGCGCACGGCTTCCATCTCGCGGATGTCGCCGATCGGGGTCGATGTGCCATGTGCGTTGATATAGCCGACCTTATGCTCCGGCCGCAGTTGGCCGAGCGCCATCCGCATGCAGCGCATCGCCCCTTCGCCGGATGGCTGCACCATATCATAGCCATCCGAGGTCGAGCCGTAGCCGGTCAGTTCGGCGTAGATCTTTGCGCCGCGCGCTTGCGCTCGCTCAAGCTCTTCGAGCACCAGAACGCCGCCGCCGCCGGAGATCACAAATCCGTCCCGCGCTTTGTCAAACGCGCGGGAGGCTTTCTGTGGCGCGTCATTATAGCCGGAAGACATCGCGCCCATCGCGTCAAACAGCACGGACAGGGTCCAGTCCAGCTCTTCGCCGCCGCCGGCGAACATCACATCCTGCTTGCCAAACTGAATTTGCTCAGCAGCGGCGCCGATGCAGTGGGCCGACGTCGAGCAGGCGGCGGTAATCGAGTAGTTCACGCCCTTGATCTTGAACGGCGTCGCAAGCGTTGCGGAGTTCGTCGAGGACATTGCGCGCGGCACCATGAAGGGCCCAACCCGTTTGGGTCCTTTTGCGCGCGTGATGTCCGCCGCCGCGATCAGGTTTTTCGTCGACGGGCCGCCGGAGCCCATGATCAGGCCCGAGCGCTCATTGCTGACATCGGCTTCTTCAAGCCCGCTATCCGCAATGGCTTGCTTCATTGCGATGTAGTTCCAGGCGGCGCCGTCGCCCATAAAGCGGCGGATGCGCTTATCGACCAAGGCCTCGACATCGGCGGTCGGTTTTCCATGGACGTGACAGCGGAACCCGAGCTCCGCATATTCGGGCGCAAAGCTGATGCCCGAGCGCCCCGTGCGAAGCGATTCGGTCACCTCCTCGGTGGAGGATCCAATCGAGGAGACGATGCCCATGCCGGTGACGACGACGCGTCTCATTTGCAGCTTCCTTCGATCTAGCGCTTCAGCGCTTAGCACTCATTCTCTGACGCCCTGCGGCGGACGTCGCTCAGGCGCCTTGCGATTGCGCCGCTTCCTCTTGAAACAAGCCGACGCGCAGGTCTTTGACGGTGTAGGCGATATCGCCGTCGGCTTCGACAATGCCGTCCGCCACGCCTAGGACCAAGCGGCGCATTATGACGCGCTTAAAGTCGACAACATAGCGCAGGCGTTTAACCGTCGGGACGACCATCGCCGACAGTTTGACTTCGCCAACACCCAGCGCGCGGCCGCGGCCAGGCGCGCCCAGGCGGCCGAGATAGAAGCCGACAAGTTGCCAAAGCCCATCCAGCCCCAGGCAGCCAGGCATCACCGGGTCGCCCAAGAAATGGCAATCGAAGAACCAACGCTGCGGGTTGACGTCGAACTCAGCGACGATGCGGCCCTTACCATGTTCGCCGCCGGTTTCGGCCACTTCCGTGATCCGATCGATCATCAGCATTGGCGGCGCCGGCAGTTGCGCGTTGCCCGGGCCAAAAAGCTCCCCGCGCCCGCATGCCAGAAGGTCTTCGTAACTGTAGCTGCTCTGTTTCGTCATGCCCGCTCCCGCGCCGTCGTCCGCTCTCTGAACACGGCCTCGAGCCGCGGAGGTAGCATCGGCCCACTAAACTGGCAATGGCGCCAACCTCGAAATCCCGCACAGAAAAGCGTCATTTCGGCTCATTCACTGATCGGACGCCCCATAATTCGCCTTTGAGCGCATATCCGCGCTCCCCATCAAAGGCAACTTCGCACCACGCCCCGGCGCATTCCAACAGAGAAAGCGGCGCCATTGCCGGGGCTGTGCGCAACGCTGCGGCGTCAGGTTTCGGCGCGTCGCGAATTTGTCCTGGAGTTTCTGCGAAAAGGGCGAACCGCGCGCTGCTGAGCAAGGCGGCGTGGATCCAGCCGCGCTCTCCGGTCGGCAGTTCGACCCGCCGCCAGCGCTCATGTTCGGAGATGATGCAGACTGGCAAATGCCGTAGGGTGATCACCCAGTCGATTTCGTGTTCCGCCCCGGGGCCGCGTCGAAAGTTGGCTTTTGCCGCCTTAATGCTTTCAAACCGAGGCAGCGGCTGTTTGGTTGACGGCCCGACTCGTCCGGTCACACGGCTGTCGCAGCCTGGCGCTTTTGCGCTCAATTTTGGGGTTTGCGCTGCGGCGAAAGCGCCTGCCAGCATCAAAACCATTAAAATACCCGTTAAATTCGCAAAAAAGTTTACGAAAACGGCGTGAAAAAGAAATTTTATAACCATCCTGGTCAATTTCGCCTTCCTTTTCAATGCTGCGCCCTGCTAGGAGGAGCGAGGCGCGTCCGGATTTCGCGCGCTCCGCACTCCTACCCGTCGGAGGCGCAAAAATCACCTCGGCGCATGAGGGCGACGCAACAAGGCGCGCGTGGTTTGGCCCGGCGAACCACGAGTGTATGGTAGGGTAAGTTCAAGGAGCGGGCGGAATGGAACAGCGAGTGGCCACGCAAGGATCAACCGGCGGCGCAAGCGAACGGCTTCGCGTTGTCGTAACGCGTAAACTGCCGGAGCCGGTCGAGCAGCGGCTGGCTGAACTTTTCGATGTATCGCTCAATGAGGCGGACGAGCCGATGACGCGTGAGGCGCTGGCGGCGGCGATGCGCGATGCGGATGTTCTGATCCCTACGGTGACCGATCGCATCGATCAGGCGTTGCTGGCGCAAGCGGGGGGGCGCCTGCGCCTGATCGCGAGCTACGGCGCCGGCTTCGACCATATTGACGTTGCGACAGCGCGCAGCCGCGGCGTTCTGGTCACAAATACGCCCGGCGTTCTGGCGGAAGACGCCGCCGATATCACGATGGCGTTGATTTTGGCCGCGCCGCGCCGGTTGGCGGACGGGATGCGGATGATGGATGAGGGCGCGTGGGGCGGTTGGTCGCCGACGCATCTTCTTGGTCAACGCGTTGGCGGCAAGCGGCTCGGCATTTTGGGCATGGGCGCGGTTGGCCAAGCGGTCGCGCGGCGCGCCGTCGCTTTCGGCCTGCAAGTCCATTATCACGATCGGCTGCGGTTGCCTGAAGCGCGCGAGGCGGAGCTCGGCGTTCGGTATTGGGACAGCTTCGATCAGATGCTGGCCCGCATGGACATTCTCTCGATCCACTGCCCGCACACGCCGGCGACCTACCATCTGCTGAGTGCGCGGCGGCTGAAGTTGATGAAGCCGACCGCCTATCTGGTCAACACCGCGCGGGGCGAGGTTGTCGATGAGAAGGCGCTGATCCGAATGTTGGCGAAAGGCGATCTGGCGGGCGCCGCGCTTGACGTGTTTGAGCATGGGCCGGACGTTGATCCTGAGCTTAAGGCGCTGAAAAACGTCATGTTGCTGCCGCATATGGCGTCGGCGACCATCGAGGGGCGGATTGAGATGGGGGAGAAGGTGATTCTCAACATCAAGACCTTCGCCGACGGCCACCGGCCGCCCGATCAGGTCGTCCCAAGCATGCTTTAGGCGCGTATGGCGCCAGGATCGGCGCGGCGCAGCGGAAACGCGGCGCCGCTGGGGGGCGTTCAAGGTCGTTGACGCCTGATTCGCGTG
>JALEGB010000097.1 GCA_022760355.1 Neomegalonema sp.
CGCCGCTGCCGGAAGACGAGACCGCTGCGAAAGAAGCGCCGCTGCCGGAAGACGAGACCGCTGCGAAAGAAGCGCCGCTGCCGGAAGATGAGACCGCTGCGAAAGAAGCGCCGCTGCCGGAAGACGAGACCGCTGCGAAAGAAGCGCCTGTCGCAGACGACAAAGCGCCGGCCAAAGAGGCCGTGCGCCCGAAGGCTAAGCCCGAAAGCGCCGATCCGGCCGAGGTCAAAAAGGCCGATAAAAAAGAGCAGCCGGCGGAGGATGAGACCGCAGCTCGTGATCAGCCGCAACCGCAACCGGAAGCGGATCGGGCCGCGAAAAAGGGCGCCGAGCCGAAGGAAAAGGCCGCGGTAAAGAAAAAGCCCGCTGCTGCGGATAAGCCGGCGAAGGTGGCTGAGCCTCTGGATGAGGGCGACGAAAAAGACATCGACGATCCGAAGGCGAAAGCCAGCGCCAAGAAACGCCCCGCGGCGGGCGATAAGCCGGCGCGCGCAGCTTTGCCGGATGACGAGTTCGGCGCGATCGAAAAGTCCGCCGCCTCGGCAAATGGCGCCGACGTGCGTAAATCCGCGCCGACGCGGCCGCGCCGCGCGGATCGGTCGCCTGAGGATGAGTTCGCCACCTCTAACGCCAGCGCCGGCAATCGCGACGAAACCCGGACGGATGAGCTGGACAAGGACGATGATCGTTACGCCGACGAAAAATACGCGGATGACGATAGCTACGACGAAGACCGCGCCAAGCCGCGGGCGAAGACGCCGGCGACCAAAGAGAAGGACGCCGCTGGTCTGATCGGACGTTGGGTCGGTCATTATGTTTGCCCGCAAGGGAAAACCGGGCTGACGCTGACCATCGATCGTAAAAATCCAGACGGAACCTATCGCGGGCGCTTCCGCTTTTACGCATTGGATGAGAATCCAGGCGTGCCCAGCGGCGAGTTCTATGTTCAGATTTCCTATGAGGCCGGTTGGGTTGAGGCGACGCCTGGCCGTTGGATCAAGCGGCCAACCGGATACACCAGCGCTCGGTTCGACGGCGAGATCAGCGACGGCGTTCTGCGGGGCGGAATCGTTTCCGCTGGGTGCGGCGAGCTGATCGTCCGTAAGCGCTGAGTTTGTGACCTGATGCGCATGGCGGCGGCGGCGCCGTCATGCCTAAGACCCAACGATGCGCGCCTCATCGCCGCGGGAGTGCTGGCGACGCTCGCGAAGCTCGAAGGGGATCCGGTGGCCGAAGCAACCACGGCCAGCGTTCAAGCATGTCGAGAGGTGTTTCGCGCCTCGATGTCTGAAGCGACGGATATCGCGACTTTCGGCCGTTGGCTCGCGGCGCAGAGCCCAAACGCCGATGAGGGCTTGCGGCGTTTAACGCGAAGGCTCATCAACATCACCAAATATGAAGATCGCGCGCGTCTTGCTTCGGATTTGGAGCGGATGATGATCAGCGTTGCGACTGCGCAGGATAGCGGCGTGGTTTCGGAAGTAAAAGCGCATGCGATCAAGCAAATGCGGTCTGCGCTCGACAAACGGTGAGCCGCCGCCCAGGGAAACGGAAGCCGGATGCGCGCGGATCAAAAGCTGGTGTCAATTGGGTTGGCGCATAGCCGAAGTCGCGCGCAGACTCTGATCAAAGCCGGCGCCGTGTTTTGCGACGGCGCCGCGGTTTCGCGGGCGTCGTTTGCGGTGCCAGAGGGCGCGCGCCTGACTCTGGACCCGGAGCGAGCGGCTGCGGCGCTGCCATACGTATCGCGTGGCGGGTTGAAGCTTGCACATGCATTGGATCATTTCGGTTTAAGCGCCGTCGGCGCAGTCGCGCTCGATCTTGGCGCTTCGACCGGCGGCTTCACCGAAGTGCTGCTGCAGCAGGGCGCGCGGCGCGTCTATGCCGTTGATGTTGGCGCAGGGCAGCTGGCCCCGAACATCGCGAGCGACGCGCGGGTGGTTGAGCGTTCTGGAATGAATGTAAAGTCCTTGACGCAGGCGGACGTGCCGGACGCGCCAGATCTGTTGACCGCCGATCTCTCCTTCATCTCCTTGCTGAAGGCGCTGCCGGCGCCCCTCCGACTATTGGCGCCGCGCGCGCGCGCGGTGGTTCTGGTAAAGCCCCAGTTCGAAGTGGGCCGCGCTGCGATCGGCAAGGGCGGCGTTGTGCGGGATGTCGCAGCTCAAGAACAGGCCGCGGCTGATATTGCGGCGTATTTTAGACATGAAGGATGGTTCGTGCTCGGCGTGATCGACAGCCCAATTCTTGGGGGCGACGGCAATCGTGAGTTTTTGCTCGCCGCTCAACGTGAAGCGGCGACGGAGGCGCCGCGATGACAGCGCTTCTGGAGGAGCTGTCGGCTCGATTTGGCGCGATCGCGCCGCCATGCCCCCATGCCGGAACCTGCGGGGGGTGCGCGTTCCAACAGATATCACTTTCGGATCTGGGCGAGTGGAAACGGGATCGGATCGCTGGCGCATTGCGCGGGCAGGGGATCGACGCTGACATTGCAGATGTCGAGATCTCGCCGCCGCGCAGCCGGCGCCGGGCGCGATTTTCCGCGATGCGAACTAAAAAGAGCGTCCTGCTCGGTTTTCGCGAGGCGGGCGCGCACACGCTGGCGCCGATCCAGGAATGTTTGCTGTTGCGGCCGGAGCTGATGGACGCGCGCCCGAAACTGGAAGAGCTGGCCCGCTTGGCCGCCCCGCGCAGCCGGCCCATCGGTATTTGGGCGACGGCCTATGAGGATGGGCTCGATGTGGCGGTTGAGGAGGGCAAGGCGCTGGATCTGGAGCTGCGCGAGGCGGCGGCGCAGTGGGCGGAGGCGGCGGATGTCGCGCGGCTGAGCTGGAATGGCGAGCTGGTGGCGGGGCGACGACCGGCCCGACTTCGCATTGGCCCGGCAATGGTGGAGCCGCCCTCCGCCGCGTTTTTGCAGGCGACGGCGGAGGGCGAGGCGGCGTTGGCGCGGATCGTTACAGAGGGCGTAGGCGGGGCGACGCGGGTTGCGGATCTCTTCGCGGGCGTGGGAACATTTGCGCTGCGAATTGCCCAGACCGCCGAGGTGCTGGCGGTCGAAGGCGAGAAGGCGCTTACCGCGGCGATGGATCGGGCCGCGCGCAACGCGCATGGCGTGCGGCGGGTGGCGGCGGTGACGCGCGATCTATTTCGTCGACCGCTGCGGGCGGAGGAGCTTGCAGGCGTGGACGCGGTGGTGTTGGACCCTCCTCGCGCGGGCGCGGAGGCGCAAATGCGAGAAATCGCACGCACCGTCCCTAAATTCGCCGCAGATCGAGTGATTAGCCTGTCCTGCGATGCTGCGAGCTTCGCGCGCGACGCGAAGATCTTGATGGACGGCGGATGGCGCATGGGCGTTGTGCGGCCGGTCGATCAGTTTCTGTGGTCGCCACATGTGGAGATCGCGGCAATGTTCCGCCGTTGAGGGCTAAGAGAGGGGCGCGTCTGGTCAACCAGGCGCCAACGTCAGACTGATGACGCAAATTTAGGGGGACGCCATGCCGATCGCCGAGTTTCGTTTCGAGTATCGGGCGGCCGACAAATCGAAGCCGAATCCGAATCTAGACGCCGCGCTTGAGACTGTGCGCGGCGTGCTTTCCGATGTCAGCGGGGAGCAGATTAAGCGCGAGCTGTTCGAGCGCACCGGCGCGCAGGTCGAAGTGACGAAGAAAGTCATTCACGACAAGCCGTTAGCGCTGAATATCACGTTTGACCTGGTTGAAAGCGTCCGTCATCGCCACGGCAATGTGGTGCAGATCTATCGGGCGCTGCAAGCTGTCGAGCGCCGGACGGACGAGTATCTGTACTACCTCATCCGCGGCGCGCGGGAAAATGGCGAGTGGTTTGCGCAGAGCGGTCTCAAACGGTCTTCCGGCGTCGTGTCGACAGCAGGCTTCATTAATAAGACCGAGCGGATCAGCCGCCCGATCGTTGGCTTCTGGTATGGCGGTGCTCTGGGCGCGTTGCTGACGGCCTACGGCTTCCACTTCGCGCTTGTGAACGCCTATGTGCTCAAGCTGCTCGGCAAAGGTTAGGGCCAGTGAGGGGCGCGCTGGCCGTGTTTAGGTTCGGCGCGCTCTACCCAAGCGCGCGCCGAGCGGCCGCGTTTTGCCGTTCGCGCCACAGAATGACCAGTCCGGCGGCCACGACGATCGCCACGCCAACGAAGGTGAGCGTGTCGGGCAGGGTGCCGAAGAAGATGACGCCATAGAGCAGCGCCCAGAACAGGCTGGCGTAGGTAAAGGGCGATAGGAGCGAGGCCGGCGCGGCGCGCATTGCGAGGATGATGAACAGATGCCCCAGCGTGCCCGATAGGGCGGCGGCGGTCATCAACCCGACATCCTCCCAACTCGGCGTGATCCAGAAGAACGGCGCGGCGACGGAAAGCGCTGCAGCGCCCACCAGCGCGGAGTAAAACAGCGTCGTTTCGGGCCGCTCGGAGCTGGAAAGCCAGCGCGTGGAGATCTGGTAGAGCGCATAGAATGCCGCGCCCAGCACCGCGCCGATTGAGTACCAGCTGAAACTCTCCGCGCCCGGCCGCACGATCAGCAGCATGCCGCAGAATCCAACAATCACGGCGCTCCATCGCCACGGGCCGACCTGCTCGCCCAGAACCGGCCCCGCCAGCGCGGTGACGATAAGGGGCGCAGCGAACATCATCGCTACGGCGTCGCCGATTTCCAGTTTCAGCAGCGCGGTGAAAAAGGACAGCGTCGCGCCGAGCAGGAAGAAAGAGCGGATCAGCTGCAGCTTGAGATGTTGAGTTCGCGCGATCTGCCGCAAACGCGGCGCGAACACGACCAGCAAAATCAAACTTTGCCCGATATAGCGCGCCCAGGCCAGCTGCGCCGACGTATAGCCGCGGGTGCTGAGCTCCTTAATGAAGGCGTCCATTGTCGGCAGGAAGAAGGTGGCCAACAGCATAAATGACACGCCGATTGCGACGCCGCCGCCCGCCAGCTGTGAGTGAGTTCCGCCCCGAGCGTCCATGTTTGTTTCCTAGCGCGCCAAGAAAGCCTGGCGCCGGCCCAGCGGCTGTCTCGGCTAAGAGATTTTCGCTGAAGAGACGTGACGCGGCTCCAGCGCGACGCCGACCCCGATCAGCGAGTCGCGTGTAACCAGCGCAGCGAGCTGATCTTCCGACCAGCCTTCGGCGCCCGCCGGCCGCTGAGGCAGCACGATGTAGCGCATATCCGCTGTGCTGTCATGAACTTGCAGGCGGATATCCGGCGCGAGCTCCAGCCCGAACTCGCGCAGCAGCGGGCGCGGCGCTCGAACGGCGCGGGTGCGATAGGCGCGCTCCTTATACCAATCGGGGGGTGGGCCGATCAGATTGCGCGGATAGCAGGAGCACAGGGTGCAGACGACGAGATTGTGGGTCTGGTCGGTATTTTCGACCGCAATCAGTTTCAGCCCGTCAATCTCAAACCCCATTTCGCGGCAGGCCGCCGAGGCGTCGGCGAGCAGCCGCGCTTTGAAGGCGGGGTCAACCCAAGCCCGCGCAACCACCGCAGCGCCGTTACGCGGCGAGCGGGCGTCCATGCGGGCAATCTGGGCGGCCACTTCCTCAGCGGTCAGCACGCCTTTTTCGATCAGCAATTCCCGGACAGCGATTTCCATCGTCTGGAAGCGGGTGAGCGGCGCATCGAGGTCTTGGCGGTAGGGATGGCCAGATGGGCTCAGTTCGGCGTGATCATGCGGCATTTCACCCATCCCCTTCGCGCATCAGCCCTTCCAGCCGCGCCGCCTCTTCGCCGACATCGCGGCTATAGTCGAAGAAGGGCTCCAGCCAGGGCTCGTAAATCTCAATGTCGATCGTATCGCTTGCGCCGAACCCCGCGTCAGCGTTTAGCCCACTGTCGTTCGGCCACAGATCAACCAGCGCGAAACGCACCCGGTAGAGGGGGAGTTTGGGCCCGTTTTGGCGGCCATAAGCGAGTTCCTGCGGATCGTGAAAATGTCCGCAAATCCGCTCGATCACGCCCGAGCGGCCGCGCACATAGGCGGGGGTGCGCACATGCCCGATCGGCGCGCCAGGGCGCACTCGCACGCGCTTGCCCATCGTAAAGCGCGGGCGCGGCGCTGAGGCGTCCCAATAAGGGGGGAGGAAATTAGGCGGCGCGTCAACCATCGTCGCCTCCGCGATCAGGCGCGGCGGCTTGGCCGTAGGTTTCGCCCCGCTCCGACACTTCTTGCATGCGCGCGCGGAGCTCTTCGATGGTGAGATGGCCGTTATCAATGAGATTTTGCGTCACCGCCTGGGCCCATCGATCATAGTAGGACAGTTTTTCAAACGCGTCCTCGCCCATATCCTCCAGCGCACGCCGCAGGCTATCGACGGTGATCAGCCCTTTGGCGCTGAGAAGGACCATCAGCGCGTCAATGCGTTTTTCCCAAATTGCGTGATCATGATCTGAGATTTCGACGGCGTCTTCGCCGCGCAGGGCTCTCAACCGATCAAGGTCGCCGCCCATATCATGCCA
>JALEGB010000098.1 GCA_022760355.1 Neomegalonema sp.
TCAAACGCGCTTCTGGGGTGTGTCAGCGACGCTCGCCGGTGGAACCACACCGCCGTCGCGCCGATTCCTGCCCCAAAAGCGCGTTTGACGGGCTGGCGACGACCAGATTTATGAGTTCGCACCCTAGGAGATCAAGCGTTAACGTCGACGATCACGCGACCGGTTACTTTGCCGTCTAGAATATCCCGCCCCAGCTGCGGCAGATCGGCAAGAGTTGCGGGGCGCGCCATTCCCTCAAGCAGTGATAACGGCGTTTCGTTCGCGATGCGGCGCCAGGCGGCTACCCGGGCGTCATAGGGTTTCATCACGCTGTCAATTCCCAGCAGATTTACGCCACGCAATAGAAACGGGATCACGGTCGCGGGAAGAGACGGGCCGCCCGCCAGGCCAACGGCCGCAACCGAGCAGCCATACTGCATTTGACCGAGGACCCGCGCCAGCATCGGACCGCCTACCGCGTCGACGCAGCCGCCCCACTTTTCGGTTTCCAGCGGACGTTTGACCGTTTCAGCGATTTCGTCCCTCGCGACGATTTTAGTCGCGCCAAGACGGTGAAGATAGTCAGCATTTTCCGGTCGACCGGTCACCGCGGCGACCTTGCGGCCGGCCGCCGCCAACAACGCGACGGCGACAGATCCGACGCCGCCAGACGCGCCGGTGATAAGGATCGGCCCGTCGCCGACGCCGTGCTGTTCAAGCGCCAGAATAGCAAGCATTGCGGTCAGGCCGGCGGTGCCGACAATCATCGCCTGGCGCGTGTCGAGCCCCTGCGGCAGGGGAACGAGCCAATCCGCTTTGACGCGGGCTTTTTGCGCATAGCCGCCCCAATGGACTTCGCCGACGCGCCAACCGGTCAGGATTACTTTGTCGCCCGGCGTATAACGGGCGTCGTTTGAGTCTATGACTGTGCCGGCGAAGTCGATTCCCGGCACATGCGGATAGGAGCGGACAAGACCGCCGCCAGATCCCAGACACAGACCATCCTTATAGTTAAGCGTCGAGTACTCCACGGCGACGGTTACGTCGCCGTCAGGCAGGCGATCTTCGCTGAGTTCGGCGACATGCGCGCTCGTCGCGCCGCTGTCGTCTTTTTCGACCAAAAGAGCCTTGAACGTCATTTTGTCCCCGTCGGTTGAGCGAGATCGCGATCGCTGCGTTATGGCGCGTGTGAGAATGATCAGTGCTGCGGCGTCTGGCAAGCAGGATGCGACGCTGTGCCGGCGCGCCTTGCGCCGGTGCGCGCGATCTCGTTAACTCCGGCCAACCGCGCCCGAAAGAGGCGCCGATCCATGAGCAGAGGCGAGCGGATGTCCGAACAGCGGGCCCCAGAGACGGGCGATCTCTTTATCCATTTGCGCGTGCATAGCGCCTATTCGCTGCTCGAAGGGGCGGTTGCGGTCAAGGCGCTGCCGAAACTATGCGGCGCGCACGGTATGCCGGCGGTCGGCATCGCGGACACGGACAATTTCTTTGGCGCGCTGGAGTTCTCGGAGGTGCTCTCCGACGCGGGTGTGCAACCCGTGATGGGATGCCAGATGAAGCTGGACTATGCGCCTCAGCTGCAGCCGGGCGATAAGCCCACGGATCCCGCGCCGATTGTCTTGTATGCGCAATCCGAGGAGGGGTGGCTCAATCTCGCCTACATCAACAGCCACGCCTATCTCGAATCGCCTGATGCGGACCCGATTGTTTCGTGGAGCGCGCTGGAGGGCCGCAGCGGCGGGGTGATTTGTCTGACAGGCGGTCCGCGCGGGCCGGTCGGCATGCAACTGCAAGCTGGTCAGAGGAAGAAAGCAGAGCAAACCCTCGATCGGTTGGCGGAGGCGTTTCCGGATCGGCTCTATGTGGAGATCCACCGCCACGGGTCGGATGGCGCGCTGCGCACCGGACCGGAGGAGGCGACGGAGGCGGCGTTTGTCGATATGGCGGATGCGCGGGGGCTGCCGCTTGTCGCGATCAACGAGGTTTACTTTCCCAAGGCGGAGCTGTTTGAGGCGCATGACGCAATGCTCTGCATCGCGGATGGGCGCTATGTGTCGGAGGAGGATCGGCGGCGCTTAACCGAAGAATTCCGGTTCAAGGCGCCCGCCGAGATGCTTGAACGGTTTCGAGATCTTCCGGATGCAATTGAAAGCACGGTGGAAATCGCGCGCCGTTGCGCGTTTCGGCCTAAAACGCATGCGCCGATTCTGCCGAAATTCGCCGATGACGAGGTGGCCGAGCTGCGCCGTCTCGCATGGGAGGGGTTGGAGTCGCGGCTGGAGAAGCACCCGCCGGCGGTCCCGCGCGCCGAGTATGATGAGCGGCTCGAATATGAGCTGGGCATTATCGAGCGGATGGGCTTCCCAGGCTATTTCCTGATCGTCGCCGACTTCATCCAATGGGCGAAGGAGCATGACATTCCCGTCGGGCCCGGACGGGGCTCGGGAGCGGGCTCGCTGGTCGCCTATGTGCTGACGATCACCAACCTCGATCCATTGCGCTATAGCCTGCTTTTTGAGCGCTTCCTCAATCCCGAGCGGGTTTCGATGCCCGATTTTGACATCGATTTCTGCCAGGATCGGCGCGAAGAGGTGATCAAATACGTGCAGGAAAAATATGGGCGCGATCGCGTCGCCCAGATCATCACCTTCGGAAAATTGCAGGCGCGGGCGGCGCTGCGCGATGTCGGGCGTGTTTTGCAGATGCCCTATGGCCAGGTCGATCGCATCTGTAAGTTGGTTCCGAATGATCCGGGCAAGCCCACGCCGCTGGATGTCGCCATTCAGAATGAGCCGCGGCTGCAGGAAGAGGCGGAGAAAGAGTTCGTCGTCTCGCAGCTTCTGGATGTCGCGCAAAAGATCGAGGGTCTATACCGGCACGCCTCAACCCACGCCGCTGGGGTCGTGATCGGAGATCGACCGCTGGAGCAGCTGGTCCCGCTCTATCGCGATCCGCGTTCGGATATGCCGGTTACGCAGTTCAACATGAAATGGGTCGAGCCGGCCGGGTTGGTGAAGTTCGATTTTCTCGGCCTGAAAACGCTGACGGTCATCCAGAACGCGATTGATCTGATCAAACTCCGCGGCGAGACAGTCGATATCGAAGCGATCCCGATCGACGACAAGAAGACCTATGAGCTCTATAGCCGCGCCGATACGGTTGCAGTGTTCCAGGTTGAAAGTCAGGGCATGCGAGACGCGCTGCGTCAGCTGCAGCCGACCTGCATCGAGGACATTATTGCGCTTGTCGCGCTCTATCGGCCTGGCCCGATGGAGAACATCCCGAAATACTGCAACGTTAAGCATGGGAAGGAGCAGGCGGAATATCTGCATCCGATGCTTGAGCCGATCCTGAAAGAGACGCAGGGCATTATCGTCTATCAGGAACAGGTGATGCAGATCGCCCAGAAGATGGCGAACTATTCGTTGGGCGGCGCTGACTTGTTGCGCCGCGCGATGGGTAAGAAGATCAAGGAGGCTATGGACGCCGAGCGGCCCAAGTTTCTCAAGGGCGCGGCGGAAAACGGCGTCGACGCGGATACGGCGCAGGCCGTGTTTGATCTGCTGGAAAAGTTCGCCAACTATGGCTTCAACAAATCGCACGCGGCTGCTTATGGCTATGTTTCTTATCAAACCGGGTGGCTGAAGGCGAACTATCCGGTCGAGTTCATGGCTGCTGTTATGAACCTCGATATTCAATACACGGAAAAACTTGCGGTGTACCGGCAGGAGCTTGATCGGATGGAGATCGAACTGCTGCCGCCCGACGTCAACGCCAGTTTTGATACATTTACGGTCGAATACGAAGACGGGCCGGACGGACAGAGAATCGGCAAAGTCCGCTACGCCTTGGGCGCGCTGAAAAATGTGGGCGGCGAGGCGATGAAGGCGATCGCGGAGGAGCGCATGAAGAACGGGCGCTTCACGGATCTGTTCGATTTTGCGCGTCGGTGCGATCTGAAGATGATCGGCAAGCGTGCGATTGAGATGCTGGCGCGCGCCGGCGCTTTCGATGGGCTGGCGCCGCGGCGGCGGCAGGTTTTCCAAAGCGTGGAAACGCTGGTTGGGTACTCTGCGGCGGAGATGGAGCAGCTGCGCTCCAGTCAGAACTCCCTCTTTGGCGCCAGCGGGGTGGAGACGCCGCCGCCGAAATTGTGGGATGGGGTGGAATGGACCTCGACGGAGCTGCTCGAGGAAGAAGCCTCGGCGATCGGGTTCTATTTTTCTGGTCACCCGCTGGATGATTATATCGGCGCGCTCAAGCGGAAGCGGGTGCTGACCTATAGCGAATTGGCGGCGACGGCGGGCCGGGGCTACACCGGGCGTATTGCTGGCGTCGTCGTGTCCAAACGCGAGCGGAAGAGTCAGAAGGGCAATCCGTTCGCGTTCGTTCAGTTCTCTGATCCGACGGGCATGTTTGAGGCGGTTGTTTTCTCTGAAACGCTGGCGGCGTCGCGCGAGCTTTTGGAGCCGGGCAGCGCCGTTGTGCTCGCAGTTGAAGCCGAGAAGGTTGAGGATCAGGTCAAAATGCGGATCGAGGGGGTTGAGCCCGTCGATAAAGCCGTGGCGGGGGCGGCGGCGCGCGGTTTGCGCGTGTTTGTTTCCGATGTTGAAGGCGTCGACCAAACTCAAAGCCAGTTGGCGGCGTGCAACGCGCAACCGCGTGCTGGCGTGAATGGGGCCGCGCCGCGTGGATGCGGACCGATCAATTTGGTTCTTGCGCCGGCGGATGAGGCGATGGAGGCGGAGCTTGCGCTGCCCGGCTATTATCCGGTCAATCCCAGCATCGTCGCAGCGTTGAAGGCGGCGCCGCGGATTTTGCGGGTAGAGGAATTTTAGCCGGCCCAGCGCCGCTGCTCCGCGGCGCTTGAGACTGAGCATCTCGGTTCTCATTTTCAGCGCCTGTTGTCTGGAGGCCTCATTTTGCATGTGGTTTAGACCGGCGGCGCCAGCGTCGGCGACGATGATGGATCGCCGGGAAATCTGAAAAAAAACATCGTTTTCAGATCGCTGGCATGAGGATGGGCGACTGGCGCGAGGCGGGCGGGCTCTCGGGTGAGAAATATGCGCATGCTTATCGTTGGACATGCTGAGCGAAGTCTGCGCGTTGACCTGTATGACAAAACTGTTTCTCGTACCCGTGGAGGTTTGAGCGGTCGCCGCTCGGGAGCGAGGAAAATGGAATGCGGATGCTCGTCGCAGCGATGATGCTGCTGGCTAGCTTTAGTGCTGCCTATTCGAAAAGTCTGATTATCTATACTGACCGTCAGGAGCGGCTGGTGGTGTTCCTCGTTGCGGCGTTTGAAGTCGCAACGGGGGTGAAAGCCGAGGTTGTCTACGGAGATCCGTCGGATTTGCTTGAGCGTTACAAGCAGGCGGGCAGACTGCCGTTTGATGTTGTGCTGACGAAGGATGTTGGCGCGCTAGCGCCGCTTGCGGAGCGCCTGCTCGCGCCGATTGAGTCCAAAGCGGTGGCGGCGCGTGTTCCCGTGACCTATCGCGACCCGGCGAAACGCTGGGTCGGGGTGAGCCGCCGAACCCGTGCAATCTATGTTTCGGCAGAGCGAGTCCCGGCCGGGTCGATCCGGCGGTACGAAGATTTGGCGGACCCGAAATGGAAAGGGCGTCTGTGTTCCCGGCCGCTCAGCCATAGTTATAATCAACAGCTGATCGCAGCCATGATCGCCGAGAAGGGCGGTCAAGCGGCGATGGTCTGGCTAGAGGGGCTCAGCGCGAACTTTGCGCGTTCGCCTGCGGGCAGTGATCGGGCCCAGATTAAGCTGGTTGCGCAGGGCGTTTGCGACATCGCGTTGGCCAACAGCTACTACCGTGGCGTGATGCTGTCCTTCGGAGATCAGGCGGAGCTGGTGGCGAAGACGCGGATCGTGCTGCCGACATTTCGCGATAGCGGCGGGTTCGTCATGCTGTCCGCCGCAGCAATCCTACGCGGGGCGGAGCGTCCGAAGGAGGCGTTGGCGTTTGTGGAGTTTCTGACCTCGAATACGGCACAGCGTATTATGATGCATCTGGTGTTTGAACACCCAATTGCGCCAGCGACGAAGTTGGCGGGGCTGGTCGCGGAGTGGGGCGAAATTCCGCTACAGCGTCACTCGGTGTCTGACGCGATTGCGGCGCGTTCGGCGGCGTCACTGATCGTCGACTATGTATCTCGCAGCGCCGAGCTGAGAGCGAAACCTTCGCCGACGAAATTTGATCTGACAGGGCGTCCAAAGCTGAAATAGCGCGGGCTCGCCTAAAAATGATCGGCGCGCACTGTGCGGATGCGAAGGGCTTTCGCAGTTGCGGCAAGTTTTGTTGGTCAGCAGTGGACAATATGGGGCGATGAGTGCGCGCTATATTTAAAATGCTTGAAGTATATGCGCGCATCCCACCGCAGTAGGTGCTTGTTCGACACGCATGGTTAAATTAGCTGCGGCTCCACTCGCGCCGCAAGCGAACGGCATTTACTGTCAGTGGAATCATAAAGAACGCCCGCTCAGTAGAACATTGCGAGCGCTGGCATGGGAGGAGGCGACAATGCGCCATGCAGTCATCGCGCTGCTGCTGTGGGGAGCGGCAAGCGCCGCCTACGCAAAAGAGCTGACGATCTTTACCGATCGGCAGGAGAGGCTGATCGTGTTCCTGCTCGCGGCTTTCGAGGTCGAGAGCGGGGTGAAACCGCGCGTGACCTATGGTGAGATCGAGGACCTGATCGATATCTATGCGCGGGATGGCGAGCTGCCTTATGATGTGGTGCTGACGCGCGATGTTGGCGCCATGGCTTGGTTTCTGGCGCGTGGCGTGTTCAAACCGGTGACGTCGCCTAAGGTGTTGGCCCGAGTGCCGGAGGTCTATCGCGACTCCAAAGCCCGCTGGATCGCCGTAAGTCGCCGCACCCGCGCATTTTTCGTGTCGGCGGATCGCGTCGCCGATGGCGCGATTGCGACCTACGAAGATCTGGCTGATCCGAAATGGAAAGGCCGTATCTGCTCACGCGCGCTCGACCACAGCTACTCGGTGCAGTTGTTGACCGGGGTCATCGCCGAATATGATCTCATCTACGCGCAGAAGTGGCTTGATTTGATAATTGGCAATCTCGCGCGGGCGCCGCTGGGCAGCGACGCGAACCAGATCAAAATGGTCGCGAAGGGGGACTGCGACATCGCGATCGCGAACAGCTACGTCAAAGGAATGCTGAGCTACTCAGAGACGGGGCGAAGCGCGCTGAAAAAAACGCGGTTGGTTTTGCCGACCTTCCGAAAGGGCGGCGGTTTGCCGATGCTGACGGCGGTGGCGGTATCCGCGAAAACGCCAAGCACCGAGAGCGCCGAGAAATTTGTCGGCTTTCTGGTGTCGGAAGCCGGCCAGCGCATCATGATGCTGCTCGGCTTCGAGCATCCGGTGGCGCTGGGGGTGTCCCTTGAAGGGCAGGTGGCGCATTGGGGCGATATCAAGCGGCCGAATTACGCCTACAGCCGTGAACTGACGCTACGTCCGGTTGGCGCCGGCATCGCGGCGGTTCGGGCGCAAGTGGCGCGGGCGATTTCGACCACGCCACGCTAGGCTGTAAACTCATAAATGGGATTCACTTTTGCGGTGAATTTTGATTCAAGCACCCAAAGGAGGAGCTTGAATGTCCAACCGTCGCTATGA